>NZ_JBQENN010000024.1:0-71617 GCF_052044625.1 Pseudomonas sp. 22515
GGGCTTTGCCCGTGTTCGCGGGCAAGCCCGCTCCCACAGGCGCCAGCTTTTAGAAATTGAGCAAGACAGTTGCTCCCACATTTGTTTCTGGCCAGTCATGCCTGTGCCATTGGCGCGCGTCCCCCTGGGTGCACGACGCGATATCGAAGGGGGACAAGCAAGGGACCGTGCGCCAATGAATCAGGATTGATTGGCCCGAAACAAATGTGGGAGCGGCCTTGCGTCGCGATGCGCCGCGCGGGCGGCGCTCGATCTCACGAGTGCCACTAGAACAACGACATACACCCACAAACCTAAAGGTTATCTCTCATTACAGACCAAGGGGTAAAAACCACCCCCGCGAATGCAGTACAATCGCCCCCTTTTTCTTGGCAACGAGTCGAAGCCAATGATCGAACCCAAGCGCGTCCTGCGCGCCCTAGCCGAACACTGGGCCCTGATCGAGCCGCTGTGCGAGCGTTTCGACCAGGGCACCCTGAGCCTGGTCGAACTGCGCCAGCATGTGGCCCGCCAGCAGCTCGAAAGCACCCCGCAGGACATCACCCAGCTACTCGACGTGTGGATCCGCCTGGATATCCTGGTCCCGGTGGCCAAGAGCCCGAACCGTTTCGAGCTCAACGCGCAGATCCACGACTTCCTCGCCTACCTGCGCCGCGAACACCGGCTGGGCCTGTGCCTGGAGATCGAAGCCTACTTGCGCCACCTGGAGCGCCTGGCCGGGCACATCCAGGATGCCTTCGACAACCGCGACAGCGACGACCTGGCACGCCAGCTGCGCCTGCTCGACATGCGTGTGCGCGATGTGCTGAAAAAGCTCGACAACGACGAGCAGGCACTGGTGGCCGTGGCCGAACGGGCCAAGACCAGCAACCGCCAGATTCCGCTGCGCCAGCGTTATGCCGAAGTGCTGGCCACCTGGGACGAATACGTCGAGCCGATGATCCAGCTGGTCAACGCCGACGGCGCCTTCGAGCAGGGTGTACGCAAGGTCGAGACCGTGCTGCTGAAACTGCTGGGCGAACAGGCGCGCCTGGGCCACCTGGTCGACGACGACATGCTGCTGCGCACCCACGCGCGCATTCTGGAAATGCAGACCAGCGCCCAGTTGACCCTGCGCCACGCCCGCGAACTGCTGCTGCCGCTGCGCGAAGAAGCCCGCCGCCACAACGCCGTGACCCGCGGCGCCGCACTGGCCCTGTCGGTGATCCGGCGCAAGGGCATCGATGCCGTGCCGCAGGCGGCCATGCCGATGTTCACCCGCCCGCAAAGCACCTTCCTTGGCAGTGCCAGCCAGGTCGAGGCCTACGTTTACGCACTGGCCCGCTTCGAGCCCAAACCGGCGCGCTTCCCCAAAGCCCACAAGACCCAGTCCGGCGCCCTGCCCCGTGCCCCGCGCACGGTCAAGGAAATGGCCGAACGCTGCGAACAGGCCCTGCCACTGCCCGACTTGATGGTCTGGCTGCTGGAGCAGGAGCCCGAAGGCGCCACCGACGAGCTGCTGTACTGGTTCTCGCGCCTGTCGCGGGAAAAGCGCTTCAAGCGCGAACGCCTCGACCGCCGCGAATACACCACTCAGGAACATTTGGTCAGCCTGCATTCGTTCGCCCTGACCTCCAGCCGCGAAGACGCCCCTAGCGCGCCTACCGAACCCAACGCGAGCCCAGCCCATGCATCTTGATCTTTCCGAACTGTCCCAGCTCGCGCCGATCTTCCGCGAGCTGTTCAAAGGCTTCCACGTCAGCCGGCGCGACCCTGAGCTGTACGCCCAGCTGTCGAACTTCCAGGACCAGTACCGCACCCTGTTCAAGGCCTTGGGCTTCGAACTGGTGTGCGATACCCGTGGTTTCTACTACTTCGTACCGGACATGACCGCCGCGCAGGTCAACAAGACCGCGCAGCGCCTGTCGCTGTTCACCTTCATCCTGGTCGAGCACCTTGCTGACCAGGGCCGCGACCCGATGGCCGTGCTCGATGGCGGCAGCATCGGTCGCGACGAACTGCCCTCGCTGCTGGACAAGTACCGCGACCTGTTCCTGCAGGCCGAAGTGCAGACCGTGGACGAGCTGGAAGAAAAAATCCTGCGGCGCATGACCCAGCTCGGCTTCGCCCATGAGGAAGGCGGCATCTACCGCTTCCTGCCGCCCATGCACCGCTTCCTCGATGTGTGCCTGTCGGTGCAGCAGGACCGCGACCTGGCCGCCACCCTGCACAGCGCCCTGCCGCTGCCGACCCCGGTACTGGTCGAGGAAGAAAGCGCCGAAGAACTCAACCGTACCGACGACCCGCTCGACCTCACGCCTTTCCAGGGCGAGGAAAGCGAAGAGGACGCCTTGGCCCGGGCCATCCGCGAAGAGCAACAGGAGATTGACGCATGAGCCAGGAACGCTACGGCATCCGCCGCTTCGCATTGCTCAACACCGCCGGCTACAGCCTTGGCCTGTTCCCGCTGGAGCACCCGCTGTCGGTATACGGCGCCAACAACCTGGGTAAATCGGCTTCGATCAATGCCCTGCAGTTCCCGATCCTGGCACGTATGTCGGACATGAGTTTCGGCAAGTACAGCCTTGAGCAATCGCGCCGCTTCTACTTCGCCAGCGACACGTCGTACATTCTTTGCGAACTGAGCCTGCCCCACGGCACGCACGTGATTGGTGTGGTAGGGCGCGGCCCGGGTGGCGGTTTCGGCCACCAGTTCTTCGCCTACAAGGGCGAACTGGACCTGGCCCACTACCAGAAGAACGACACCTGCCTGCGTCAGAAAGAGCTGTTCACCAACCTTGAACGCCTGGGGATCAAGGCTTACGAACTGAAGCCGGACGAACTGCGCCGGCTGCTGGTGGGCGGACACACTTCGGTGCCGCTGGACCTGACCATGATCCCGCTGCGCTCCACCAGCGAGCAAAGCCTGAAAACCTTCCGCGCGCTGTTCATCAACCTGCTGCACATGCGTGAGATCACCGCCGCCAAGCTCAAGCAGCTGTTCCTCGACGCCTTCGAGCACAGCCTGCGCTCGGGCAGCGTCGACTACATCGCTGCGTGCGAGGAAGCCTTCCGCGACGTACGCCGCATGGAGCAGGACTACAACGCCCTGGTGGCTGCCGGCCCGTTGGTCGAGGCCCTGGCCGGTGGCGTGGCCCAGCGCGACATCCTGCGTGGCAAGCTGCACCGCATTTCGCCTGTGCTCGACACCCTGCTGGGCACTTGGCAGGAATACGCCATGGCGCGCAAGGAAGAGCTGGTCATCCAGTCCGAGCACTACCGTGGCGAGCAGGACCGCCTGCAGAACGACCAGCGTGGCGGCACCCAGGAGCTGATGCGCCTGGAGCGTGAAATTACCGGTATCCAGCGCTGGCTAGGCGAGCTGTCGGTGCTCAAGCACCGCTTTGCGCTGGTCGATGACGTCAAGGTACTGGAGCAGCAACTGCTGGCAGCCAAAGACGCCCACGACGAGCTGGCCGGCGCCCTGGCCCAGTCACGGCAGTTCAGTGCCGAAGACCTCGACGAGCGCGTACGCGACCTGGAAAAACGCCTGAAGCAGGTCAAGCAGCAGCTGGACCACGCTGACAACAACAGCTATGCCCGCCTGCGCGAAGAGTTCTCGCAGCAGGACGTCGACCGCCTGATGCGCCTGTTCAACGGCGCGCTGTTCAGCCTGCCGCTGGGCGACCGCGGCATCGAGCTGGACGACAGTGACCTGTGGGTAAAATCGCTGGAAGCGGTACTGGACGGCTTCAAGGGCGAGCGCTTCGAGGCCCCGGGCCTGGCCATCGACCTGACCCACATCGACCCACCGGCCCTGCAGGCCCTGGCCGACCGCGCCGCCCTGCGCGACCAGAAAGAGCGCCTGGAAAAAGAACTCAAGCAGCTCAAGACCCAGCAGGCCGTGGCCGCCGACCGCTCCGCGTCCAAAGCGCAGACCGAAACCCTGTACCAGGAAGTGCTGGACGCGCAGAAGGCGTTGGAAGACTTCCGCCGTAGCCAAACCCTCACCGCCGAAGAGCCCGAGAAGCTGGAACAGCTCTCGCAGCTGGAAGCGGCCCAGGACGAACTCAAGCGCTCCAGCGACGCCTTCACCGAGCGCGTCCAGCAGCTGTCAGCCAAGTTGCAACTGGTCGGCCGTCAGCTCGGCGACCTCGAGTCCAAGCAGCGCACGTTGGAAGACGCCTTGCGCCGTCGCCAGCTGCTGCCGGCCGACCTGCCCTACGGCACGCCATACATGGAAGCCATCGACGACTCGATGGACAACCTGCTGCCGCTGCTCAATGACTACCAGGACAGCTGGCAAGGCCTGCAGCGTGTGGACAACCAGATCGAGGCGCTGTACGCCCAGGTGCGCCTGAAAGGCGTTGCCAAGTTTGACAGCGAAGACGACATGGAACGCCGCCTGCAACTGCTGGTGAACGCCTACGCGCACCGTACCGACGAAGCCCTGACCTTGGCCAAGGCACGCCGCGCTGCGGTCACCGACATCGCCCGAACCCTGCGCAACATCCGCAGCGACTACGACAGCCTTGAGCACCAGCTGGCCCTGTTCAACCGCGAGATCAACAAGCGCCAGGTGTCCAACCTGGAAAGCTTCCGTGTGGTACTGGCGCCGAACAAGGAAGCGCTCAAGCACATCGACCAGATTATCCACAGTGCCGGCCAGTACGAAGAAGGCGAAACCCTGTCGGTCTTCGACCTGACCCAGAGTGCAGACCAGGACAACAAAAACGAAGAGGCCAAGGAGTACCTGGCACGGCTGGTGGCGGCCAACCACAACCAGCTGGGCCTGAAGGACCTGTTCGAACTGGCGTTCGAGATCACCAAGGTCAATGGCCAGCCGATCATCCACGCCGACATCGACGGTGCGGCGTCCAACGGCACCACCATGACCATCAAGGCGCTGACCAACATGTACCTGTTGCTGCACCTGATGGACCGTGACCTGGCTGGGCGCATTCGCCTGCCGTACTACCTGGACGAAGCGGCAGACATCGACGAACGCAACCAGGCGGCACTGCTGGAAACCAGCCAGCAACTGGGCTTCGTACCGATCCTGGCGAGTGTGAAACCACAGGTCTCGGCGCACGTTGCGATCGACCTGGAAGGTGGCAGCGGGCCGAACGGCATCTACATCGACGAGGCGGACTGGAAGTTCATCAGCCGGCTGGATGAAGTGAAGGCGGTTGTGCGTGAGGATCAGGCCGAGGAGCTGGCCTGAGATAGCCGGGGCCGCGTTGCGGCCCATTCGCAGGTAAACCCGCTCCTACGGCGGCCTGTGTCCAATCACCGAGGCGTACGACGGCCTGTGTCCAACCACCGAGCGTATGTAGGCGCGGGTTTACCCGCGAATACGGTGGCGGCGGCAACGGTGAACGGCGGGTGGAAATTGGCCAGCAGGCCCGGCCCTTTCGCGGGTGAACCCGCTCCTACGGCGGCCTGCGCCCAACCACCGATGCGTACGACGGCCTGTGTCCAACCACCGAGCGTATGTAGGCGCGGGCTATCAATGAGCCCAAGGCAGGATCGGAATGGCAGTCACCGCATTCTGCGGGCTGCCTTCGATCATGCGGTCGCTGTACACCAGGTACACCAGCGTGTTGCGCTTCTTGTCGAGAAAGCGCACCACCTGCATGGTCTTGAACACCAGCGAGGTGCGCTCCTTGAACACTTCCTCGCCATCTTTGAGCTCACCCTTGAAGTTGATCGGCCCGACCTGACGACAGGCAATCGATGCCTCCGCCCGGTCCTCGGCCAGCCCCAAGCCCCCCTTCACGCCGCCAGTCTTGGCACGTGACAGGTAGCACGTCACGCCCTCAACCTTAGGGTCATCGAACGCCTCGACCACAATGCGGTCGTTCGGCCCGAGGAACTTGAACACGGTGGACACCTGGCCGACCTCTTCGGCGCCAGCCAACAACGGCAGCACGCACGCAGCCACCGCGATTACGCTCTTCAGCAGGCTCATACCAGCACCAGGTTGTCGCGGTGTACAAGTTCCGGCTCGGCGCTGTAGCCAAGGATCGACTCGATGGCTTCGGACGACTGACCAATGATCTTCTGCGCCTCCAGGGCGCTGTAGTTGGCCAGGCCGCGAGCCACTTCAACACCGTCCGGGCCGACGCACACCACCATCTCGCCACGACGGAAGCTGCCCTGCACAGTCTTCACGCCAACCGGCAGCAAGCTCTTGTTGGCCTGACGCAGCGCTTGCACGGCACCAGCATCCAGCACCAGGGTGCCACGGGTTTGCAGGTGACCGGCCAACCACTGCTTGCGCGCCGCGAGCATGCCGCGCTCAGGGGACAGCAAGGTGCCCAGGCGCTCGCCCGCCTTCAGACGGTCCAGCACACGCTCGATGCGGCCACCGATAATGATGGTGTGGGCACCGGAACGGGCAGCCAGGCGCGCCGCACGCAGCTTGGTCTGCATGCCGCCACGGCCCAGGGCACCACCGGTACCACCGGCCACGGCATCCAGCGAGGGATCGTCGGCACGGGCTTCGTAGATCAACTGCGCCTCGGGGTTGTTGCGCGGGTCGGCATCGAACATACCATCGCGGTCGGTGAGGATCACCAGCAGGTCGGCCTCGACCAGGTTGGCCACCAGCGCCGCCAGGGTGTCGTTGTCGCCAAAGCGGATCTCGTCGGTGACCACGGTGTCGTTTTCGTTGATCACCGGCACCACACCCAGATCGACCAAGGTGCGCAGGGTGCTGCGGGCATTCAGGTAACGCTTGCGGTCGGACAGGTCGTCATGGGTCAGCAGGATCTGCGCGGTGTGCTTCCCGTGCTCCCCGAAGCTCGACTCCCAGGCCTGCACCAGGCGCATCTGGCCGAGCGAGGCAGCCGCCTGCAGCTCGTTCATCGCACTCGGTCGCTTGGTCCAGCCCAGCTGGCTCATGCCGGCAGCCACGGCCCCGGAGGAGACCAGTACCAACTCCACGCCTGCCTCACGCAGCGCGACCATCTGCTCGACCCAAACGGCCATTGCACCGCGGTCGAGGCCCTTGCCATCGGCGGTCAGCAGAGCACTGCCAATCTTAACGACCCAGCGCTTGGCGCCCGTCACCTTGCTTCGCATCTTCTTCCAACCTATGTCGAATCTGTAGATACCGTGGATACAAAAACGCCGCTCCAGAGAGCGGCGTTTAGTGTACTGCAACCGATCAGTCGCGCACGTAAATGATTTCCGGACCGTCTTCGTCGTCCTCGAAATCATCGTCCCAACCGTCATCGTCGCCAATGTCGTGCACGCTCTTGACGCCGGTACGGCGCAGGGTACGGGCGTCGTCCAGGGCCTGCAGCTGGGCACGGGCTTCGTCTTCGATACGCTGGTCGAGGTCGGCCAGCTCTTCGGCGTAGGCCGGGTCGTTGGCCAGGCGGTCGGCGCGGTCTTCGAGGTAGCGCATCAGGTCGTGGCTGAGCTTGTCGGTGCCCTGCTTGGAAATAGCCGAGATCACGTAGACCGGGCCTTCCCACTCCAGACGATCGATCACTTCCTGCACACGCTCGTCACGCTCGTCGTCCATGACCATATCGGCCTTGTTCAGCACCAGCCAGCGCTCACGCTCGGCCAGCGACGGGCTGAAGCGGGTCAGCTCGTTGACGATGACTTCGGCGGCATCGGCCGGGCTGCTTTCGTCCAGCGGCGCGATGTCCACCAGGTGCAGCAGCACGCGAGTACGCGCCAGGTGCTTGAGGAAGCGAATACCCAGACCGGCACCTTCAGAGGCGCCTTCGATCAGGCCGGGGATGTCGGCGATGACGAAGCTCTTCCAGCGGTCGACGCTGACCACGCCCAGGTTTGGCACCAGGGTAGTGAACGGGTAGTCGGCGACTTTCGGCTTGGCGGCCGAGACCGAACGGATGAAGGTACTCTTGCCAGCGTTCGGCAAGCCCAGCAGGCCGACGTCGGCCAACACCTTCATTTCCATCTTCAGGTCACGCTGCTCACCCGGTTTGCCTGGGGTGGTCTGGCGCGGTGCACGGTTGGTGCTCGACTTGAAACGGGTGTTGCCCAGCCCGTGCCAGCCACCTTGCGCGACCATCAGCTTCTGGCCGGGGGTAACCAGGTCACCGATCACTTCCTGTGTGGAAGCATCGATCACGGTGGTGCCGACCGGCACGCGCAGGAACAGGTCTTCACCCTTCTTGCCGGTGCAGTCGGTGCTACCGCCGTTGGAGCCACGCTGGGCTTCATGGTGACGGGTGTAGCGGTAGTCGACCAGGGTGTTCAGGTTTTCGTCGGCAATCATGTACACCGAGCCACCGTCACCGCCGTCACCGCCGTTAGGGCCGCCGTTCTCGATGAACTTCTCGCGACGGAAGCTCATGCAACCGTTGCCACCGTCACCGGCCTTGACCCGAATGGATACTTCGTCAACAAACTTCATTAAAACCGCCTCTCGTCGGTAGACGAGCTGAATGACTCAAAAACATGAGGCTCTTGCAAAAATGAGCGCGGCGGCCCCGTACGACCGTAGAAACCAACGCCGGCAACCCAGACAAACAGCTTTGCAAGAGGCTCACCACAAACGAAAAAGCCCCGTCGCATGACGGGGCTTCTGGAGCGACGTCGCGATTAAGCGGCGACGATGCTCACGTAACGGCGCATGAACTCGCCTTTCTTCTCGAACTTGATCACGCCTTCGATCTTGGCGAACAAGGTGTGGTCCTTGCCCATGCCAACGCCGTAGCCAGCGTGGAATTCGGTACCGCGCTGACGGACGATGATGTTGCCTGGCTTGATAACCTGGCCGCCATACATCTTCACGCCAAGGCGTTTAGATTCTGAGTCGCGACCGTTACGAGTACTACCACCAGCCTTCTTGTGAGCCATGGTTCAATTCTCCAAATAAATTCAGGGGATCTAGGGGATTAAGCCTGGATGCCGGTGATTTTGATCTCGGTGAACCACTGGCGGTGGCCCATACGCTTCATGTGGTGCTTACGACGACGGAACTTGATGATGCGAACCTTGTCGTGGCGGCCTTGCGAAACGACTTCGGCCACTACTTTAGCGCCAGCAACAACTGGAGCACCGATGGTGACTTCTTCACCGTTGGCGACCAGCAGAACGCGATCGAAGGTCACGGATTCGCCAGTGGCGACTTCCAGTTTTTCGATCTTGAGGAATTCACCTTCAGCGACTTTGTACTGCTTGCCGCCGGTAACGATTACTGCGTAAGACATGGTATTTCTCCGATAATCCTGCTCACCCAGCGCTTTATATGATGAGTATTGGCTGGCATGGCTGCACAGGGCTGGAACGGCCCGGCGCAATTGCGTAAGGCAGGTGCTGCCCAGGAAGTTAGGGTGCGCGATTGTACGCAACCGCGGTTTTGCTTGCAAGTGCCGCCCCCGGCCAGCGGGCACCGCGCCTTGACACACCGGGACCTGCGACCTAGCATGCCGCGCAACCTCACTGGAGCAGCCGATGCAACCCCAAACCTTCTACCGCGCGGTGGCTGATGATTTCAGCGCCGTCGACGAGATCATCAAGAAGCAGCTGACCTCGCGCGTGCCGCTGGTATCGAAGATCGGCGACTATATCACGTCCGCCGGTGGCAAGCGCCTGCGTCCCCTGCTGGTACTGCTGTGTGGCAAGGCCCTGGGCCGCGAAGGCGACGACCTGCGCCTGCTGGCCGCCACCATCGAGTTCCTGCACACCGCCACCCTGCTGCACGACGACGTGGTCGACATGTCCGGCATGCGCCGTGGCCGCTCTACCGCCAATGCCCTGTGGGGCAACGCGCCGAGCGTGCTGGTGGGCGACTTCCTTTATTCGCGCTCGTTCGAAATGATGGTCGAACTGGGCTCGATGCCGGTCATGCAGATTCTGTCCAAGGCCACCCGGGTGATTGCCGAAGGTGAAGTGCTGCAACTGTCGCGCGTACGCGACGCCAGCACCACCGAGGAAGTCTACATGGAGGTCATTCGCGGCAAGACGGCGATGCTGTTCGAAGCGTCTACCCACAGTGCTGCGGCACTGGCCCAGGCCACCGACGAGCAGCGCGAAGCCCTGCGTACCTTTGGCGACCATCTGGGCGTGGCCTTCCAACTGGTCGACGACCTGCTGGACTACAAGGGTGACTCGCAGACCCTGGGCAAGAACGTCGGTGACGACCTGGCCGAGGGCAAACCTACCCTGCCACTGATCTACACCATGCGCGAAGGCACTGCCGAGCAGGCGGCGCTGGTACGCCAGGCGATCCAGAAGGGCGGCCTGGAAGATCTGGAACAGATTCGCGTCGCGGTCGAAGAGTCGGGCGCGCTGCAGTACACCGCCGAGCTGGCGCGCGATTACGTGAAGCGTGCCATCGCCTGCCTCGAAGTGCTGCCTGCCAGTGAATACCGGGATGCGCTGGTTGAACTGAGCGAGTTTGCGGTCGCGCGTACGCACTGACAGACCGAGTCGCCTTCATTCGCGGGCAAGCCCGCTCCTACACCATTTGTGGGAGCCGGCTTGCCCGCGATGCTTTTTGTCCGGACATAATCACTTCCGGGAAATTACCTTTTACAATGTGGGCTTTTAACCGCCCGTCTGTTTGTTTGAGGAACCGAAGTGAGCACTCTGCCACCCTGCCCAAAATGCAACTCCGAATACACCTATGAGGATGGCACTCAGCTGATCTGCCCTGAATGCGCCCACGAGTGGTCGGCCGGCGGCGATGCCGAGGCGGCCAGTGACGAGGTGGTGAAAAAGGATTCGGTCGGCAACATCCTGCAAGACGGTGACACCGTCACCGTGATCAAGGACCTCAAGGTCAAGGGTTCGTCCCTGGTGGTCAAGGTTGGCACCAAGGTCAAGAACATCCGCCTGTGCGACGGCGACCACGACATCGACTGCAAAATCGACGGCATCGGTGCCATGAAACTGAAGTCCGAGTTCGTCCGCAAAGTCTGATTACACAAAAATCCGGCAATTGGCGCTTGCCATTTACGTAATAAGAATTATTCTCATTGGAATTGCTGTCCAAGGAGAATTGCCATGACTTATCTGATCGACGCCTGGCTGGAACGCCCTCACCCCTACCTGCGCATTCTTCATCGGGAAACCGGCGAAGTGTGCGCGGTGCTTGAAGAAGAAGCCCTCGACGAACTGCGTGACCAGGGTGACCTGGACATGAGCGGGCTGAATTCGAGTGAGCCGGGGGTGCTCAAGGAACTGGTACGGAATCTGTTTCTGTTCTGCTATGCGCGGGCATTGCGCCCTGGGGGGACAGACTGGAATTGAGGCCGGCAGGGCCGGCCTCTAGGGCATTACAGAACGTCGAGCAGCTCGACGTCGAACACCAGTACGCTGTGCGGCGGGATGCTGCCAACGCCTTGGGCGCCGTAAGCCAGCTCGCTTGGCACGTACAGGCGCCATTTGCTGCCAGCGTTCATCAGCTGCAGGGCTTCGGTCCAGCCAGCGATCACGCCGCCGACCGGGAATTCAGCCGGCTGGCCACGCTCGTAGGAGCTGTCGAACACGGTGCCGTCGATCAGGGTGCCGTGGTAGTGCGTACGCACGTTGTCTTCGCGGGTCGGCTTGGCGCCTTCGCCAGCGGTCAGCACTTCGAAC
Organism: Pseudomonas sp. 22515; assembly: GCF_052044625.1. NCBI lineage: Bacteria > Pseudomonadati > Pseudomonadota > Gammaproteobacteria > Pseudomonadales > Pseudomonadaceae > Pseudomonas > Pseudomonas sp. 22515. The sequence continues at coordinate 11,551 of NZ_JBQENN010000024.1, forward strand.
TGCAGGCCCGAAGCCAGCGTGGTGATGCCTTCACGCTTGGCGTTCTCGACCAGGAACTCCTTGCCAGCAGCAGCGGCGGCTTCGGCCTTGGCTGCAGCTTCGGCTTGCATCACCTCACGGATGACCTTGAAGCTGGCCGACAGGTCGGCTTCGCTGACGCGGCTGTCGGCACCGTTGAAGGCGTCGGTCAGGCCGGCCAGGATGGCTTCCAGGCTAACGCCTGGTGGCGGGTTGTCGCGCAGCTGGCCGCCCAGCTGACGGCCGATACCGTAGCTGACGCGCGTTTCGTCGGTAGACAGGTTGAGTTCGGACATTGTCGTGCTCCACTGCAGGGCGCAATGCAGCCGCGCCCTTGATAAAAAGGGCGAGCAGCCTAGCACACTGGGGCGCTGCGAGCAGCTACCAGGCCGAACGCTGGGAAATCGGCACCTTCAGGTCTTCTTCCGGGTGCGTACCCATGCCGCACATTTCGTCCTGCACCGACCAGTGCACCAGGTTCATCGAGACCATGGGGATGGTTAGCAGCAACTTGCGCGCATCCTCCACCGAGTGCACGCGCAAGCGTTCACCGCGGGTATCGGACAGGGGGTGAGCATGGCCTTTGACCCGGGCCTCGAGCAGGTAGTCACCGCCCTCGATGGCGATCAGGTTCAGTTCTTCGACATGGCCAGCCCTGGCCTCGGTATTGAGCTGATGCAGGTTCATGAGAGCACCTCGCAATAGGAACCACGCATGAGAGCTCATTTTTTGTACAGGAAGGGAGAATGCGCAAGGCATGACTGACGCCACTCGTCAGTTGAGCCTCGATCTCTGTGGGAGCGGGCGTGCCCGCGAAGCAGGCCACGCGGTGGCTGGCACCGGCTTTGCCGGTGTTCGCGGGCATGCCCGCCCCCCCAGGAATTGCAGTGAGGCCTGGCGGGACTCAGTGCTTGGTCAGCTTGTCCAGGTAGCCCATGCAGAACGCCGAGACCACGAAGGTCATGTGGATGATCACGTACCACATCAGGTAATCGGTGGAGATGTTCTGCGCATCCATGAACACCCGCAGCAGGTGAATGGACGAAATCGCCACGATCGACGCGGCAACCTTCATCTTCAGCGACGAGGAGTCCATCTTGCCCAGCCAGTTGAGCTTTTCCTTGCTTTCATCGATGTCCAGCTGCGAGACGAAGTTCTCGTAACCGGAAATCATCACCATCACCAGCAGGCCACCGACCAGCGACATGTCAATCAGCGACAGGATCACCAGGATCAGGTCGGCTTCGCTGAGGGCAAAGACGTTGGGCAGGACGTGGACCACTTCCTGGAAGAATTTCAGCGCCAGGGCCAGCAGGCCGAGGGACAAGCCGAAGTAGATCGGTGCGAGCAGCCAGCGCGAGGCATACATCGCGTTTTCGAGGATACGTTCCATGAAGTTCAGGACTCATCAGGTGACTAAAAAAGCGACGGCGAGTATAGCCAGCCACCTGTTACAGCAAAAGCCCGGGGGCTGTTCCGCAGCCTGATCGCGACACAAGGCCACACTCCCACAGCAAGGCGATGCTGTACCNTGTGTCGCGATGGGCCGCAAAGCGGCCCCGGCATTCTTCAGGTCTCAGGATGAAACTGGTAATCCCCCAGATTGCGACACCGCTCACCATTGATCCGCCGCAACTGCGCCTGCAAATGCAAACACCAGATCTGCGGGTCCTCGGCCACCTGGTACCCATGCAGGGTCAGGCTGTCGACAATGGCATTGAGCACCGATTCGGCCACCAGTGGCCCATGGAACGGGCCCTGCGCCTTGATCGCGGAGGGTTGTTCACCGGCCATGCCGGCGGCGAACAGCAACGTCCACATGCCGTTGTCACCGGCCAGCGGGCGGATGCTGCATTCGATACGGGTCACCAGGCCCAGGCACTGGCGTGTGAGGCTGAGGTTGCGCATGGCCGCGTCCCCTCCAATGAGCCTTGTTCAGCCCGAAACCCTCAGGCTGTTTCCATCCTGAACGCTGTACCGTCCTTAAGTTCCAGCATAGAGGAACAGTACAGAAAGATGGAAAACTGGCGCTGAACGGTAGCACATCGCCGCCAGCGCCGGTTTATTGACTCAGGCCGGCTTGGCCTGGGCAATCACCTCTTCCAGGCGTTCCTTTTCTGCCTTCTCGATGTCTTCCTCGCTGATCATCTCGGCAATTTCACGCAGGCGTTCCACCACCCGAGCATTGACGCTGCCCTCGGTGAACAGCCCCTTGTCGTCGAGTACCCCGGCCTCCTCGCCCACCAGCAGGCTCAGCGCCTCATCAGCCTGGCTGACCGCGTAGACGTGGAACATGCCGTTCTCCACCGCCTGCAACACGCGCTCGTCAAGCATCAGGGTGGCGACGTTGGCACGCGGAATGATCACCCCCTGCTCGCCGGTCAGGCCACGCGCCTCGCAGAGGCGGAAGAAGCCCTCGATCTTCTCGTTCACCCCACCCACCGCCTGCACTTCACCGAACTGGTTGATGGAACCTGTGATGGCGAAGCACTGCTTGAGCGGCGTGCGCGACAAGGCCGAGATCAGCGTGCAGGCTTCGCCCAGCGAGGCGCTGTCGCCGTCCACGTAGCCGTAGGACTGCTCCAGGGCGATGCTCGCGGAGATCGCCAGCGGGAACTCCTGGGCATAGCGGCTGCCCAGGTAACCGGTGAGGATCATCACCCCTTTGGAGTGGATCGGCTGGCCAAGGTTGACCTCACGCTCGATATCGACAATACCGCTGCCGCCGGGGTAGACGGTGGCCGAAATACGCGCGGGCATGCCGAACGCCGAGTCACCCACTTCCAGCACGGTCAGGCCGTTGCACTTGCCGATGGCCGCGCCTTCTGTGTCGATCAGGATGATGCCGGCGAGCATGTCGTCCAGCACCCGTTGCGACACACGGCCGGTACGGGTGGCCTTGGCCTTGAGTGCACGCTCGATGTGGCCTGCGTCGGTCATTTCGTCACTGGCCAGCTGGCGAATGAAATCAGCCTCGCTGACCAGCTGGAACAGGTCGCCGATACGCGCCGACAGGCGCGACTGGTTTTCAGCCAGACGCGCACTGTAGGTGGCCAGACGCGCCACCGCGTCACTGGTCAGCGGCGCCATGCCCTCTTCGTTGGTGCGGGTGCGCAACAGCTGGGCGAACTGCTCCAGGTTCTCGTCGACCATCGGCATGTCTTCATCGAAGTCCACCAGCACGCGGAACATCTCCTGGAAGTCCGGGTCGTGGTCCTGCAGCGCGTAGTACAGCTGGCGCGAGCCGATGATCACCAGTTTGACGTTCAGCGGAATCACCTGCGGCTGCAGGCTGACAGTGGCAACACGGCCCAGCTCACCGATCGGCGACTCCATCTTCAGCTTGCGCGACTGCAGCGCACGCTTGAGCGCGTCCCATACGAACGGCTCGCCCAGCATTTTCTCGGCTTCCAGAATCAGGAAGCCGCCGTTGGCCCGGTGCAGCGCGCCTGGGCGCAGTTGGCGATAGGAGGTATACAGCGCACCTTGGTCGGTGCTGTATTCGATACGGCCAAACAAATTGTCGTAGGTCGGGTGCGGCTCGAACACCACCGGCGCACCACCGTCAGCGTGATGGCCCACCACCAGGCTGGGCGCGTACTGCTCTTCGAGCAGCTTGCGGGCCACGGCGTCGGACTTGCTGTCATCGACCAGTTGCTCGACCAACGTACGCAACAGGTTCAATTGCACCGATTGCAAGTAGGCGCACACCGCCGCGTTTTCGGCGTACTTTTCCGACAGCGGCGCCAGCAACGGCTGCAGTGCCAGGGTGATGGTTTCTTCGTTGAGCTGGCGCAGCTGGTTGTTCGATTCGCGCTTCCATTGCGGCAGGCTGGCCAGCTCCTCGTTGAGGCGCTCCTCAAGCAGGGCAATGTCCTCGTGGAACTGCTCGCGCACCTCCTCCGGCAATTGGGCAAATTCAGCTTCATCCAGCGCCTTGCCATCAGCCATCGGCGTGAAGGCGACGTTGCTGGCATCGCGGTACAAGGCCACGTCCTTTTCCAGCGACGCGCGCTCGATCACATCCAGAGCACGGTCATAACGCTGGTTGAAAGCGCGGTCGATGGCGCCCTTCTTCTGCTGGTAGGACGGGTGTTCGAACACCGCCGGGAACGTCGACAGCAGGTTGTCGATCAATCCGCCCATGTCGCTGATGAACTCGGCGGCGCTTCCGGACGGCAGCTCCAGTGCGCGTGGTTCACGGGTGTCGTCGAAGTGGTTGACGTAGACCCAGTCAGCCGGGGTCTGCTGGCGCTTGCCCTCGGCCTTGAGGTAGCGCTTGACGAACGAGAAGCGCCCGGTGCCGGGCTCGCCCATCACATACACATTGTAACCAGGACGCGGCATGGCCACGCCAAACTGCAGGGCCTCGACAGCACGTTCCTGGCCCAGAACTCCGCGAAACGGCTCCAGATCGTCGGTATGGGTAAAAGCAAACTGCTCGGGTGAGAAACGCCGGGTCAGGGCTTCAGGCGCAAGACGCAGGCGCGCAGCGACAGGATCGGGCATTGGGTTTCCTTACTTCGGCGGGCAGATACGCAGCATTCTGGCGCTGCCCGCGCGCGCCTTGCAAGGCTCCACGGGACTTTATGTCGCAGCCGGTGCAGTCTTGTGACAGCAAATTTTTCGCAATCAACAACGCAACCTTTAGATCGTGCCTAAACTCCAAGCTGCGCGGGTGGGTGAAAAGCTTTCCCGACCTGGCAACCGAGTTGCCAGAAACCCTGACCCTTGGTTAAGACAAAGAGAACAAATGCTATGAAACGGATTCTTCTGGGTACTCTGTTCACCGTGGTCTCGCTGAACGCCATGGCCGAAGCGCCTGGCGGCCCGAACTGCGGCTGGGGCAACATGCTGTTCGAAGGCCAGCGCGGCACGCCGGCACACTTCCTGGCTTCTACCACCAACGGCACCTCCGGTAACGCCACCTTCGGCATGACCTCCGGCACCAACGGCTGCTCGACCAAGGCTTCGCTGACCTACGGCGGCAAGTCCTGGTTCGCCATGAACGGCATGATGAACGAGCTTTCCGAAGACATGGCCATGGGCCAGGGCGAAGCACTGACCACCTATGCCGTCGTTCTCGGCGTAGCACCGGAGGACCGCAGCTACTTCAACTCGGTCACCCACCAGCACTTCAACCAGATCTTCAGCAGCGCCGACGTCACTGCCGAAACTGTCCACAGCAACACCCTGGCCGTTCTGAAGAGCGACCCACGCCTGGCCAAATACGCTACCGAGGCCTAAGCACAGCTGCTCCCGCCCCACCCGGGGCGGGTTTCGCCTTTTTCGGCATCGTCAAGAAGTAGTTGCCCGATATGCTCAAACGCCTCGCTGCCCTGGCGCTGTGTGCCTGCGCCCCTGTTCATGCCGCCCCCCTGCTGGATCCAGGCCGTCTCCAGCAATTGGCCAATACCCCTTTCTGGCTCGCCATTGGACATTACGAAACCGCCAAGCTCGGCGGCTGGCGCAGCTATGTGGATGATGATGCGTTCTTCCTCGCCGAAGATGGCGCGCACCATCCGGACCAGGAACTCAAGGCTACGGTCGATGCGCTGTATGCCCCGGCCAGTCTCGGTGACAAGCACGCCCAGTGCGTATTCCCCGCGCGCACCCGCTGGCTGCGCGAACAGCTCGAACTGCAAGACTTGCCACAACCGGACTGCCAGGAATTCAAGACCTGGTACCAGTCGATCGACCCGCACAGCGCCGCGTTGATCTTCCCGGCAGCCTACCTGAACAGCCCATCGTCGATGTTCGGGCACACCCTGCTGCGCATCGACCAGTCCAACACCCGCAGCGACGACACCACGCTGCTGAGCTACGCCATCAACTTCGGTGCCTATATCGAAGGCAGCGACAACAGCATCCTGTACGCCTGGAAAGGCCTGATGGGTGGCTACCCGGGGCTGTTCGCGCTGATGCCCTACCAGGAAAAACTGTCCGAATACCGCAGCCTGGAAAACCGCGACCTGTGGGAATACCAGCTGGACCTGACCCCCGAAGAAACCGGACGTATGGTCGAGCATGTGTGGGAGCTGAAGCAGATCCAGTTCGACTACTTCTTCTTCGACGAAAACTGCTCGTATCGCCTGCTGGAGCTGCTGCAAGTGGCCCGGCCAAGCCTGGACCTGACGCCTCAGTTCCCGCTGACCGCCATTCCCACCGACACGGTGAAAGCCGTGAAGCAGTCCGGCCTGGTCGCCAGCGAAACCTACCGCCCCTCTCGCGAACGTGAATTGCTGGCCAGGGCCGAGCCACTCGACCCCAACGAAAAGCGCCAGGTGCTGGCTGTAAGCGCCGACACTGCGCAATTGCAAAGCCCTGAATTCCAGGCCCTGCCTCGCGAACGCCAAGCGTTGGTGCAAGATGCCGCGTATCGCCTTGAGCGGTATCGGGCCAATGGCCAGGAACGCGACCCAGGGCAGGCCAAACGCAGCTTCGAGTTGCTGCGGGCGATCAACGGCAACCCGCCGCCGCCCCTGCAGATCGAGCGCCCCGGCCTGCCCGAGGATGGCCATGACTCGCGCACCTGGCAACTGGGCGTGGGCACCCGTGAAGACCGCGCCTACGCCGAATATGGCCTGCGCATGGCCTACCACGACCTGAATGACAACGCCTATGGCTTCCCGCTGGGCGCACAGATCGAAATCCTGCAATTGAAGCTGCGCCAGTACGAAGGCAACGATTGGCAGGTGCAGCGCCTGGACCTGGCCACCATCCGTTCACTGACACCCCGTAACGAGCTGCTCAAGCCTTGGTCATGGCAAGTGGCTGGGGGGCTGGAGCGGGTGCCGGGCAAGCATGATGACGAAGTGCTGGTGAGCCATGTGAATGGTGGCGCTGGCGGCACCTGGCAGCTGGCCGACGGTTTGCTGGGATTTGCCTTGGGCACGGTGCGGGTCGAGCATCACAACGACTTCGCTCAGTTCATTGCCCCGGCGGCTGGCTTCAATGGCGGGCTGCTGTGGCGAAACGGACTGGGCAACATGACGCTGGAGGCCAAGGGCGATTACTTCACCAACGGCGAAGTGCGACGCAGTGTAAGCCTGAACCAGCAGTGGGAAATCAGCCAGAACCTTGGTCTTCGGTTGAGCGCCTCGCGTGAGTTCAGCCACCTGGCTACGGCGCAAAACGAGGTGATGCTGGAGCTGAAGTGGTATCACTACTGAGGCCGCTTTGCGGCCTTTCGCGGGCACGCCCGCTTCCACAGGGCCCCACAAGATTCGAGGCCTGTGCAAGTACCTGTGGGAGCGGGCTTGCCCGCGAATTGGCCAGTTAGGCTAGTAAAGCAGTGTGACTGAACCAACTCTTTGACACTGTTTTGACACCTACCCGACAAACCGCCACCTAGACTTCCCATCATCAACTGGAGGGCTTTGTGGCTATGTCGCGGTACTGGTTCGGCGTGTGCATTGCGGTGTTGCTGTCAGGTTGCGAAACCACCCACGAGCAGATGGTCAACCACGGTTACCCGCCCGCCTATGCGGATGGCTTCCAGGACGGCTGCAGCAGTGGCCGCCAGGCGGCCGGGCTGATGGTGGGCAACTTTCGCAAAAACGTACCGCGCTACCTGCACGAGCGTCAGTACGAAACCGGCTGGGACGATGGCTTCCGCCAGTGTCACGCCATGCAGAACAGCGAAGAACAGCGCCAATACCACGAGCGCTTCTGGGACCAGCGCGACCGCGAGTGGGAGCAGGAAAAGGACCGCGGCGCTGCCAAGGCCTATCGCCACAATTGAGTCGCAAACGGACATTCCTTTAAACCGGCGGCCTGCCATGATGGTCTCATGCACAAGGAGGCCCTACATGAGCCGAGCATTCGTCAACGAAGACCAAGCCGCCGACCAGGCCGACCAGCCGGTCGAGCGGCGCATCAGCGAACAGCCCAACTATGTGACGGCCAGCGGCCTGCGCCAGCTGCAGACGCGGGTGGCCGAGCTGAATGCCTTGCGCAGCGAACTGCAGGCGCAGGGCGAACAGGGCGACAAGCAACGGCTGGCCGATACCGAGCGGGATCTGCGCTACTTCAGCGCGCGGGTGCAAAGCGCACAGGTGGTACCGGCGGCGACTTCGCATAGCAAGGTACAGATTGGTAGCCGGGTGCGGTTTGTCGACACGCATGACCAGGAGCAGGTGGTGCGGCTGGTAGGCGAGGATGAGGCGGATGCCGGGCACGGGTTGATCAACTGGGGTTCGCCACTGGGGCGGGCTTTGCTCGGGGCTGGGCCGGGTGATGAGGTGGTCTGGCGGCGGCCGGTGGGGGAACAGGTGATAGAGGTGGTTGAGATTCTGGGCGAGGGTTGAGGGCCCTGGGGCTGCTTTGCAGCCCATCGCGACGCAAGGCCGCTCCCACAGGGCCTTGACTGCCTGGTTGTCCAACTTCTCGGGTGCAGTCCAGCCTGTGGAAGCAACTGTCTTGCTCAATTTCTAAAAGCTGGCGCCATCCCTGTGGGAGCGGCCTTGCGTCGCGATGGGCCGCAAAGCGGCCCCTACGGCCTCAGATCAGACCACGCCCTGAGCCAGCATCGCATCGGCCACTTTCACGAAGCCCGCAATGTTCGCCCCCTTGACGTAGTTGATACGGCCATCAGCCTCTTCACCGTAGTGCACGCATGCATGGTGAATCGACTGCATGATGTTGTGCAGCTTGCTGTCCACTTCACCGGCCGTCCACAGCAGGCGCATGGCGTTCTGCGACATTTCCAGGCCCGACACGGCTACGCCGCCCGCATTGGAGGCCTTGCCCGGGGCGTACAGAATGCCGGCGTCCAGGAAGATATCCACAGCCTCGAGGGTAGTCGGCATGTTGGCGCCTTCGGCCACACAGATACAGCCGTTACGCAGCAAGGTGCGGGCATCTTCGGCGCCCAGCTCGTTCTGCGTGGCGCATGGCAGGGCGATGTCGCACGGCAGGCTCCACGGGGTCTGGCCCTTGCGGAACTCCAGGCCGAATTGCCCGGCCAGCTCGCTGATACGTCCACGCTTGACGTTTTTCAGCTCCATCAAGGCGTCCCACTGAGCGTCGGTCAGGCCGGCTTCTGCATACAAGGTACCTTCAGAGTCAGACAGCGAGATCACCTTGCCGCCCAGGTCCATGACCTTACGCGCAGCATACTGGGCGACGTTGCCCGAACCGGACACCGCCACGCGGCGGCCGTCGATACGCTTGTCCTGACGCTTGAGCATTTCTTCGGCGAAGTAAACGCAGCCATAGCCGGTGGCTTCCGGGCGGATCAGGCTGCCGCCATAGGTCATGCCCTTGCCGGTCAACACCGAGGTGAACTGGTTGGCCAGGCGCTTGTACTGGCCGAACATGAAGCCGATTTCGCGGGCACCCACGCCGATGTCACCGGCCGGTACGTCGCAGTCAGCGCCAATGTGGCGATACAGCTCGCTCATGAACGCCTGGCAGAAGCGCATCACTTCGGCGTCGCTCTTACCTTTCGGGTCAAAGTCCGAGCCGCCCTTGCCGCCGCCCATGGGCAGCGAGGTCAGCGAGTTCTTGAACACCTGCTCGAACGCCAGGAACTTCAGCACGCTGAGGTTCACCGAGGGGTGGAAGCGCAGCCCGCCCTTGTACGGGCCAATGGCACTGCTCATCTGAATGCGGTAACCGCGGTTGACCTGCACCTTGCCCTGGTCGTCGACCCAGGAGACGCGGAACAGTACGGCGCGCTCGGGCTCGACCATGCGCTCGAGGATGCCGGACTGCAGGTAGTGGGGGTTGGCTTCAAGGAATGGCCACAGGGTGCGCAGCACCTCTTCCACCGCTTGGTGGAATTCCGGCTGGCCTGGGTCACGCTGCTTTAGGCGTGCAAGGAAATTGTCGACAGATTCGATCATGGTAGACATCTCACCAAGAGGATTGGACTTATTGGTTTTTTTCAGAAATGTACCAAGAAGCAATCGCACCGGAATAGGGCGAAATGTCGTTTTTTTGAAATTATTTGGTGCGTTTTATGTAAGTGTATACAAAATACACCTTCGCCTCGCCCTTTATAGCGGTCCGCCAGGCACAAAAATGGGGCCCATTGGGGCCCCATTCTTGTGCATCAGAAAACCGGCTTACTATGCCAGTTTCTTGTGCCGTACACGGTGCGGCTGGGCTGCAGCATCACCCAGACGCTTCTTGCGGTCGGCTTCGTACTCGGTGTAGTTACCTTCGAAGAACACCACGTTCGAGTCATCTTCGTACGCCAGGATGTGAGTAGCCACACGGTCCAGGAACCAACGGTCGTGGGAAATCACGATCGCGGCGCCCGGGAAGTCCAGCAGGGCTTCTTCCAGCGAACGCAGGGTTTCGACGTCGAGGTCGTTGGACGGTTCGTCGAGCAGCAGAACGTTACCGCCTTCCTTCAGGGTCAGGGCCAGGTGCAGGCGGCCACGCTCACCACCGGACAGGTCCTTGACGAACTTCTGCTGATCGCCACCTTTGAAGTTGAAGCGGCCAACGTAGGTACGCGAAGGGATCTCGTAGTTGCCGATGCGGATCTGGTCGGAACCGTCGGAGATCTGCTGGAACACGGTCTTGGCGCCGTCCAGGTCCTCGCGGCTCTGGTCCACACAGGCCAACTGCACGGTTTCACCGATCTCGATGCTGCCCGAGTCCGGCTGCTCCTTGCCCATCAACATGCGGAACAGGGTCGACTTACCGGCACCGTTACCACCGATAACGCCCACGATGGCACCTTTGGGCATGGCGAACGACAGGTTGTCGATCAGCACACGGTCGCCGTAGCCCTTGGTGACGTTCTTGAACTCGATGACCTTGTCACCCAGGCGCGGACCGGCCGGGATGTAGATTTCGTTGGTTTCGCTGCGCTTCTGGAATTCCTGCGACTGCATTTCCTCAAAGCGCTGCAGACGGGCCTTGGACTTGGACTGGCGGGCTTTGGCGCCTTTGCGCACCCATTCCAGTTCCTCTTTCATGGCCTTCTCGTGGGCGCTCTGCTGCTTGGATTCCTGCGCCAGACGCTCCGACTTGGCTTCCAGCCAGCCCGAGTAGTTGCCTTCGTACGGGATGCCGGCGCCGCGGTCCAGCTCCAGGATCCAGCCGGCGACGTTGTCGAGGAAGTAACGGTCGTGGGTAATGGCTACCACGGTGCCCGGGAAGTCGTGCAGGAAGCGCTCCAGCCAGGCCACCGAATCGGCGTCCAGGTGGTTGGTCGGTTCGTCGAGCAGCAGCATGTCGGGTGCCGACAGCAGCAGGCGGCACAGGGCCACACGGCGCTTCTCACCACCGGACAGGTGTTCGATGCGCGCATCCCAGGCGGGCAGGCGCAGGGCGTCGGCAGCGACGTCCAGCTGGCGCTCCAGGTTGTGGCCATCAGCGGCCTGCAGGATGGCTTCCAGCTTGGCCTGCTCGGCGGCCAGCTTGTCGAAGTCGGCATCCGGCTCGGCGTAGGCCGCGTAGACCTCGTCCAGGCGGGCCTGGGCGTCCTTGATTACGCTGACCGCTTCCTCGACCACTTCACGCACGGTCTTGGTTGGGTCCAGTTGCGGTTCCTGTGGCAGGTAACCCACGTTGATGTCGGGCATCGGACGGGCTTCGCCGTCGAATTCCTTGTCGACGCCCGCCATGATCCGCAGCAGGGTCGATTTACCGGCGCCGTTCAGGCCAAGTACGCCAATCTTGGCGCCTGGGAAGAACGATAGGGAAATGTTCTTGAGAATTTCCCGCTTCGGCGGCACGACCTTGCTCAGCCGATGCATGGTGTAGACGTATTGAGCCAAAACCAAGCCCTCTAATCAGATAGGTAAAGACATCGCCGATCGCCCCGGCAGCATGGCCAGGGAGATGTGTATTGGGGGTGTCATTGAACAAAGTCGACCATTCTACGCCAACGCGCGGCGTTGCATAGGAGGGGCCGATGGTGGGGTGTGACCAGTGCGGTCCCTGGGATGAATTCATTGCCTGTGCCGGCCTCTTCGCGGGCATACCCACCCTCCGGAGTCACCACAGAGTCTGAAGAATCCACGATTCCTGTGGGAGCGGGCGAGCCCGCGAAAGGGCCGGCACAGCAGCCGAAGAGGCTCAGACGTGACGCTGCTTGGCCTTGCCCCGCGGCAAGCGGCAACGGTCGCCCTGCTCGGCCAGGCGTGCGGCCCAGGCGGACTTCACGCTGAAGCCGCCGCTGCGGGCAGGGTGCTGCTCGGCCGCATTGGCCGGTTTGCCAGGTGCAGGCGCAGTGCTGACCACCTTGGCTGCCGGCTTGACCGCCGGTACTGCAACAGCCGGCTCTGCTGCCACCTTGGCGGTCTTGCGCAGTTCAGCCAGCGATGGGGCCTTGCTTTTGGCGGCAGCGGCTGCCTCGGGTTTGCCCAGCGAGCGCTGGCAAGACTTGCAGGATACGTCCTCGGTCACGGCAGTGCTGACAAGGGTCTGACTGCTGCGCCCGCAGGCGGAATCGAGGCCATTGGAGGAAAAGTGAGTAACCAAAACCGAACATCTCCGATGCGTTGTCATGTATAGCGGGCGCTATTCTCGCACAGGTTACAGGGGCTTGCCGAACCACCCGGCAGCCACCATCGGTCAGCATGGCTGGCACTTTGCCATAATCCGAGGCATGCTAGCCGGTTTCGGGTATCCGGCCTTATAGTGCGCCACCGCGGTGCGCAAGCCCGGCGCCGGCACGCTCCGTGCACGATCATTCCCTGCCATCGCCAGCCCAATCGCAGGATCAACGCTTGACCAACCTTACTCATCCGTCGTCATTGCGTTCCGCCCCACAAGCACCCGCAACTATCCTGCGCGGGTCGATCAAGGGTGCGCTGGCGCTGCTGGCCCTGATCCTGCTGGGCCTGCTGCTGTGGCAGCTGTTCGCCCAGTTCAATCATACCCAGGCCGAATTGCGCAAACAGAGCCTGGACGCCTCAGCGGAACTGGCCGACCACCTGAGCCTGAACATGGCGCTCAAGGCGCAACAGGCCGTTAACGTGGTGCAACCCTACCTTGATGCACCAACACCTGCCGCCCTGCCCAGCCTGCTCGGTACCCTGCGCGAGCGCCTCCCCGCCCTGCAGAGCGTGGCCTGGCTGGACAACACCGGGCAGCTACGCGCCGACAGCCTGGCCGGCAGCCCTGACCGCCAGTCGCTTGACGAGTTGCTCGTGCTGAGCCAGGGACGCCCGTACTTCTTCACCAATTCGGCCGACAACCACCTCCTGTACCTGTTGCTGCGCCAGGATGCCGCACAGGGTAGCGGCTACTGGCTACTGCGCCTGTCACCGGACTATTACCGCGAGCTCACCCTCCACCTCGAGGGCAGTGGCCACCCGCAGTGGCTGCTGGAAAACAGCCGCAGCGGCGAGGTGCTGCAGCGCCATGCCGCAGCCGACACCAGCGACGAGCCGCTGCAAAGCGTGATGCTGGCCTTCATCGAAAACAGCACCTGGCAGCTACGCGGTCTGTTCGACGCCAAACTGGCCCGGCAAAAACTATTGCCGGCGCTGTTCGGCAAGTGCCTGCTGGTGCTGTTCTGCGCCCTACTGCCGGTGCTGGCGCTGATCAACATGCGTCGCCGCCAGCGGGCGCTGCAGGAAGACCGCCGGCGTTATCAGGAAATTTTTGAAGGCACCGGCGTTGCCCTGTGCGTGCTCGACCTGTCCAGCCTGCCCGGCCAGCTCGATCGCTACCACCTGCGCAACCGGGCCGCACTCAAGCACAGCCTGGCGCTGGACCCGAACCTGCGCCGCTCGCTGCTGCTGGAGCTGAAGATCACCGAGGTCAACCAAGTGGCGCGCCAGCTGCTGAACATCGACTGCCACGAAGGTGCCTGGCAGCGGCTGATCAATGGCACTGGCGACAGCCGAGACAGCGTCGGCATGCAACTGATCGACGCACTGATCGAACAACGCCCGCTGCTGGAGCTGGAAGTGCGCTTGCCGACACCGCAAGGCGACGAGCTGCACCTGTGGCTGATGGCTCGCATGCCGCTGCAGCGTCGTGATTATCAGGCGGTTATCCTCAGCATCAGCGATATCACCAGCCGCAAACAGGTGGAGCTGTCGCTACTGGAGCGCGAAAGCTTCTGGTCGGACGTGGTACGCACCGTACCCGACCAGTTGTATGTGCAGGATGTGCCCAGCCAACGGATGATCTTCAGCAACCGCCACCTCGGCCAGACCCTGGGCTACGACCGCACCGAGCTGGCACAGATGGGCGACCGCTTCTGGGAGCTGCTGCTGCACCCCGAGGACGCCGCACACTACCAGGCACTGCGCCAACAACAGCGCGACAGCGGTCATGACCAACCGCTGCACTGCCAGCTGCGCTTCCGCCACCGCGACGGAAGCTGGCGCTGCTACGACATCCGCGAGCAAGTGCTGACCCGCAACGCCGAAGGCCTGGTGACGCGCATCATCGGTGTGGGCAAGGATGTGACCGTTCAGATCGAGGCCAGCCAGTCGCTACGTGACAGCGAGCAACGCTACCGCATGCTCGCCGAAAGCATCAGTGACGTGATCTTTTCCACCGACAACCAGCTCAAGCTCAACTATGTCAGCCCCTCGGTACAGAGCGTGCTGGGCTACCAGGCCGACTGGATCTTCGCCAACGGCTGGCAGTCGATCGTCGCCAACCCGGCCCAGCTCACCGGCATTTACAGCCTGATGGAGCGTGTCAGCAAGGCCATGGGCGATCCGGCGCAGATGGCGCAACTGTGCAGCCAGTTACCCACCCAACTGTTCCTGTTCGACTGCCTGCGTGCCGATGGCCGCAAGATCCCGATCGAGCTGCGCCTGGTGCTGGTGTGGGACGATGACCAGCGCTTCGAAGGCGTACTCGGGGTGGGCCGCGACATCAGCCAGCAACGTCGTGCCGAAAAAGACCTGCGCATGGCCGCGACCGTATTCGAACATTCCACGTCGGCGATCCTCATCACCGACCCGGCCGGCTATATCGTCCAGGCCAACGAGGCGTTCAGCCGCGTCAGCGGTTACGCCGTCAGTGAAGTGCTCGACCAATTGCCGGGCATGCTCACTGTCGACGAACAGCAGGAAGGCCACCTGCGCTATGTGGTCAAGCAACTGCACCAGCGCGGCAGCTGGGAAGGTGAAGTGTGGCTCAAGCGCCGTGACGGCGACCACTACCCGGCCTGGGTCGGCATCACTGCGGTACTGGACGACGAAGGCGACCTGGCCAGCTACGTGTGCTTCTTCACCGACATCAGCGAACGCAAGGCCAGCGAACAGCGCATCCACCGCCTGGCCTACTACGACGCCCTTACCCACCTGCCCAACCGCACACTGTTCCAGGACCGTTTGTACAATGCCCTGCAGCAGGCCGAGCGGCAGAAGGCCTGGGTGGTGCTGATGTTCCTCGACCTCGACCGCTTCAAACCGATCAACGACTCCCTCGGCCATGCGGCCGGCGACCGCATGCTCAAGGACATGGCCCTGCGCCTGCTGGCCTGCGTGGATGACGACGACACGGTGGCACGCATGGGCGGCGACGAGTTCACCCTGCTGCTGCAGCCGCGCCCCACCCGCGAAATGGCCCTGAACCGCGCCATCCACGTGGCCGAGAACATCCTCGGCAGCCTGGTGCGGCCGTTCGTGCTGGAAAACCGCGAGTTCTTCGTCACCGCCAGCATCGGCATCGCCCTCAGTCCGCAGGATGGCAGTGAGCTGAGCCAACTGATGAAGAACGCCGACACCGCCATGTACCACGCCAAGGAGCGCGGCAAGAACAACTTCCAATTCTACCAGGCCGAAATGAACGCCAGCGCCCTGGAGCGCCTGGAGCTGGAAAGCGACCTGCGCCATGCCATGGAGCAGAACGAGTTCATCCTCTACTACCAGCCGCAGTTCAGCGGCGACGGCAAGCGCCTGACGGGCGCCGAAGCGCTGCTGCGCTGGCGTCACCCGACCCGTGGCCTGGTGCCGCCGGGTGACTTCATCCCGGTGATCGAAGAACTGGGCCTGGTGGTGGACGTGGGCGACTGGGTGCTGCGCGAGGCCAGCCGCCAGCTCAAGGCCTGGCACAAGGCCAAGGTGCGGGTGCCGAAAGTGTCGGTGAATATTTCGGCGCGGCAGTTCTCCGACGGCCAGCTGGGCACGCGGATTGCCAACATTCTGGAAGAAAGCGGCCTGCCGCCGGCATGCCTGGAACTGGAGTTGACCGAAAGTATCCTGATGCGTGAGGTGAACGAGGCGCTGCAGATTCTTGCCAGCCTGAAGAACCTCGGCCTGAGCATTGCGGTAGACGACTTCGGCACCGGCTACTCGTCGCTCAACTACCTCAAGCAGTTCCCCATCGACGTGCTGAAGATCGACCGTACCTTCGTCGACGGCCTGCCCGAAGGCGAGCAGGACGCGCAGATTGCCCGGGCGATCATCGCCATGGCCCACAGCCTCAACCTGGCAGTCATCGCCGAGGGCGTGGAAACCCACGAACAGCTGGAGTTTCTGCGCGAGCATGGTTGCGACGAGGTGCAGGGCTATCTGTTCGGGCGGCCGATGCCGGCGCATCAGTTCGAGGCGCAATTCTCCAACGAGACCTTGTTCATGTTCCATTGACCCGCACGCTGCCTGCTCGCAAGGTCCCGGTAGGACCGGGTTTACCCGCGAACACCGGCGAAGCCGGTGCCATCTACCGCGCCGGCTTCTTCGCAGGTAAACCCGCTCCTACACGTACGGTGTCGCGACACAATCCTGCATAAAAAGCGGACTTCCAGGTCAACTCCTGCCCCCGCCCAGCCCAGAAACGGCGCGGGATGCAAGATGAAGCCCATTGGTCTGCGACTTGACGCCACTTCATATGCCAGCCGCGAATCAATCGGTTAGAATGCACACCCAAATTACCCCGATCCTTGAGGACCGCCATGTTCAGCCGTGATTTGACCATTGCCAAGTACGACGCCGAGCTCTTCGAAGCCATGCAGCAAGAAGCTCTGCGCCAGGAAGAGCATATCGAGCTGATCGCTTCGGAAAACTACACCAGCCCGGCAGTCATGGAAGCCCAGGGCTCGGTCCTGACCAACAAGTACGCCGAAGGCTACCCAGGCAAGCGCTACTACGGCGGTTGCGAGTACGTCGACGTCGTCGAGCAACTGGCCATCGACCGTGCCAAGGAGCTGTTCGGCGCCGACTACGCCAACGTACAGCCGCACGCTGGCTCCCAGGCCAACGCTGCCGTCTACCTGGCCCTGCTGTCGGCCGGTGACACCATTCTGGGCATGAGCCTGGCCCACGGTGGCCACCTGACCCACGGTGCTTCGGTAAGCTCCTCGGGCAAGCTGTACAACGCCATCCAGTACGGCATCGACGGCAATGGCCTGATCGACTACGACGAAGTCGAGCGCCTGGCTGTCGAGCACAAGCCCAAGATGATCGTTGCCGGCTTCTCGGCCTACTCGCAGGTTCTGGACTTCGCCCGCTTCCGCGCCATCGCCGACAAGGTCGGTGCCTACCTGTTCGTCGACATGGCCCACGTTGCCGGCCTGGTTGCCGCTGGCGTGTACCCGAACCCTGTTCCGTTCGCCGACGTGGTCACCACCACCACCCACAAGACCCTGCGCGGCCCGCGCGGCGGCCTGATCCTGGCCCGTGCCAACGCCGACATCGAGAAGAAGCTGAACTCCGCCGTCTTCCCGGGCGCCCAGGGCGGCCCGCTGGAGCACGTCATCGCGGCCAAGGCCATCTGCTTCAAGGAAGCCCTGCAGCCAGAGTTCAAGGCTTACCAGCAGCAGGTCGTGAAGAACGCCCAGGCCATGGCCAGCGTGTTCATCGAGCGCGGTTTCGACGTGGTTTCCGGTGGCACCCAGAACCACCTGTTCCTGCTGTCGCTGATCAAGCAGGAAATCTCCGGTAAGGATGCTGACGCCGCACTGGGCAAAGCTTTCATCACCGTCAACAAGAACTCGGTACCGAACGACCCGCGTTCGCCGTTCGTCACCTCGGGCCTGCGTTTCGGCACCCCAGCCGTGACCACCCGTGGTTTCAAGGAAGCCGAGTGCAAGGAACTGGCCGGCTGGATCTGCGACATCCTGGCCGACCTGAACAACGAAGCGGTGATCGACGCCGTCCGTGAGAAGGTCAAGGCCATCTGCAAGAAGCTGCCGGTTTACGGCAACTGATTGACGCTTGCCTGAAGTGAAAAAGCCCGGCCCAGTGCCGGGCTTTTTCGTTTGATTTCGTTTGTTTCACACACACTGCTGCTCTTTGGAGGAGCAACTGTCTTGCTCAATTTGTAAAAGCTGGCGCGATCCCTGTGGGAGCGGNCTGCAGGGGCCGCTTTGCGGCCCTATCGCGACACAAGGCCGCTCCCAGAAAGACCGCGTTCCCAGTTGATCACCGCACAGGCCACACCTTGACCAGAGAACAACTCGAGACCCACCAGATCCCGATCTACTTCGCTGCCGTGCTCGCAGCCGTTGCCTTCGGCTTGATGGCCAGCCACAGCGCACGGCATCTGGAAGCCCTGATCACTCCCGCCATCGCCGTGTTGATGTACGCGATGTTCCTGCAAATACCCTTCCTCGACCTGCGCCAGGGCCTGGGTAACCGCCGCTTCATCACGGCCCTGCTACTGGCCAATTTCATGCTCGTTCCGCTGCTTGTCTGGGCCATCACCCGCGGGCTGGTGGAACACCCGGCGATCCTTGTCGGGGCCCTGCTTGTGCTGCTTACGCCCTGCATCGACTACGTGGTGGTGTTCACCCACATTGGCAAAGGCGACTCACGCCTGACACTGGCCGCAACCCCCGTGTTATTGCTGGCGCAACTGGTGCTGCTGCCGGTGTACCTGGCCCTGATGCTGGGTGGCAGCCGCCAGGTGGCAATTTCCATCACCCCGTTCGTGGAAGCCTTCGCGCTGTTGATCGTGTTGCCGATGGCCCTCGCGGTGCTCACCAGCGCCGGTGCCCGGCGCTCGCGCGCAATCGCGACGTGGAACGACGCCTGGGCGTGGTTGCCGGTGCCGGCGATGGCCTTGGTGCTGATGGTGGTGATCGCTTCGCAGATTGTCGTGGTACTGCGTGATTTCGACCGTTTGCTGCCGGTGGTTCCGGTATACATCGGCTTCATGCTGCTGGCGCCGGTGCTCGGCTTCATCTGTGCGCGCCTGCTGCGCCTGCCGGCCAGCGAGGCACGCTCGGTGACCTTCAGCGCAGCCACGCGCAACTCGCTGGTGGTGCTGCCGCTGGCGCTGGCGCTGCCAGAAGAGATGCGCGGGTTGGCGGCGGCAGCCGTGATCACGCAAACCCTGGTAGAGCTGGTGAGCGAACTGATCTATGTACGGGCGGTACCACGGTTTGTGCGTTGACCCGTGGTACTCGTCATAGAGAAAAGGACTATTCGGGGCACACAGCGAACACCTGCACCTCTACCAGGTAGCCAGCCCCCAGGGCGGCGCCCACGCAGGCCCGCACCGGTTTTGCACAGCCTTGCAACCAGGCGTCGTACACTTCGTTGACCAGGTCGAAGTGGCGGTAGTCGGCCAGCCACATCTGAACCCGCGTCAGCTGCGCCTTGCCGACGTTGGCTTGCACCATCAGGCCGTCGATCACGCTCAGCGCCTGACGCAACTGCCCCTGCACATCCTGTTGCAGGTCATCGGCCACGATGCCTGCCGTTTCGAAAAGGCCCCTGTAACTGACCGCCAGTGACATCCGCGCGCTTGATCCGTAGCGAGTGATCATCGAGGTGCCCCCCCCTCAACCCATCTGGTTGAAGCAGACGACTTTGGGTTGGGTCATGTCCTCGTAGGCGAACCGCACCCCCTCACGCCCAAGACTCCCATACTTGGCCCCACCAAATGGCATGGCATCGAAGCGGTAGTCGGAAGAGTCGTTGATCATTACACCGCCGGCCTCGATACGCCGGGCCAGGCTCAACGCCAGCGACAGGTCACGGGTGAACACACCGGCATGCAAGCTGTACTCCGGGGCATTGGCCAGCGCTATCGCCTGCTCGACAGTCTCGAAGGGCGCCAGCATCACCACCGGCGCAAAAACCTCTTCGAGCCACAGCCGGCTGACGGGATCAACGCTTTCGAGCACTGTCGGCGCATAGACCGCCCCCTGACGCTGGTGGCCGCAGAGCAGGCGGGCACCGCCCTCAAGCGCCTGGTTGACGCGTGCTTCGATCTGCCGTGCAGCCGCTTCGGTGATCATCGGCCCCATATCGGTTTCGCGCCGGCCCGGATCGCCCCAGACCATCGCCTGGGTCAATGCCACAAAGCGAGCACGAAACGCCTCGTAGATCGAGGCATCCACGAGAATGCGCTGGGTGCCGATGCAGTTCTGCCCTGCGGCCCAGAACGCGCCCGACACACACGACTCGACCGTGGCTTCAAGGTCGCAGTCCTTGAGCACCAGCACCGGGGCATTGCCGCCAAGGTCCATGGCAAGCTTTTTCAAGCCAGCCCCGTGCGCAATCTGTTCGCCCGTCGCGAAACCGCCCGTAAAGGAAACCATGCGCACCTCACGCACAGCCACCAGCGCCTTGCCCAGTTCGGCGCCCCCTGTGGCTACGGTGACGACGGCCTCCGGCAACCCTGCCTCCACCAGGTACTGCACCAGTTTCAGGGCAGAAAGAGGGGCCAGGTCCGAGGGTTTCAGAATGACCGCATTGCCCCCTGCAAGTGCTGGCCCCAGCTTGTGCGCCACCAGGTTGAGCGGGTCGTTGTACGGGGTAATGGCCAGGATCAACCCCAACGGCTCACGGGTGAACCAGCCCTGACGCGATTCGGAGCCTTCATAGGCATCGAAAGGCACCACCTCACCGGCGTTGCGCCGCGCCTCTTCGGCAGACAGCTTGAGCGTGTTGATGCAGCGTTTGACCTCTTTTTCGGCCTGGCGCAGGGTCTTGCCCGCTTCATCGACGATCAGGCCGGCAAAGTCTGCCGCATCCCGTTCAATGAGCTGAGCGGCGTGCTCCAGAATAGCGGCCCGGCGGTGCCGGGGCAGCGCCGCACTTTCACGCACACCCTGACGGGCACGGGCGAGCAAGGCAGGCACCGCTTCTGCGCCGAGGTTGTCGACGCTGCCAACCAGGCTGCCATCGAAGGGGTTGTACACATCGATCAAGGCGGGTTGCTGAACAAGCGCCCGCGATACGGAAGTCAGGCTCATGAACGTTGCTCCTCAGGCCGAATGGCCGGCGGTGTGAATGGCGACAATGTCCGACAGCAGGGCAAAAGCCGTTTCGATGCGCCCCGCCCCCGGGCCGGACACGGTTACAGCCCCCAGCAACTCGGTGTCGAACGCCAGCGCATTGGTGGCGCCCGAAATACCCGCCAAAGGGTGATGGCCAGGCAACAGCTTCGCTTCGACGCTGGCTCGCACCGAACCATCGGCTTCACGGTGGGCGCTGCCGATCAGCTTCCAGCGCTCGGCCGCCGCCTGTGCCCGCTCGATAGCTGCGCTGTCGATGGCACTGATACCGCTGCAGGCCACATCACCCACCTGCAGACAGGCGCCGAGCAACTCATTGGCGAGGATCACCACCTTCAGGCGTACGTCATGGCCTTCCACATCGGCGGTCGGGTCAGCCTCGGCAAAGCCAAGCGCTTGTGCCTGGGCCACCGCCTCGTTGAAGCCAAGCCCTTCCTCCATGCGCGTGAGCACATAGTTAGAGGTACCGTTGAGAATGCCCTCGAAACCTACCAAGCCCGCGCCCGCCAGGGTCTGGCGCGCCATGCGCAGCACCGGTGTGCCGCTCATTACGGCGCCTTCGTATTCGAACGACACATCGTTGGCCTTGGCCAAGGCCTTGAGCGCCTGGGCATGCAAGGCAATCGGCCCCTTGTTGGTGGTGACCACGTGCTTGCCCGCCTCCAGCGCCCAGCGGCAGAAGGTTGCCGCCGGCTCACCGTCCTTGGGGTTGGTGAATGTGGCCTCGGCGATGATGTCGGCGCCTGATTGCTTGATCACCGCCTCATTGAACGCCTCGGCCGAACCTTGAGGGATTTGCGCCAGTGCGCCCTTCTGAGCCGGCAGCGCGGCCAGCATGGCGGCATCCAGGCCGTCGCGGTCGATCACCGACCCCAGGAACAAGTCGGTGACACCAACGATTTTCAGGCCAAAGCCCAACTCGTGCTGCCAGCGCGCATTGCGTTCGGCGATCAGTTGGGCAAGCGCGCGGTTAACGCCACCAAAGCCAACGAGTGCAATTTTGTATTCGGTCATGGTTTGCTGTCCTGTCCAGGCAGTGGGTCGATGAGGACTAGCGTAAGAGCCGTGCACTGCCAGTTGAATATGGCAATCCGCTGTATTTATTGGCCAATCTGGCCAGTGCAAAGCGCGCACCTGCGCCAGGGCAAAACGCACAACGCCGCCTGGGCGCGAACCCAGGCGGCGTTGTGCTAGCCGATGCAAAGACGCGCTTCAGACCACCGCGGCCAGGACGAACGAAGTCACCGTGTTCTCCACCCCGGGCATGGCAGCGATTTCCTTCCACACATGGTGAACTCGCTCCGGGCTGGAGGCCTCGACGCGCAACATCAGGTCGAACTCGCCGCTGAGCACTTCACACTGGATCACCTCGGGGATCTGGCGCAGCGCATCGAGTACCGCCTCACCGCGCATGCGGTCATAGCGGTAGACGAAGATCACCGCGTTGATCAACGACGCCGGCCGTCTGCCCTCACCGATGCGCAGGGTATAACCCTGAATGGCGCCGTCGCGCTCCAGGCGCTCGATGCGCTGGCGTACCGCATTGCGCGACAGGTTCACCTTCAACCCCAACTCGGCGTGGGCAATACGCGCATTGGCGGTGAGCTCGGCGAGAATGCGCTCGTCCAGGGGGTCGAGGATGCGCTTCATCGCCCAGCCTGCAACCGGGCCAACAAGGCATGAACACCGGCCAGGTCGTCAGCTGCCAACAGCGGCCCATCGCCCGCTGTGCCGACCGCACCGGCGGGCACCTCGCCGTGCCAGGCCCCCAGCTCCGCCAGCAGCCCGGCAGACTTTTCGGGGGCAAACTGCCCCAGCGTGACGATGGGCGCACCGATGTTGCGCCGGTGCAGGCGCCCGGCGAATACCCCTGTCGCGGCATGAGGGTCTACTGCGCTGCCCGTTTCGTGGAACAGCGTGACAATTTCTTCGCGAATCAGCACGTCGTCCACGGCATAGGAGTCGAACAGCATGCGCGCATGCAACCACTGGCGGTTGCCGATGCTCAGCTCACCACACGCCTCGAAGTGCTCCATCAGTGCCCGGGTCGCCCCGCCATCGCGGTCATACAGTTCCCAGACGAAGCGCTCCAGGTTGGAGAACAGCGAAAAGTCCATGACCGGTGACAAGGTCTGGCTGGTTGAACCACGGCTGTAGCGGTTGCAGTGGATGAACCGGTGCAGGGCATCGTTGCGGTTGGTGGAGACGATGATCTGGTTGATCGGCAGGCCCATTTTCTGGGCAATGAACCCCGCGTAGATCTCGGCAAAACTGGCCGTGGGGATGCTGAACCCGACCGGGCGTATCCCGCCACCGAGCTGCAGCGCCGCATGGAAATAGAACACGATCTGCGCCAGCACACCGACCCAGTTGGTGGAGTTGAAGCTGACCGGAATCAGCCCGGGGCATGGCCAGTCACGCAGCAGCGCCGACACCAGCGACTGGCAATCGTCAAAGCTGCCATCCACGGCCACGCAGCTCACGCTGTCGGACGCGGCACTGCGCATCACTGCCGCGCGGTCAGCGGGCGTGCCTGCGCTGGGGTATAGCGCCAGCAAGCCTGCTGCAGGGCAATGCCGAAGCGCTTCGATAGCCGCTACTGCGGTATCGCCGTTGCTGGCACCGACCAGCATGACCCGCTCGCACTCCGCCCCCAGAAAGTGCCGGACAAAGCGCGCCTGCAACTGCGCGGCAAAGTCCTTGGAGGACCGGGTAGGGCCATGAAAAAGCTGCAGGATCCATTCGTTATGGCCAAGCTGCTGCAACGGCGCAATGCCGCGGTGGCGGAACCCGCGATAGCTGTCGCTGACCAGCGCCCTGAGGGTAGGCTCGTCGAGGGTATCGCCGACAAACGGTGCCATCACCCGCCAGGCCAGTTCGTCGAAGGGCAACCACGACCAGCTGGCAATTTCCTGTGGGCTGAACACCGGCACCGAGATGGGCACATAAAGCCCGCCATCGTCGGCCAGGCCAGAAAGCAATGCCGTGCGGAAATCGACCCGTGTCTCGTTGCCGCGCGTGGATGTGTACTGCATCGGTGCTCCAGATAGCTACGTAAATTAACGATGCGCCATGGCCACCAGCCAATGGCTGAACGCCTGGGCATCGGGGGACAACGCTTCACCCAGGCCGCGTACCAGGAAAAACGACTCGCTTGCCTCGATACGCTGGGCAAAGGGAGCGACCAGCCGCCCCTCCTGCAGCAGGTCCTCGACCAGCGACGAGCGTGCCAGCGCCACCCCGAGCCCCAGCTCCGCCATGCGCAGGGTCGACACCAGCGTGTCGAACTGCAGGCCACTGGAAGAGTCGACCTGATCGGCGCCGACCCGCTCCAGCCAGTAGCCCCACCCCTCCTCGTAACCCAGCACATGCAGCAACGGCACACGGGCCAGGTCGCGCGGGTCGCGCAGCGGGCAACCGGCCAGCAGCGCGGGTGCGCACACCGGCACCAGCATGTCGCGGGTCAGGCGCTGCGCCTCTACCCCGGCCCACTGCCCGCTACCCCAGCGGATTTCCAGATCATCTTCGGCATCCAGCTCCTTGACCCACAGGTTGCTGATGTAGCGGATGTCCACCTGCGGGTGCGAACGCCGAAAGTCGGCCAGCCGCGGGGCCAGCCAGAAGTGCAGGAACGACAGGCTGCCCCGTACCTTCAGCGGCCGACGTTGGCGTTGCCCGAAGATTTCATTGGTGCCGACCGCAAGGCGGCTGATGGCGTCCTGCACCACCGGCAGGTAGGACTGCCCTTCTTCGGTCAGCCCCAACCCGCGTGGCAGGCGCTTGAACAGCGCCACACCCAATTGGCTTTCCAGGTGACGAATCTGTTGGCTCACGGCCCCTTGGGTAAGGTGCAGCTCTTCTGCCGCATGGGTGAAGTTCAAGTAACGCGCCGACACTTCGAAGGCTCTCAGCCAGTTCAGGGGGGGCAAGGTTTTCTGGGTCATCGGCGGCTTCTCGTGGCTAGGTTCCGGTGGCCTAGTATCACCTGCTCAGGCGGCCTCGGAACCTGGGGCGACGATTTCCAGCGGGGCCGTACGGCGGCTGCGGTACTTGCACGTCAGCCAATAGGCCAGGTAGCACCAGGCAATGAAGGGCAAGCCGAAGTACAGGGCAACCCGCTGAGCAGGGTCGAAGGCAATGCCGACGCAGGCCAGTACGCAGCAGAAAATGGCCCCCAGTGGTACGAACGGGTAGCCACGCACCCGGAACTTGAGGTCCTCGAGCTTGCCGCCGCTGGCGATGTAATGACGGCGGAATGCGATCTGGCTGGCCGCGATGCTGATCCACACCACCACCACGGCCAACCCTGAAATCGACACCAGCGCCAGGTAGATGGTGTCGGGGGCAAACACACTGCTCAACAGCGAAGCCATGCCGCCAGCCATGCTCAGCACGATTGCATTGAAGGGTGTGCCGCGGCGCGACAGCGTGGCGTAACGGCGGGGCATGTTGCCTTGGTCGCTGAGGGTCCAGAGCATGCGCGAAGCGGCGTAGAGGCCGGAGTTGGCGGCAGACAGCAGCGCGGTGATGATGACGAAGTTCA
This sequence comes from Pseudomonas sp. 22515, assembly GCF_052044625.1. Classification (NCBI taxonomy): domain Bacteria; kingdom Pseudomonadati; phylum Pseudomonadota; class Gammaproteobacteria; order Pseudomonadales; family Pseudomonadaceae; genus Pseudomonas; species Pseudomonas sp. 22515. Next base: position 37,233 of record NZ_JBQENN010000024.1, read on the forward strand.
TGATATCGGCCGCATACGGGATACCAATCATCGCAAAGACCATCACGAACGGGCTTTCAATAACCCCGGCCTGTTCACGCGGCAGCAAGGTGGCCAGTACAAAGATGGTGCCGATGAAGAACAGCGCCAGGCGAAGGACCGTGGTGCGAATGGCCTTGGGGACGTTCTTTTCCGGGTCTTTGGTTTCGCCGGCAGCGATGCCGATCAGCTCGGTACCCGAGAACGCGAAGGCCACTGCCAGCAGGGTCATGGCAATTGACCAGAAACCGGTGGGGAACAACCCTTCACGGGTGAAATTGCCCAGCCCTGCACTGTGCGCCTGCTGGATCTCGAAGCCACCCAGAATGGCCCCGCCGCCCACCACCAGAAAGGCGATGACGGCCAACACCTTGACCAGTGACAACCAGAATTCGGTTTCGGCGAACGATCGCACCGAAATGATATTGCTGATGAACACCGCAGCGCCGAACAGCGCACTCCACATCCATACCGGCGTGTCGGGGAACCAGCGCACCATCAGGATGCCCGCGGCGGTGAATTCGGAGCCGATGGCCACCGTCCAGGTCAGCCAGTACATCCAGGCCACCATGTAACCGGTGCCCGGGCCGAGGTAACGCGTGGCGTAACTGCTGAACGAGCCGACTTCCGGCATGTGTACCGCCAGCTCGCCCAGGCACATCATGACCAGGTACACCATGATTGCGCCGAGTATGTAGGCGATGACCGCGCCCAACGGGCCGGCCTGGTTAACGGTGTAGCCTGACGTGAGAAACAGGCCGGTGCCTATCACACCGCCCAGTGCCAGCATGACGATGTGGCGGGTTTGCATATCCTGCTTGAAGGTATGCGCCGAGGCATTTCTAGTTGTGGTTGTCTGCACGGACATTGTGGGTTACTCATGAAAGTTGGCGGGCAAGGACGTAGCAACGACCTCGTCTTGGCAGAGCGAATCGAGTTGCCTTGCATATTGTTTTTGTTCGACTTCATGAAGTGGCACCCACCGCACGGGTGAGTGCTACGCGCCAGCCTCAGGCCTGCACCGGGCGCTGGCAGGCGTCTGCGTCAGCGTGCAATTCCTTTGCGACGGCCAGTTCCTCACGCACCGATGCACAGGCCTGTGCCAGGTCCGCCAGCAGGTCATCGGTTTCCTCGATGCCCACTGAAATGCGCACCAGCCCTTCGGAAATGCCCAGCGCCAGGCGCTCTTCCAAAGTGTTCTCGACATGGCTGGTGGTGCGCGCCGGGCCATAGATGGTTTCTACCGCGCCAAGGTTGCCGGCCCGGTGGGCATACTTCAGCCGCGGCAGCAAACGGGCCACGGTCGGCATGCCGCCTTTCAGCACGAAGCTGACAATGGCGCCAAACCCGCGCATTTGCGCCTTGGCAATGGCATGCCCGGCATGCGCCGGCAAACCTGGGTAGTTCACCGCCTCAACCAACGGCTCAGTGCTCAGGTAAAGGGCCAACGCCATGGCACTGGCTTGCTGCTGGCGCAGGCGCACTGCCAGGGTCTTGATACCGCGGATGATCAGGTAGGCCGAGAACGGGTCCAGCGCCGCACCGTTGATTTCCCGGTAGTGCCGCACCTGGGCCATCAGCACCTCCGCGCCGCACACCACCCCACCCAGCACGTCACCATGCCCGGACAGAAACTTGGTTGCGCTGTGCACCACCACATCCACGCCCAGCGCCAGCGGGTTCTGGTTCAGTGGCGTGGCAAAGGTGTTGTCGGCCACCACCAGCGCCCCCACCTTGTGCGCAGCGGCGCTCAGCCGACGAATGTCCAGCACCTTCAGCGTCGGGTTGGTGGGGGTTTCCAGGTAAAGCAGGTCGCAACCGGCGGCAATCTCGCGCTCCAGCGCTTCAGTGTCCAGGGTATCGCACAGGCACACTTGCACGCCCATGCGCGGCAGGAACTCTTCGAAGATCTTGTTGGTGCCGCCATAGCTGTCGCGGGTCGACACCACGCGTTTGCCGTTGGACAGGAAGGTGTGCAGCACAGCACTAATGGCCGCCATGCCGCTGCTGAACGCGACTGCCGACTCGGCTTGCTCCAGCTCGGCCAGTTTTGCTTCCAGCGTGGCGACCGTTGGGTTGCTCATGCGGCTGTAGATGAAGCCCGGCTGCTTGCCCTGCGCCACGTCGTACCAGGCATCGATATCGTTATAGCCATAAGCGGCGCTGACCACGATCGGGGTCTGCGTGGCGTTGTACGGGTGCTGTACCTGTTCCCCGCTCCACACAACCCGCGTCCCCACACCGGCCGCAGCATTGCCCTCGAATTTTTCGTTGTTGTTCATATCCGCTTCCCGCCCAGCTGAGTTGTGTACACCGATGCAGCATCGGCCTTGAGCGGACTATAGGGAGATGACGGAGGCCTGAAAAACGATGGAATCCGGGTCTGACTGGCGTTTTTTTTAATGGCTGCGGGCCGGGCGCTGCAAAAGCCGCCCGGCCACGTGGGCGCTTAGGCCAGGTTGCGTTTCAGCTCGGCGATGTGCTCCGGGCCGATGCCACAGCAACCGCCGACCATGCTGGCACCCCGCGCACGCCAGCCCTTGGCCCATGCCAGGTAACCCGGCGGATCGAGGTCTTCGCGCAGTTCGTCCAGGCCATCGTTGGCAGTGGCTTCTTTGGGCTGCGGCGGGAAGGCGTTGGCATAGGCACCGATGGCAATCTCGGCGTTGTGCCGCTCGATGACGGAGCGCGCGACATCAATGGCGGCGCCGATCACCTCAGGCTGGCTGCAGTTGAACAACACCGCAGCCACCCCCAGGCTGACTGCAGCTTCGATGGCGTCGGCCACCGGTTCACCGGAGCGCAGGCGCGGAACATCGTCGACGTCCTCGTCCTGCAGGGTGAAGGACACCCAGAACGGCCTGCCGTCTGCCGGCAAATGGCTATGAATGGCCCGCACTTCGGCCACGGAACTCTGGGTTTCGGCCAGCCACAGGTCAACATGCGGGGCCAGGCCCTGGAGCAACGGGGTCAGCACCTCTGCCACACGCTCGGGCTGGAACAGGTCGGGGCGGTAGGACCCGAACAGCGGCGGCAGCGAACCGGCCACCCTGACCGGGTGCGCGCCGCTATCTGCCGCGTGCCGCGCAAGCTGGCCTGCGATATGGGCCAGCTGTCGCCCTTCGGCGGCAAAGCGTTCTTCACCGATGTGGAACGGCACTACTGCATAGCTGTTGCTGGTGATGACCTGCGCACCCGCCTCGATGAAGGCTGCATGCACGCCCACGACCGCCTCCGGCGCCTCGCTCAGCGCCAGCGCCGACCACTCGGGCTGGCGAAACGGTGCACCACTGCGCTGCAGCTCTCGGCCCATGCCACCGTCCAGAATTACCATCGTTCGCTCTGCCATATAACTTCTCTGAAGGTTCTTATGAATAAAATTCATTATGGGGATTAGGGTTATAACTATTAAATACCCTATCACCCATTTGCCCAACATATCAGGTATGTACATGCGATTTTCTTCTCTGCTGGGTGCGGGCCTTGTACTGCTCGCAACTGCCACCCAAGCCTTTGCTGGCGCCACGTTGGAGCGAGTTGAATCGCGCAAGGAAATGGTTAACGTGCTGATGGAAAGCTACCCGCCGTTTTCCTTCCTCAATGACCACAACCAGCTCGACGGTTACGACGTGGACGTGGCCAAGGCAGTGGCCGACAAGCTCGGCGTCAAACTGCGCCTGGAAACACCGTCCTGGGACGTGATTGCCGCTGGCCGCTGGAGCGGGCGCTACGACATCTGCATTTGCTCGATGACCCCGAGCAAGGCGCGCGCCGAGGTATTTGACTTCCCCGTGGAGTACTACGCATCGCCCGCCGTGATCGTGGTCAATGCCTCGGATGAGCGCATCCATGGCGCCAAAGACCTGGAAGGCCGCAAGGTGGGTTCGATCAGTGCATCGAGCTACGAAAGCTACCTGAACAAGAACCTGGTCATTGAAGGCAAGGAAGACCAGAAGATCGATTACCCGTTCGACTTCGTGCAGGCTGCGCCCTACGACACTGAAAACGTCGCCTTCCAGGACTTGGGCCTGGGCACTGGCGTGCGCCTGGACGCCATCATTACCAACCTGGTGACCGCGCAGCCGCGCCTGCAGCAGGACAAGCGCTTCAAGCTGGCCGGTGCGCCGCTGTATGAAGAGCCCAACGCGGTAGCCATCGAAAAAGGCGACCCTGAGTGGGATGCCAAGGTACGCCAGGTGTTCGCCGAGCTGAAGGCTGATGGCACCCTGGCCAAGCTGTCGCAGAAATGGATTGGCGCCGACATCAGCAAATGAGCACCTTCCCCCCCTCCCCCAAGCCCGTGGTAAAGCCTGCGGGCGCCGGCCTGTTCGGCTTTCGCACCCGGTTACTGCTGACCTGGCTGGCGCTGTTCGGGCTGTTTGTCGCCTTCTTCCTCAGCTTTGACCTGAAGTTCGCCATCATTCTGGAGAAGTTTCCCAACCTGGCCGGTTTCAAGCTGGGGCCCAATGGTTTTCTGCAAGGCGCCGCTCTGACCCTGTTCCTGTGCCTGTGCTCGATGGTGGTATCCGTGCTGCTCGGCTTTGCCGCCGCGCTGGCACGGTTATCCAACAGCGCGGTGCTGGTGGGTGTGGCCAGCTTCTACACCTCGTTCTTCCGTGGCACGCCGCTGCTGATCCAGATTCTGCTGATCTACCTGGGGCTGCCGCAGGTGGGCCTGGTACCCGGCGCCATCAGCGCCGGCATCATTGCCTTGTCGCTGAACTACGGGGCCTACCTGAGCGAGATTTTCCGCGCCGGCATCCTCGGCGTGGCCCGTGGGCAACGTGAAGCAGCATTGGCGCTGGGCATGCGCACGCCGCAGATCTTCTGCCACATCATCCTGCCCCAAGCCATGCGGGTGATCATTCCGCCCACCGCCAACCAGTTCATTTCGATGCTCAAGGACTCGTCGCTGATTTCCGTGATGGGGGTTTGGGAGGTGATGTTTCTGGCGCAGTCGTATGGGCGTTCGAGCTATCGCTACCTGGAAATGCTGACCACCGCAGCCGTGATCTACTGGGTGCTGTCGATACTGCTGGAACTGCTGCAGGCGCGGCTGGAACGGCATTTTGGCAAGGCTTATCAGCGCTGAGGGCTGCCACACGGCCCTTGCAAAATCATCTACGCAGGCACGACGTGCAGGAGCGCCACCAGGGCGCTCCTGCATCGACCGCGTCAACTGAAGCCGCTTTGCTGCTCACAAAGCTTTCATCTCGGCAATATCCCGCGCCACCTGGTCTGCCGAGTGGTCGAACATCGCCTGTTCCTGCGCATCCAGCGGCAACTCGATAATCCGCCCAAGCCCCTTCTCTGCCAGTACGCAGGGCACACCCATGGCGATATCCGTTCGCCCATACTCGCCCTCAAGAATCGCCACCGCCGGCAAAATACGGTTCCGCCCATTGGCGATCGCATCGACCATCTGCGCAATGGCCACGCCCGGTGCATCGCAGGCGCTCCCCATCTTCTTCAACCCCAGAATCTCGCCGCCGCCCTTACGTGTGCGTTCGACAATCTGCTCGATCTGCTCATCGGACAAGAAGTGCGACAACGGCACCGAGCCAATCTGGCAGTAGCGCATCAGCGGCACCATGCTGTCGCCATGCCCGCCCAACACCAGCGCCGTGATATCCCGTGCAGAAAACCCGGTTTGCTCAGCGATAAAACACTTCATGCGGGCGGTATCCAGCACCCCCGCCTGCCCGAACACCTTGTCGCGCCCCTGCCCGCTGACGCTCCAGGCGCGATAGGTGAGCACATCGACCGGGTTGGACACCACCAGCACCGTCGCTGTCGGCGCGTGGTGCTTGATATCCGCCATGATGCTGTCGAGGATTGGCAGGTTGGTACTCAATACATCCTGACGCGACTGGCCGGGCTTGCGCGGCACGCCCGCCGTGATCACCACCAGCTCGGAACCCTCCAGCATCTCGGCTTTGGCCCCGCCGTGAACATGGGTATCGGAACCTGAATCCACCGCCGCCTGCCAAACGTCCAGCGCCTTGCCCTGCGCCAGTTCACCCTGCACGTCCATCAACACCAGCTCACGGCACAGCTCATCCCGGGCGATGATCTGCGCCGCCGCCTCGCCGACCAGGCCGGCACCCACGATCGTTAATTTGTTCACCAGACACCTCCCAGCGGCGCGCGCCACCAGGAACACGCCTGCGTATAGAGAGAAGTATTGCCTGCCGGGGCTAAATGGCCACCCAAGACGATGCGACGACCTTCACTTGACAGTATTCCATGGCAGCGCGAATATTTTGGCCCGATTCATATAGATGACCATACAACAAGGTGAATCAACCGATGACTATGCTGCCCAAGTGCCCCGTCGCCACACCGCCGCCCACCGGCCTCAGCGCCACGCCTCCCTGCTGCCCATCTTCCGTTACCAGGCGCCCGCCTGTGAGCGGCAGCTAGCGCAACGCCGCGTTCCCTTCCTCGAAACCGTAGCAGCAGCCCCCACGGCAGCCACCTGGGCATGCCCCGTGGAGACGCCCGTCACGCCTTCAAACCCTGAGTGCAGCCCGAGCGCCAGCCCAACCGAGACTCCTTGAATGACCCCCTTAGATATACAGCTATTACTGACGGCACTGGCCAGTGTTCTGGTGCTGGTGGCGCTCATCGTTTCGCGCCTGAAAATGCACCCGCTGCTGGCCTTGCTGGTGGTGTCCATTGGCGTGGGCTTCGCGACGCATATGGCGCCAGGCAGCATCGTCTCCCACCTGCTCACCGGCGCCGGCAAGACACTGGGCGCAGTGGGGGTGGTGATTGCGCTGGGTGCGATGCTTGGCAAGATCCTGGCTGACGCAGGCGTCACGGAGCAGGTCGCGGATGTCATCCTCAAGCGCACCTCCGACCGCATGATCCCTTGGGCCATGATGCTGGTTGCCTTCGTCATTGGCATCCCCATGTTTTTCGAAGTCGGCCTGGTGATCATGCTGCCGCTGATATTCAGCGTGGCGCGCAAATTGGAAAGCAAGGCGCGCTTCAAAGGCTCGGCGTATGTGTATGTAGGTGTGCCGGTCATTTCGGCGCTTGCCGCCATGCACGGCATGGTACCGCCGCACCCAGGCCCCCTGACCGCCATCGCTGTGCTCAAGACCTCGGTCGGGCCCACCATGCTCTATGGCTTCCTTGCCGCCATTCCGGCAATGATCCTGGGCGGCCCGCTGTACGGCATGTTCATTTCACCGCGCATGAACACGCGGCCCGATCAGGCATTGCTGGACCAGTTCACACTGGCTGAAAAAGCCGATGGCCAACCCCGCCCCGGGGTAATGGTCGGCATGCTGGCCGCATTGCTGCCGGCCATCCTGATGCTGGTGCATGCCGTCGCCGAGATGCTGCTGCCCAAAGGCAATGCGCTGCTGGAGATGGCCAGTTTCCTGGGCAATCCGCTGATCGCCATGCTGCTGGGCGTGCTGTTCGCCGGCGCCAGCCTGGTGCTTGCGCGCGGCGGCGACGCCGAACAGCTGCGCGATGCACTGGGCAAAAGCCTCAAGCCGATCGCCTCGATCATCATGATCATTGCCGGTGGCGGTGCCTTTCAGGAAATGCTGACCAGCGCCAAGGTTGGCGATGCCATTGTGCACCTGACCCAGCAATCTGCCTTCCCTCCCCTGATTCTGGGGTGGCTGATCGCGATGTTGCTCTCGGTGTCTACCGGCTCTGCCACCGTCGGCATCGTGGGTGCTGCCGGCTTGCTGGCACCGCTGGCAGGTGCAGACCCCAGCCTCAACCTGCCTTTGCTGGCCTTGTCCATCGGCTGCGGTTCGCTGTTCTTCAACTATGCGAACCATGCAGGCTTCTGGATGGTGAAAGAATCCTTTGGCATGACCATGGGCGAAGCCACCAAGACCATCTCGGTGGTGCAGTCCATCGTGGCGGTGGTCGGGCTGATTGTGGTGTTGATGTTGAATGCGGCCATCACCATAGGTTGAACTTGAGTCAACGGGGGCTGCACAGCAGCCCCAATCTGGCCCCACCCTCGAGCAACGATCTGGCCTAACGCTGCAGATCCTGCTCGCTTCGTTCCATTACCTTCCCACACTGCTCACTGGCCAACCGGCTGATGATCCGGATCGCCTGATGGATACCGGCCGTGTTGCGAAAGCTCAGACGCGGGTTGTGTTCGCACTCGAGCATTTCGTCGTGCTGGACCAGGGCCTCGCCTAGCAGTTCGAGGGTCCAGGCGTAGCTTTGGATGGTGGAGAGGCGTTCTTGGTCAGACATGGCGGGCCTCCGGTTGGGTGGAGACGAAGCGGGGCTTGCTGAAGGTGAAGTAGCGCAGGGCCGTTGCGGAACGGCGGAGGAGAACGGATGCGAGGATCCTGGATGGACTTGAGATGAGCATGCATGCGGTCCTTTTCGATTGAAGCACCACGCTGACCGTCGCCAAACGATTAGGGTGGCAGCTGTACGCAGGTTGGCGAACCGAGGAAAAGGAACTCGGCAGACCCGAAGGTCTCCCACGCACAGCCGCCATTACACGAAACTGCGGACGCAAAAAAAGCGCCTGCAATCGTGGTCGGGGGCGCCGATGCGCCTTTTCGTTCGGGTCGCCAAACCCGGTCGCGGAGTTGGCCGCGACTGGAGCACGGTAGCGTCGTGGGGGCTGCAATGCAAGGTTTGGGGGGATGTGAATGGACGCTGGGAGTTGTAGGAAACGTCGGCTAAAACGGATTGGTATCAAGGTCTACTTGACGGTTGGATGGGGCGGGAATGGGGGGAGACAGGAATCGAATAATGCACCTGTACCACAACGTTTTCAGTCATCTAATGCAGATCACAGCCGAAGCGTATCCCTAATCCCTAAAACCAGATCCACTGGTCAATGGCGCTGGGACGTTTGAAGCAAGAGACACGCCTGGTGCTACTGCCCCCGCTACCTCACAGCGGTTTCGGAGCCAACCTCAGCATCGACAGGACTGGCAACAGCATCGAATTGATCAATCCCCTCGATTTCAGAAAACCAGATGCTTCCGAATTTCGACCAGTCGAAAACGTAGCAACGTTTCAATGCCAGAGAGACGGGTTTTCCACCAATCGGAACGTTGATTGTCCCACCTGGGAAAGTGGTCCCATGGGAAATATCGTACGCCCAATATTTGCCATTTTTCACTTTAGGTGTGGTGATAGACGGCAGGTCGTTCATGACTAGCGCAATCCCGCGGCTTGCGATACCAGCCTCTACGTACTGCTCTAGCACCTGTAGGTCTTCATAAACATCCTTCTGGAATATGTCTTGCGCGCCACGAGGCCCACCAGAGGAGGTAATGTTCCGGTAGCACTTCATCTCAATAGCGATTCTTGTACTGCTTTTCGCGGATGTGCCAGTAACCAATATGTCGATGTTATGCGAGCCTGTAGGTAGCTTTACTCCCGTCTCCAGCTCGATGTCGGCTGACTCATCAGGGTTATGCAGAGTCAGCGGGAGTAGCTGTTTTAGTAGGTAGGCGTACTGAAGCTGCATGGATGCTTCTTTGTTCACTGGGATGAGGCCACCACCGACCTTTCTAGCGAACACCTTCCAGGCGACTGAAATCGCATGGCGCAGACGCGTTTCAAATGACTCTTCGACTATAAATGTGGGCAAGCTGACAGCCTCAAAAATACTGGCGGAAGGCCAGTATAAGCTGCCTATTCAAAAGTGATCAGCCTAAGTACACAAACCGTATGATTCGCGAGACCTCACAGGCACGGTAGGAAACTCGCAGCTTACCAATGGTTATCGTTACACGCATGAAGCCATCGTGGTTCGGAACCACTGCGAGAAACCAGACTTAATGCCGCAACCCATCAGTTAGAGAAAAATGGGATGAGGCTTTATTTGCATCCCACATCAATCTCACTGTTCCTGACTGCTTCTCCCTGCCCGTGACGATGCCGGCCTCGACACTGCCTTCTTCGCTTTGGCTGCCGCAGGGCTTTTCCCTCGTTTCGGTCCGGCCACCACGCAGGAACTGGCCAGCGGCGCGGCCACAGCGATTGGCCCACCAGCCTTCAACTGGCCGACAGTGTTGCCGACGAGCGTTGCAGTGGACTTATCTTTGGCAGTCATCACCATCCCCATCCGCACACCAAAGAGACGCAGTACGGCCTCCAAAGTGCTGAGCTTCGGATTCGACTTCCCGCTTTCCAGTTCGTACAGGCTTTTCGTGGACATCTTGCACATGGCCGCGAAGGTCTCTTGGTCGAGCCCGGTGACTTCGAGCCGCAGACGGCGGATGGACGTGCCAATTGGATCGAGCCCCGCCGCGTTGCGCTTGACGATATCCTCTACAAGCTGGGCGCGCTCTTCAGGCTGTAGTTTTTTCATCGCAGTCCCCACTCCACGAGTCGCTTGTCCAGGTTATTCACGGGTAGAGAGGCTGCATTGCGCATCGATTCGGGCGCATCGGTCAGCAGATCGGGCAACGCCCTGAATGCCTCAGCCGCATTCATCAACCGTTGCAGCAGGACATCGGGATCAGTGTAACCAACAAGCTCAGCGCAGTTGTCGCGCCAATTAGAAGACCCCTTGCGCTCTGCTGCCCACTTCGTCGTCCGTGTGATGCCCTCTTCATCGAGGATCATTGGCGCGAGGTCATAGATTGGCGCCAAACAAAACCTCCCACCCACACGCATGATGGAAGTGTTGCGGCCGTGGTTATCGGTGTTCCCTAGAATGCGGTTCAGCAGATCGCGGCGCACATACTCGAACACCAGGTCGTCCACCTCATCCTGCTGGCCGTTATCGATCCATAGACCTACCAGGCGGTGAACCACTTCGGCATGCGCCATCGGATGCGCGTAGCCGGTAATACCGCAGATCGAGTACACCGACTCCAGCGGTATCCGCTCCACCACGCCATCCACTACTCGGCGATCAAATCGTGGCATCCAGAGGCTTGGCTTCACTGCCTCTTCAAGCGCCAAACCATCAGTGGGAACCGTATCAAGGCCGAGGGCAGCAACCGCCTTGTAGTAATGAAACTCTGTTCGCAGGATGTCTTGGTCGCGCTCGCCGCCTCGATTACGCGCGAACTTGATCAGCCAGTGACGGCACGCCTGGTCATCGGGGAGCATCGCATCAGCGTACAGAGCACCGCTGTGGGCTTCGGTCATGACCAGCTTGGGGGCTTGCCCGTTGGCACCGGTAGCACCGCCCAACGCCGCGCCGGTTTCATAGGCGTACTCAAGAAATTCGTTCGTCCTGTCCACGACCTCAGCACGCGCGAAAGCCTCGCTCCGATCCGGCTGAAGGCCTTCCACCGATTCCTTGATGCGCAGGTGCCCAATAGGCGCCGGGGTGAAGCGCTCCAGAAAGTACAGCCCCATTTCCACACCTTCGGGCTTAAGACGCCCATAGCGGGATTCAAGAGAGTCCTTGGCAGCACCAGAGGGAATGATGTCGTAGAGGAATGCTGGATACCCTTTGACGTCATGGTGGTCCCAGTTCAACGGAAGGTTAACGCTTAGGGCGAGTTCGCAACGATCTTCCATGCGATCAACGTTCGCGATGATGTAGTCGCCGTCGTAGGCGACAAGGCACCTTCCATCAGCAACACGCTCGGGGTTCTCAACCGTGAGTGTCGCTGCATCGCGCCATGCACCATCGGAGAAAGCCTGGATCGTGAGTCTGAGCGGCATCGGGACACCATTAATCAGTACTTTAATGCTGATTATCATAGTGCGCATGGCTGGAATCGGCAATATATTGCTGATTAAAAGCTTAAGCACGGATAAAACCGGCATCACACTACCGATTATGCATTCAGAGCGCGCGGGAGGGCGGGCTAGAGGTCGTTGCTGCGCCTGGAAGGCAGGAAGTGTGATTCAACCTTTGGGTTATAGGACCATGTTTAATTGCGTTGGGTAGGTGGTGGATGGCACGGGCTTCGCCCGCGTTCGCGGGTAAACCCGCTCCTACAGGGGGGGGTGGAACGGCTACGCCTTGATGAATCCATAGGTCACCCACATCCAAGCGAAGCCAAAGGCCGTCAGCCACGTGGATATCTGTAGAGCCAACTTAAGTTTTGCAGGGAAGTTTTCTAGTTCTTCGATGTCCAGATGCCCTCGGCGCATATGTACGCCAGGCCAAATGAGTATTCCACAAAGAAACGTTATCAGCAGCCACCGAGCGCCAAAGCGCCGCGTGCCCAAAAACAGTTTCATTTGCTCCAGGCCGGGATGACTTTGGATAGCCGAGGTTGCAACAGTGAAATTTCTTGTACCCGCGATGAATGCACTGACCGCACAACCGGCCAACGCGATCACGAACGGACACGCCAGCATTATCCACTTCAGCCACACGGGCCAACTCTCGAACTCAGTCATAATGTGATTCGTAGATCAGCTCGCCCATTTGCTCACCGCCCTCCGCACCGGCGATGCTCCCAGCAAAAGCCCCTCCCCCGACCAGCGCAATGCCACATACCGGCGCCCCGAAACCCGCGGTACCAGCAGAGAACACCCCACATACAGCGAGCGCAGTGATCCCAGCAATCTTGCCACCCACGATCCCTCCCGCCAGCCCCCCAGCGAAAGCACCTGCCTCAGACAAACGAATTTTTTTGCAGGCTTCGGTTTCCCCTGCACGGCAGGCCTCTTGGACTTTCAGATAGGAAGATGTACCACCTAAGCCAATTCCGACATGCCCACCATACCGAAGGTACTTACTAAGCTTCGCCACTTTGTCCAAGTATGTGGCGTACCCAGGAATCTGCCCTGGCCCACCGGCTTTCGACCAATGATGCACAAGACTCTTGGTCGAGATATTCAAGCTTTTCTTCAGCCGCTCGTAGGCCCCTAGATTCAGATGTTTATTTAGAAAAGTCGCCTTCAGCTGACCATCTAGCTGCTCCAATAACAGCCGTCGTTCGGCGAAGAACGATGGACTATTCAGATGGCCATGGCGCAGAAATTCTTGCTGATGCAAACGCTCGATGTTGCCAAGTGTGCTGCGAAGCTGCCGGAGGCCGTGGTCCATCATGTCCTTACCCACACCCATGGAGAGACTGGCGTCACTAAGCAGTCCGGCAATTTCAGCCTGATACTCCATCATGAAATCTGACTCGGCAAAATCGAGTACAGCCAAGGAACGTCGTGCGCGCTCGGCGGCCGCCATGAGTTGGCCCTCCTCCTGGGTGCAGGCATAACCGTTATCCGGATCGCCGATGACGAAGATTTCCCCTGCCTTGAACCCCTGCTCGAAAGTCGGGTTCAGGCGTTGCAGGTACGAAATGGGCAAGGTCGAATCATGGCTAGTCAGCTCCAACAGAATCTGCGGGAACGACATGCTCCGCGGCACCACATAGAATCCCGGCTGCATCTGCCCAGGCAACCCGCCAACCATGGCGGGCGAAGCCCCTGCCGAAGCGCTAGAGCTCCCAGGGCCAGCGGGTGTGAGGCTAGTGCGTACGGCAACCGGCAGCCGCGGCGGGGGCATTTCCCCTAAAGGCGCCACCACCCGGTTGCTACCCTCTGGGCAACCGCAATCAACTAAGGCGCCATCCATCGCGACTGGCTGGCCATCCGAGATGAAGTGCCACACCCCTTCGACGACCTTTCCTTCCAGCCCGCAAAGTGGACAAGGTGTGGTGGGATCCCCCATCCTCAGGACCATTCGTCCCTCGTCGAGGTAACCTTCCCCGGTAGCGATGCAAATCGCACCTGTGGTGGTCACATCACCGTCTACTGCTTGGCCAAGCCCATCCAGACTGACGCGCATTTCAGGGTCCCTTTCGAACTTTAGGAGCGAAAGAACCTAACAGCTAAGAAGGGGCAAATGAGGCCTCGAGCAGCTAACGAGACGATTCCTACGAGCAACGCGGATTTAGGACTAGGCACGACCTAGCGGTTTGAGAACTAGACTCTGTCTGAAAAAAGCCGTCGTCCCCTTCCAGCCTCAGCCTGCGCAGAAATTCGAGCTCGGCCAGAGCGTCAACCAGCGGCGAGTCGACGGATGGGTTCAGTAGCTGCAGGTCGTGGTGAGAAAACTGGGGCATCTCAAAATTATCTCTAAACGGGAAAATCATTATCTAGAAAAATTTCGGTTCTCACCCCGTAAACACTGGCCAAAACCTGATCGACAGCTAACCATTATCTAAGAATACGTCCAACCCTAAGTGGAAAACTGCGAACCATAAAGTCAAAAACACGCAGATCCGTGGGGAAAAAAGCGGGAACAAAAAAACCCGCACAAGGCGGGCTTCTATTGGTGCCAGGTAGCGATAAATCGCCATAGGCCAACTGATTCTGGTGCGGAGACAGGAGTCGAATAAGGCACCCATAGACCCCGTATTTATTGACCTCTGTCCTCTATATTTCCAAACCGTATACCTAACCATATACCTAAAACCCAATTCACCCTCCCCTGCCTCGGCGGCATGGCAAGACACAACCCGCCGAGCAGTAACTCTGCCTGCCTGTCTTCTGACCGCTTAGCTGGCCGACCGGCTAACAGCTGAGATGCGACCGCGCTCTGGCAACAAGCGTCAAGTCAAGCTTTCGGAATCGTTTGGGCCTCAGCCGAATGAAACAGAAGACGGACATCCCAAGGAAAATCTCAGCTGCAGGGAAACCGCGAGTCCCCGTACCCGTGTAGGGAGGGGGTATGGGGAGGACCCAAAAACGGCAAATGCACGGCGCCCCACCCTGGTATCTAGTCAGTGAGGGGGGCAACGATGAGCTACAGACTTCATGGTCCCTAACCCGGCAAAGCGGCCAGCTCGGGAAGTCCAGGGGGTTGCCTCGCTGCTGGCTTCAGCCCTTTTCGGGGCGTGGGGAGTGTAACCATTAAGAACTGGTGTTCTTGGTGTTCTTGGTGTTCCAAAAGCGCTGGAAGCCAGCAAACAAGGGACCTATAGCTAGGGAACACCATTGAGAAATATGTGGAACACGAAGGCTCAGTAACACAAAAGGTGTTCCGTACCTCCAAGACTCGAGTGGAGCAATCTAGATGGGGCTTGAGGTAGATCTAGGGCGTGCCAGAGTGGAACACCACGACGGTGCAAAGCCCGATGAGCAGGTGAAGGGCTGGAATTCTTCCCCCTAGGGAAAAGTAAAAAACGGCTTTAGACCATAGATTTTGCTGATGGTTCAACGAGGCATTGCATTTAATTTTTGGCGTATGTAGATTAGCGTTGCGTAAGCGTACCGCTTATGTGCTGCAATCGATTGCTTATAGATCCTGGGTTTTGCTCGTACGAGCGTCTGAAGTTTTTGACTTTGGACTTGTCCGGAGGCTCGCACCTCCGATCCCCTCCGAGAAACGTGGAGGAGACAGGGACGGTAGGTTTGGCCATGTGAAGGATGGCAGCTGCCAGCGATCTGATCGATGAATGCATCATCCTTCACTGCACCCTTGAGTATGGGTTGGTCAAACCTATTTTTAATAGGATTTAAAAATGGCGCTACTCAATCCTAGAAAAGTTTCAACGGGCTCGATTTCAAGTATTGAGAATCTTTGTAGCGCGCTTTCTGTATCGCTCGACGAAATTTACGCGGCGCTGTCTCTTCCTGATGAGGAAAAATACGCTGTTTCCCAAGCGTTCAAGAGTGATGGCAGCGTTCGACTGGTCCACAATCCGCATTTCTTGCTCAGGAAAATTCAGCGAAGAATAAACAAGCGTATATTTTCCAGGCTCAGCATTATTGAGTGGCCAGACCATCTTTATGGCTCCGTACCAAATCAACGAGAGCAAGATACTCAACGCCTGATCAACAAAGACTATGTGTCGTGTGCCGCCAAACACTGTGGCGCGAAGAGCTTATTGAAAGTCGATGTCAAAGATTTCTTTGATAACATACACAAAGACTTAGTGCTCGATATATTTAGCAATTTCATGAAATTTGACAGCGAAGTTTCTGAATTGCTTGCAGAGATTTGCTGTTTTAGGTCTCATGTAATCCAGGGAGCCCTAACCTCAAGCTATCTGGCCAGTTTGTGCCTCCATGATATTGAGGGCGCCGTGGTTCATAGATTATCGCGAAAAGGTCTTGTATATACGCGCCTCGTAGATGACATAACGGTTTCGTCAAAGATATCAAACTACGACTTCAGTTATGCTCTGGACATTATTAGGGTGATGCTTACTAGTAAGGACCTCCCGCTTAACGTTGTTAAAACTCGATCTATTTATGTTTCCAGCGAACCGTTGACTGTCCATGGTCTAAGGGTCGCATTTCCTCAGCCTCGCCTTCCATCTGGAGAGATCGCTAGGATCAGGGCAGCCGTAAAAAATATAGAAAATTTAGCATCCGAGCGTGGCTATAGAACAACTCACGCTTACCGACACGATTTCAATCGCTGTATGGGGCGAGTAAACAAATTAGTTAGGGTGGGTCATGATCGATACGACTCGCTGCTCGCTCGACTTAAGAAAATATTTCCTTTGCCTTCTAAAAAAGATATCGAGCGTGCGCGTGCAATGCTGGACCGCCTGGCTCGTGACTGTGCGACTAAACGTAGCACCTATTGGTACGCAAAGCGATATTATAAGCTTCAAGAAAGATTAATCATCCTAAAACGTTCATTTCCAGCTGTCACGAAAGAAATCAGAAAGTCGTTAAAGGGTTTGAAGCCTGATTATGAATAAAAAACTTGGCGAAATTTGGCGTGATTACCCATATCTAAACTATCTTGTCGCCGGACTATTATTGGTCGCCGCAACAGGCATAATGCTGAGCACTATAACCATAGTTATCACCGGCATTGACGGAGAGTTTGCCAGGCCTCTTTGCTTTAACAACGAATGCATTAAGAAGTTTTTACAAATATATGACCAATCTTTTTTGATACTCATAGCAACTCTGAATTTGCTTGTAGGGCTTGCGACGATTGGGGGGATAATAGTTGCGCTCATGAGTTTTCTAAATAGCGCAAACGCCACAGCACTATCAAACCATATCTCACATTTTTCCATATTTCAAAACTACGTAGCATTAGAGATCTCCAAGCGCAACCGTATATCTCCTTCATCGGTAGACACATTTGTTTGGTATAACTTAATTTTCTCTAATTCGCGAAATGGGAAAACTTCAATTTCTGATGATTACTGCGCCGTCATCTCAGCTTTAAATAGTGAAATACTTTTTTCTAATGAACAAGCAAGAACTGCGCTTCAAGGCTCATTTCGATACATGCCACATCAGAAAAGAATCATCGATGCTCTAGACTGTATGGGGGTCGCGTTAGGCCATCAGCCTAGAAATGAATTTTACGAGATTGAAGATCAAATTTTTTCTTTGATATCTAGCCTAAATAAATCTTTTTGTTTCTCGGACAAAGTACCTGAGCTAGTGAAGAGGCAATACGTTTAATTTATCGAAATGCAGTATTTAATCTTTCGCGCTTCCATGGCAATTTCAGCGGAATTTCTACGTTCACTATGCCTCAGAGAAAACATTTCAATATGTCCGCTGCTGGGGGTACCGGGTTATCTCGAATGACAGATATTGGCGGTTAACTTCCCTCCGCCAAGGGCCGCTCTGGGTCGAAAGCCCCATGGTGATCGTCCGTAACCCCAAAGCAGCCCTTGGCGGAGGATAGCTAACGGCCAAAAGTAGATATTCAATCCATCTGCAAAACTAGAGACAACTCAATTAACTTTCATCCAACTTCAGCTCAAATGCTATAGGAGCACTTCTTATCAACTGACCTGGCCCTGGACCAAAGCGTCTGGGTACTGTCTCTTGTTCCAATGATGTCGCCCAAATATCGCAAACTTTGGCAGAATCAAGTTGCTGAGTGTTTTCGGCAATCGTGATAAATCTTTTGATCAATGCTGCGATTATTGCATACGAAAGCGATATGACGTGCGGAAGCACTCTGAAACCGGTCTCAGAAAATCCATCATAGGCAATTTTGTTATCCCTACCCAGCAGGTAGCTTTTGGTTATCGCACTATATGTCCGATGTGTATACTTGCTGAGATCACTATAAAGATTGCTTAAGTTTTTGGCTTTATCTTGGCACTCAAATTTTCTTATGAATTCTCTAAAAACCCTATGCGGAATGACTTCGTTATTATACCACTTTGCTAGATCTTTCCTTGCCCCATCACCAGCCAAATAAAAGTATGCCGAAATATCCATTGTTTCAACCGCATCACGAAATAAGCGCGAGGCAATTCGATGCCTCTTTTCCTCTGTTAATTTCAAGGCATCTATTAGCGCCTCTAAGGCATCTATCTGTATTAGCCAGATCGCCTTGTCGAGAGTTCGTTCATCTCGATCAAAGTGCATATCCTTTTCTGCATAGTGAAGCTTTATTGACGATAGAACCTTATAAGCTTCTCGATGAAACTGCTCTTGCCCACCATACTCATACGGCTCATTCCACGCATCTTCTGTGTCTCTATCCCATACAAAACTTGGCATAAGTCTCGCCTATAAATTCAACTGTCATTGATACGTCGTGTCGCAATTTCCATTGCGATGGCGTGCCGCATAATGGTCTTGTCGATATCTTACTCGTCTTGACCATCAGGCTCGCCGAACAAGTACTTACCTGTATACCAAATTGACCGCCCAACGTTGTGGATTAGCTGCTCTCCTTGCCGTAAGGGCGAGTAATCTTCACTGACGCCCGCGAGGTTGATCGCATCTGTAACCTTTGAACCTGTAGGATGCGCATCTCCCAATCGCATGTCATAAGCACCGGCAATTTCAGCAAACACCCGTTGGGCGCCGTCGACTCCAATACTCTGAGCCAGGATACTTTGTAGCAATTTATTTGAGCCAAGCTTATCCTTCTCCGCGTGAGTAGAAAGCTTGCGTAGTTCGCGCACGTTGAGTCTGTCCGAAAACACTCGAATAATATCTTTTGCCAATCTGAGTAGAGTTGGTCTATCCTTGCTCGAAAATCTAGATATTTGTTGCCCTGCCTCGGCGTCATCAATGTCATGGGTGAATAAGGATATATTGTATTTTTTCCGAAACCCATCTTCTAGAAGCCTCATGCTTCCAAAGAATAGTTCTTCAACTGCATATGTAGATGCTGGTTTTGCCTTAACCTGCGATTCTAGCAACTCGCTTGAAACTTTACCTTCTGGAGCAGTGTTATGTGCGGCCCAAACATGTTGTTCCCAGGAGGCCAAGCGTGCGACGTCATAGGCGTAGACAGTAATCAGGTCAGAGCTATTGATTCCAAAGTGAGTTTTATACCCTGATGTGGACTGAATGGCCCCAGTTTCGCCAGTGTACCAGGTCAACTTAAAGCCGCGATTATTCAGAAGCTCAGTGACAACGCTTGCCCGAAACCATAACCAACGACCGATGTCCTCGTTCCTAAGTGCCCGTGATGGCATTCGAGTCCCATCAGTTTCCACGATGAATTGAGGGAGGTTCTGATCAGTATCTCCACGAACCCGCTGGCTTTTTGATTGGTGGTCGACCCACTCCTCCCGCCAAAACTCACCCTCGACCCGAACACCTGCATAGCCTCCTCGTTGCCCACTGGAGCTTTCATGGCCTGTGTTGGTATCATTTTCAGGCCCCATGACCGGAGCGTCTTCTTCCTCATCGACGTCCGTCCTCCAAGCACGAAACATCGCCCAGCTTCCTCCGAACACGTCATTGAGATCCCTAACGATTAGCTCGAACCTGCCGTTATCTCTTTCCTCACTTCGTGTTTGCAAATTTGAATAAGCACTATTCTGCAAAGCGGCAACATTTTCCACTCTCTGTCGATAATACGATAGACGAAGCGACAAATTTCTAGCTGCCAAATAATCTATTAGAAACTCCCTTTTTATTTCAATAAGACGATGTTCGCCGTTCGCGTCGAAGGTTTCGCGAGCTACTACTACGAAGTTTTCTTCAGGTCTAACCCAGTTATCACCTTCTTTGATGAGACCCAGCGCCACGATGAGGTCCGGACTCAATATCCATTTGTTGCCACCTATGACGGGCTGCGGCTGCACATAAACTAAGTTAAAGCCTATTGGCTCTTTATCGTTATATTGATATTGATCGATTGACGAATAATATCCATCTTCGTACGCATACGGGGCGACCGTATGCCCTATTCCTATGTCGCTCCACCCAAGGCGTTCTTCGACAAAGACTCGATGTTCTGGCGGGAATGCAACGGAGCCACATCCAAAATACTCACTAACATGACCTATCTCTTTCAAATCTCCTTTCTTGTCTTCTACAGACGCTCTCAAAGGAATCCATGCCGCGTTAGAAAATACTCTGCGAGTTTCCTTGGTTTGGAGAATCCACTCTTCATTCATGGTTGAACTTCCGGTATTCATGATAGCGCTTGGTAATAAAGGACTGCCCTTCGTCCTGTTTACTATATTAGCTCGCGATTGGGTGGCGTCGGTGCACAGGCTACTCAGGATGCCAGTGCTGAGGATAGCGTAGCAACGCGCCTAGCCTTCGAGGGCTAACGGCTGTATGCATCTGCTGGTGCTCAAACGGGGGAGGAAACGCGTTCAATGGTAGGCCGCTTCTGGCCGCTTTCTGCCTGTCGCGAAAGGCAGAAAACGGCCAGAAGCGGTCTTTCAGGAGCCTCAGCCGGTCGCTCGTCCAACACGCCCTGTGGGTAGCACTACTGATAGGGCGTCGTACAGGAATTGTCATGAAAGACATCAACTAAGGTTGATGCCAAATAGCTATCAAGCCTAAGATGGGCTTCCCTTATGCCCAATGGACGAGCCGTAGATGAAGCCAAAATCTACCTAACAAAAAATTGGTCAAGAACTGCGAATGCCGCATCGGCAGATATCAGCCCCAGGAGAGTCACTATTGACCATTGCAGCGCGAATTCAGGAATGCACAGCTAAGCTCGCTCTAGGGGATGCCGAAAATGCGTTCATCCAACTTGCAATTGCCATCGATGGCACAGCCAAGCTGCTTTATCCAGGAAAGAAGACATCTGAGCGCTGTAAAAAATTCTTGAAAGATAGCCTGCCTTTCATTCTCTGGTCACTAAGCAATGGAACACCAGCTAAAACAACTAGCCTATCATTCGAAGTTTCGAGCTCCAGCGATTCAGGGACGTCTATTGAATTCGAAGATCTTGTCTACAAAGTCATGCGATGTTCCATACTCCATGAAGGCGAACTCTCGGAGAAAGTGGAATTTGTCAACGCCCCCTACGTTGGCACGCTCAATGGCAGAGTACAGTTCCCTTTGGCATTACTTGGATCGTTGCTCTTCGCAGTGATCGCTAGCCCCGTGAACGAGCGTCAAAGAGTTCATGAATCAACTTCATTTATCTTTGGCAACACCAAGGTCCCTGTAAATGACATGCTTGGAAATTTGGAAAAGACCAAAATAGCAATCCGAAACGGCTTCTTATATGACGTAGAGCACTTGCTTCAGAATTTTAATACCGAAGCCAATCATGAGCGACAAAGAAATTAATACACATACATCAAAACACCATCACCTATTACCCTGAGATGGTGTTTTGACAATTTGATAAAGACGAGTTCGGCAAGCTGGAATTAAATGTCTGTCAGCTGCTCCAGCTTGATAGTGCTGCGTCGCTCCAAAACCCTACGATGTGAAATGAAATATCCCTTTTGGGGAGAAATAGCTGGAACGTAGAAATCGCTCAGGCTATCACCGTACCCAAGTAGTTTTTCAGCTGCTGCAACATGGGCTGCCAGGGTTGCCAGTTCTTGTGCAGCCCTCTCAAAGCGGTCTGCCCAATAAAATCGAGCAGCCTGAAGAACTTTTGAGCTCAGACTGTCAAGCTCTGATTGCTTCTGCTGAATGACAGCATCAAGCTCCGAGAGCTGCGTGCAAAGTGCAGACGAGACTGTACTAGCACCTTGAAGCGTCTGTTTGATTATCGCCAGCGCGTGGGACGCTTTCTGCAACACTCCCTCTGCCTTGCGCTCAACCCCGCTATCGTTCTCCCCCATCGCCTGGGCGTAAGCTCGAGCGGCTTCATGTTCATCGCGTTCTGCAGTTTTCAATTCGCGCTCGTGCTTCGCAACAAGACCTGCCCTTTTGGACTCCAGCGTCTCTCGCTTTTCACGCAGGCTTTTAATTTCGCTATGAATCTTGGCTATATCTTTTTTTGCCTGGCGCACGGTTTCAGAGGCGGACTTTACACCCTCCTCCCAGCTAACCAAACCCTGGAGTCGTTGAATCTCTCGAGATAGCTCATCAATTTTAACCTTAGCATTGGAGTAAGGCGCGATCTGATCCCGAGGATAGACAGGTCTTCCCTGACGGCTATTAGCGAATGTTTTCTCTGCCTCGTCAGCGACGGCTTTTAGCCGAGGAAGATCTTTCTTCAAGCTTGCTAGTTCAGCTTGGCATTGTTTCAGCATAGACGATTTTGTGCTCATTTTGGACTCCAATAATCAAATTTATGAAAGCGCAGGCGTAGGCAGGCCGAGCCTATAAATGGCCACTAATCTCCCGGCTAGTTGAGTGCTACTAGTTATTCACTAAGCAATACGTTTGAATTCACAACATAAACCCGTCCTTTCGGCATTCCGGGTAGTGTTACGGATTGGGCGGCTTTTCCGTCTCCGCTCGGCTCAAGTATTCCGCGCGCGACCAGCTCTCTATTTACATTTCGCAAATTCATACCTTTAAAAACCTCATCACGCCAAGTGGTGCCGAGGAAGTAATAGGTCACCGACGTATATAAAGAGTCACCAATGCCATGATCCATAGTCCTGCGAAAGCCAAGCCGGTCTGCTGTACGTGGCGCATGCTCATCGGTCTTCGCGGCAATAGAATCCCATCGCGTGAAGCGACTTTCTCCATAGCGCTCCACCATGCCGCGCAGTCTGGCCACGATAGCGTCACCCTCCAGGTTTCCAGCACCGCCACGTTCGGCCAACCAAGCGTCCAAGCACACACGTGCTGATTGCAGCGCTAGACCGTCTGGCCATCCTGTAACGCCCAAGGCTGTGGCCAACTCACCCGCCGCCGCTGCCAGTCCGAAGCGAGTTGCGGCACGCTGTGCCTGGCCGCTGGCGCTGGCTGGTAATGCCTCAGTGGTAAACCGCTCCAGAGTGCTGCGCACCATGGCCTCATATGCCCGCAACTTGCCGGGCTCACAGAGGGCCGACAGGAAAGCCAGGGCAGGCGTGCCATAGCATCGGCTAACCCGGGCCTTGAGCGCATCCGACAGCGCGGCGGCATCGTCGAAGCCATGCAGCTCTTCGAACAACCCTAGCCCTTTGCTCGCGTCAGCCGGTACAGCAAGCAGTCGCACCTCCATACCGGCTTTTAATTCCTTGTTTGCCTCGGCCATGTGTTGCGCCAAGGTCTTTTCCCCGGTGGAGAGAAACAGCAAGCGCCACTCCTGAACTTGGCGCCCACTCATGCCACGATCATTGGCCCGCGCCTTACCAGTGCCGTTACCCAGCATGTAGACCGTTTCCCCAATTATCCGTGGGTCGCACATCCCGATCTCATCGAGCACCAACAACCCGTCCGAGTGCGCCGCCGCGATACTTTCCAGGGCGTTGTCTGTAGAGCGCCAGGAACGCACCAGACGTGGACCACCCCAAACCGAGGCAGCCACCTGCAAGTGGGTAGTCTTCCCGCCCGAGCTATCGCCGTACAGGTGGAAACCGCCAGACTCGTGCCCGAGTAGATGCAAAACCGCGCCAGCGAAAGCCACGCATACGACGAACGCCAGGCGGTTATTGCCCACGCAAAGCGCACCGATTTGCTGCTGCCATTGTTCCAGTGTCCCCGCCTGAGTGATCGGCGGAAGCTGGGCACCGGCTTCGTAGAAGTGCAGATATTCGGCGCTGGCACCGATCTGCCGATCTGGCAACAAGTAGGCATCCCCGTGCCAGCCCAGACGAGTGACCAGGCGAGCACGCTCAGCACTGTCATAGCCCTGCAAGTAGCTCTGTAGATCGTTGCGTGAATTGCGAGCAGTGCGCACGGGCGCCAGGCGCAGCCCCATATCAACCAGCGGCGCGAGCACTTCCTTGCCAAAATCGCCCGCCATTGCCCTGGCCGGAATGTTGAGGCGCTTGTTGGCCCCATCCGGGTCATCAAACTCTACCAGCAGGCCCCAGCCGTGGCCCTTTTCATCACGCGTGCGAGCCAATATCTCCAGCCGTGAACAAACCGGGCGTGCTTCGCCATCCTCACCGGCATAGAACACCCCATCCTTCGTGACACGGAAGCCGCTTGGGGCCGGGGCGGTTTTCTTCTCAGGTTGCTGCTTGGCCTGGCCAGTGGTCTGGCTCTGCTTGGTGGGGGGGGCGGCAGGTACGAGGGCGAACAGCTCCCCGGTGCGCTGCAGCTCTGCCAAGTGTTGAGCAGTCCAGCCTTTGGATTGGGCATCCGCCGCATCGTCACCTTCGCCCCACTCACCGCCTGGGGCGAAAGTGGGGCGCTCACCATCGACACCAGGGAGTTGCCCGAACACCGTCAAGGCTACCGTCTGCACCGAGGCAGCTCCAAGCTTTCTCAGGTGGTCGGCCAAAGCATCCATGCACTTCATGCCTGGGGCATCGTTGTCAGGCCAAAGCAACACGTCACGCCCGACTAGCGCCGCGAAATCAGCCTTCTGCCAAGAGTTCGTCCCGTTGGGCCAGCAGGTGGCAACATGCTCAGGCAACAGATCGGCAGCGGCATCGGAGGCCTTCTCGCCCTCGCACAGCACTACTGGCGCCAAGGGGCGTTTAGCCAGATCATCAAGACGCAGCAGCGGGCGAGGCTCCGATAAACCCTGCCAGCGCCAAGCCAGCGAGTCATTTGCAGAGTTTTTGCACCAGGTGAGGGGCGCGAACACTTTGCGCGGCGTGCCGCTCTCATCCGGCCCGAGGTCGAAGCGGTACAGCACCATAAGTGGCTGACCGTTGGCGTCACGGTAAATCCAAACCTTGGAAGGTTTACCGTGCTGCCGGTGCGCTTGCAGCACCTTCAGCATTGCCTGCTCAGGAATGGGCAGCACGGGCACCCACTCTGGTTTTTTAGCCTGACTGGCGGGAGCTGTGACGTTGGATTTGCTCGTCGCCTCGACACCGAGGAAGGCAGCCAGTTTGTTACAGGCCTCCACATCTGTGCCGCGATCGAGGTAGCGCACCAGGTCAATCAAATCACCACCTTTGTCACCGGTGGCGAAGTCGCACCAGGTAGCTTTGGCCAAGTTCACCTTGAGCGAGCCTGAATGCTTGTCCGCTCTCGTTGGGTTGGGGGCGGTGTATTCCTTGCCACCGTCTACGCGCTTGCCACCGGGAAGCCAGTGGGCCAGCACGCGGTCAATCGCCGCGCAAGAAGCGGCCTTGACCTGCGCAAAGGTCGGATGCCTGGAGGTGGGCATCTTCCTGCTCATGCCTGGCCACTCTCGGCAATCTGAATCCCAGTAGTCACATCATCTACAAGAGCCTTAGCCTGCTCACCCAAATAGAGCGCAGCCCACACCAACACATTGTTGTCGTCGCTCACGCCGGCTAGCTGCGTCAATTTGTTCACGCAGTTCATGAGTACCGAAGCCTGCTCCAACGCTTCCTCACCAGAGATACCGGGGCACACACGGAAGAACGGTTGATTCAAAGAGTTGTGCTTTGAGAAGGCGGCACCACCTGCCGTATTAACCTGAACATGCCCGCTCATTTCCGCCCCCTTTCCGCGACATGGCGGGTCGAGTCGTCGGCATGCACGACCAGGGTGCGAATCTGCTCCAGCGTTCCGCGTACGTCCCACAGGGCGCCGAGAATCACACGGTTAGTCAGGCGTTGGCCTTGTTCCGCCTCGAACTGATCCTCCAGCAAGCACAACACTGCCTGGGCTCGCTCAACGGCGCAGGTGATCGCATCGATCGGGACGCCAGCGGGCGCGTGTGCAGTAATGCAAAGCAGGTCTTCTGGTTGAGAGCAATGCTGTACTGGCGTAATCATTGGGCACCCCCGCTTGCTTCTAGGGCGCGAGCACGAGCCATTGCCGCGTTGTAACGCGCCAAGCGGACGGACAGGGATGAGTTGGCGTGCAGGGCCGCAATTGCACGGGACTTCAGGGCGGCAATGTGGTTCTGGAGAGCAGACGGATTGAGGGTGTGCATGGGGTGACGCTCCTTATGTGTGGAGCTGCCACGGTCCGTCGCCAAACGAATTAGGGTGGCAGCTGTGCGCAGGTTGGCGAACCGGTACACAAGGAAACCGGCAGACCCGAAGGTCTCCCACGCACAGCCGCCATAACACGGACGTACGGGCACAAAAAAAGCGCCTGCAATCGTGATGGGGGCGCCTGTGCGCCTTATGTTGATCGGGTCGCCAAACCCGGTCGCTGAATTTGCAGCGACAGGCGGAGAGTAACTTGTGAGCCGACGAAGCGCAAGCTGAATGGTGCGGGCAGGTTGCATGGCTCTTGGCCATGGCATAGAGTGAGCGGGCACAGTGAAGATCCTCAGACGCCCTCGGTTGCAGCCGGGGGCGTTTTCGTTAGTGGGTAATGGCCGGGCGACGCTCAAGCTTGAGCCAAGTGAGATTGCGGCCTTGCCTGGCCTTCTCATACATCTGTCCTAACGCATCGGGATTGGCCAGCACATTGGGCACCAACTGGGCTGCATCCTGAATTACTACGTCCCCAGGCGCCTCGACAGCGAGCAGCACCCAATCGAGGGTCGGCCAAATCAGCAACAGAACGTGAGCCCCTTTGGCCAGTGCTTCGTCGCGGAGCTTTTGCAGTCGCTCCAGTCGTCCAGGCGAAGGTGCCTTTGGGCCCAGTTCGTCTATGGCATCAAGGGCATCGGCGGGCAGGAAAATAGGTTTCATGCGGCGCACCCTCGCAACCAGGCCGCAACTCGCTCATCCTCCGCGCATTCGCGCTCATACTCAGCACGCAGCATGCGGCGGCAATCATCAGTGTTTACGCGGACCCATTCGGACAGACCATCACAGGTCGTCTCATGCTCTGAGGACTGCCAAGGCAAGTCAGTAGACTGCGCTGCGCGTTGATTGATACGGCGGGCGTCAATGTAGTTATGTTCGGCCGCTGTGCGCTCAGCCGCTACTTGAGATTCCACATAGGCATCCCACACCTCTGGGCAATTTGCATAGGCCGCATCACTCCCTACGAGCCAGTAAGTGACCCACTGGTTTGACTCGTTCGAATCTCCAGCGGGATGGGTCATAGCAAATACGCCTGATCCCATCATTTGTGCTGGCTCCATTCGCGTCCTCTGCTGGCGCAACACGGCAGGCAGCTCCCAAGGGGAAGGAACTAGCGGGAGCACCAGGCCATCAGAGTTGAAAAAGTGCGCTTTTCCTTCCAGGCCGTTCCAACTTACACCTGCGACGGTACGTTGCTTCCAGTTGTTGCGGCCCGGCTGGTAAAGGGCAAAGCCAATTCCGTATGTGTCGAAGAAGGGACCCGTAAAGGGCGTACGAGCGGGTCTCATACAGTGATCCCCCGCGCTTCAATACGTGCACGCGCCCAGCGCTGCACCTCTGCAAGAACGAAACCCACTGGCGCTCCCCGTGACGTGCTGTTGCTTAACGGCACGGGGCGAGGAAAGGTCGGATCGTCCTTGAGCCGCTTGTAAATAGTTGCGCGAGCTAAGCCGGTCATAGCCACCACATCGGGGAAGCGAATAAGCGTGGCAGCAGGGTCAAAGCCTGGAGCTTGATCGATACTCTGGCGCAGATTGCGCCCCGAAATGCCGTCGCCAAGCAATCGGACAGTGCTCGAGCGGGCGGGATTTTTGCCCATGGTTTGATGCGCCGACATTAGATTTCCCCCCGAGGCGCGGAGGGGGTGTGGTGCCGGTCTGCTAGCCAGGCGACCAGCTCGGTGCGCTGATAACGGATACGCGCGCCGCAGCGGATGAAGGGGAGAGAGTGGCGACCAGTGCTGCGCCAGGTGGCCAGGGTCTTGACCGATAGGCCCAACAATTGGGCCGCTTGGTCAGGCGTGAGAAGGTCAGCAGGTGAGACAGTTGTTACAGTTCGATTGAGTTGCATGGGATGCCCCCGGAGATGATGAAATCAACGGAGGCGAAGATATGAAGGTGGCGGGAAGTGAACTAGGTTCACTTCCCTGTAATTTAGGCAGGAGGCAAAACACCCCCCTGGCGTAGCACTGACCGTATGCTCTTTGAACCAAGGGTTTCCGCAACGGCCATGCCCGAGATGATCCCTGTGATTTCACCGGGCGACCTACCAGACGCGAGTAGCTCCCGGCCTGCATCACAAATGGCCCTGTCGCGCTCGGCATTCTTCTCCTGCCTGGCTGCCCCGCTTCGCTCTCCAGCTTTTCTGCCTACAGCTGCGCGTGAAGTCTTTAAAGCTCGCTCGCTAATCCGTTTCAGTGCAGCAGGTGGGATACTTGAGTCCCGATAAAGCTCAGCGATGACAATGGAATTGCGTGCGCGTCCCAGCAGATCGGCAGCCGATTCCCGTGCCTCGATCTCGGCGATCGAATCTTTAATGCGGTAATCATTAACAATGGTGGCGTAAACCTCAGGGTAATTAATTCTTGTATCGTCAATAAGCGCACGCCCACTCGCTTCGAACATATCGTCAGCCAATTGCGCTTGCCATTCGCGAAGAACATTTATCGCCCGACAGCCATAAGCCATAGCGAGGGCTGCCGCAAGTTGGGAGTCAGTTATGCGGCTATCGGATGAAGCGACAAGGCGCGCAGCCGAAGGTACATCTAGCGATAGCGATGCAACAAACCCCCACTCCGTCCGCTGCTCAATGGTATACAGCCTTCGGCTTATCTCTGCTGCCGCCTCAATTGCCCACTCCTCGCGCTCATGAGGGCGCCACATTTCGACACCAGTCGCCACTAGATCAAGCGCTTCATTGAAGCGCTCGGCGAATTCGCCATAAAGCGGCAACCACTCCAACTCCAACTCAAGCTCGTCGAGGTCGAGGTTCAGAGGACTCATTAATTTGCCAAGAGTCATAGCAATGCGCCGTTAGCTATTTGACGATCCCCACGCCCCAATTGGCGCAGATAAAGCCGCGCCGGGCCGTGCTTGAGTGCGTGAGCGCATCGGAAGAGCGGCCAGCAGGACGGGGAGGAGGCTTGCGTTGGCGTAGACGGGCGCACGGGCCGAGCCGCCTCGTTCAGAGAACACCTTGGGTGCTCCGGCGTCTTCGTGTTCCGCCGTTCAGGCAAAGGTGTTCCTTGGCTACAGACCTCGTGGTTTTTGGCTTCCAGCGTTTTTGGAACACCAAGAACACCAAGAACACCGGCTTTTAATCGAATACTTGTTTTCATTGCCGTCCATTCATGCCAAATGTCCCACGCACCACATTGCTTACTCCCTCCCCCATGCGAGCAAAGTCATAAGGCGTGATGTGCTTCTCTCGATTGGCATCCAGATAGTCGGCCCACCACTGAACCATGAGCCGGCGTTCTTCAATGTACTCAGCTTTGTGAATGTATGCCGCCCGCACGCTGTTACGCTCTTGGTGGCTCATCTGACGCTCTACTGCGTCCTTGCTCCACAGTCCCGACTCGACGAGCGCGGAACAGGCCATCGCCCGGAACCCATGGCCACACACCTCAGTTTTGGTGTCGTAGCCCATGCGTCGAAGCGCCTTGTTCACCGTGTTTTCACTCATGGGCTTCCAGTGGTTGCTGTCACCAGCGAACACCAGGTCGAAGCGTCCGGTGAGCTGCCGCACCTGCTCGAGTGTGGCCAAGGCCTGGTGACTGAGAGGTACCAGGTGGGGCGTGCTCATCTTGGAGCCGCGATGCGAGTTCTTCACACCCTCGATCTCCTGGCGCTCCCCGGGGATCTCCCACATGGAGCGACCGGCGTCGATCTCTGGCCAGCGCGCAAACCGCAACTCGCTGGATCGAATAAAAACCAGCAGGGTGAGCTGGGTGGCCAACCGTGTCAGCGGCCGACCAGTGTCGCTGTCGATTCGTTGCAGCAGCTCAGGCAGCCGATCCAGTGCCAGCGCAGGTCGGTGGACGGTCTTGCGTGTAGCAGTTGCGCCCTGTAGGTCGACTGCAGGGTTCGTGTCGATGTGCCCGTGCTGGACAGCCATGCGCATGATCCCAGTCATGTACTGCCGTAGCCGACCGGCAGTGTCCAGAACTTCACGCTTCTCCACAGCCTTGAGCGGCACCAGCAGGTCGCGGGTCTTGAGGCCGGCCACCGGTCGCTGGCCCAGGGCCGGGAGTAGGTAAGTTTCGATCCGCCGCCACACCGTCGCGGCATGACCTGGGGACCACTTCTTAGAGCAGGCGTCGTGCCAGTCCTTGGCCAGCACGCCGAA
This sequence comes from Pseudomonas sp. 22515, assembly GCF_052044625.1. Taxonomy (NCBI): domain Bacteria; kingdom Pseudomonadati; phylum Pseudomonadota; class Gammaproteobacteria; order Pseudomonadales; family Pseudomonadaceae; genus Pseudomonas; species Pseudomonas sp. 22515. Next base: position 67,424 of record NZ_JBQENN010000024.1, read on the forward strand.
GGTGTTGGCCCTCGCGTTCGCCGCTTCGACCCTCCCCTGCCTGGCGCTCTCAATCGGGTCTTTACCATGCGCCAACAACTCCAGCGCTTCGGCTCGGCGCGCACGGGCGGCTTTGAGTGTTAGCGCTGGATAGTTACCGAAGGTGGCCAGCCCCTCTCTGCCATCCGGCCGCTTGAACTTCATACGCCAGATCTTGCTGCCATTCTTCTTGACCAGCAGGAACAAGCCCTGACCGTCGAACAGGGTGTAGTCCTTGTCCCGCGGCTTGGCGGCCTCGCATTTGGGGTCTGAGAGGGGTGTAACGGTGCGTGCCATAGGTATACGTTTTCTCGTCGAACCGGCGTATACCCTAACGTATACCTAAAATCGGTATTGCCTAGAGACAGAATGAGACAGCAATAGACAAGAAAGCCCGCACTTGGCGGGCTTTTCAGGGGATTCCGTGTACAAGAAGAGACGTATCGGAACAGTTGAATGGTGCCGGAGACAGGAATCGAACCTGCGACCTTCGCGTTACGAGTGCGCTGCTCTACCGACTGAGCTACACCGGCGTGTAGCGCAACGTACCACTGCTCACACCCGTAACGCAAACCCCTGTTTCCGCTGGTTTATTGCCCTGCCCTCAAGCCCCCTTGCACCCTTTGGGCGCCAGGTCTTCCTCGATGTCGGTCGTGCACGCCCAGCCGCTGGCCGAACGCGTCAGGGTCAGGGCCTTGCCCAGCACGTTGGCCGGGGCATCCACCAGGGTGCAGACAATGCTGCCGCTGCCATCCGCAGCCTTGCCGCTCGCCGTGATCGCACAATGCGCCGTCGCCGGCTGGCCACCCAGGGCGGCGACATCCGCTACATCCTTGCCATCATTCAGCCGCAGATCCATCGCCGTCTTCAGCGCGCTGATCTCCAGCAACCCGGCCGCGGCCTTGGAGCGTGCCTGGTGGTTGGTGTACATCGGTAAGGCGATGGTCGCCAAAATGCCGATGATCGCGACGACGATCATCAGTTCGATCAGGGTGATACCGCGTTGCCCTTTCATGAACGTAGTTCCTTTTTGATTCGCTTACACATTGAGGTCAGTTGCGCCCCAACCGGCAGCGGCGCAGTAGGCCTGAACAGACACCTTTTGTCACCCCTGCCCGCACGGGCGTCATCTTCGCTGAACTACTCTAGTGAGCATCACGGACGCGTGCCCTTGCATGGACGCGGCAAGCTGTTTCCAGGCTTGTCGCCGGGGCTGAACAAGGACCTTTGCATGACTTCATCTTCACTTCTGTACCGCTGGCACGGCACCGACGCCAATGGCACGCCGGTCAGCGGCCAAACACCCGGGCGCAGCCCGGCTTATGTGCGCGCCGGGCTGATTCGCCAGGGCATCACGGTGGCGAGTTTGCGGCCGGCCAGCGGGCTGGCGTTCAGCTTGCCAAAGCGGCGCGAAAAGGCAGACCCGGCGGGGTTCAGCCGGCAGTTGGCGACGTTGCTCAAGGCCGGCGTGCCGCTGCTGCAGGCGTTCGAGGTGATGGGCCGCAGTGGTTGCGATGCGGCGCAGGCGGGGTTGCTGGAAAGATTGAAACAGGATGTGGCCTCAGGCCTGGGGTTGGCGGATGCGTTGCAGCGTCACCCGGCATGGTTCGATGCGCTGTATTGCAACCTGGTACGGGTGGGCGAGCAGTCCGGTACGCTCGACCGGCAGCTGGAGCAGCTGGCCGGCATGCTGGAACAGCGTCGGGTGCTGCACAAGAAGGTGCGCAAGGCGATGATCTACCCGCTGCTGCTGTTGCTGACCGGGCTGGGGGTGTCGGCGATCTTGTTGCTGGAGGTGATTCCTAAATTCGAGAGCATGTTCTCGGGCATGGGCGCGGCGTTGCCGGCATTTACCCAATGGGTGATCAACTTGTCCACAGGGCTGAGCCGGTTTGCGCCGCTGCTGCTGGTGATGGGCGTGGTGCTGGGTGTTGCCGTGCGCCAGCTTTACCGGCAGCACGCGCCAGCGCGCCTGTGGATATCTCGGCGGGTGCTGGGCTTGCCCGTGTTTGGCAAGTTGCTGGGGCAGGCCGCGCTGGCGCGGTTTGCGCGCAGCCTGGCAACGTCCTACGGCGCCGGGGTGCCGTTGCTGGATGCGCTGGGTACGGTGGCGCGGGTAACGGGTGGCGACCTGCACGAGCAGGCGGTGTTGCGGCTGCGCCAAGGCATGGCCAATGGGCAAGGGCTGAACCAGGCGATGGCCGGTGAACCGCTGTTCCCCCCCTTGCTGGTGCAGTTGACAGCCATCGGTGAATCCAGCGGCACGCTGGACCAAATGCTGGAAAAAGCCGCCAGCCATTACGAGGAACAGGTCAGCCAGGCGCTGGACCAGTTGACCAGCCTGCTGGAGCCGGCCATCGTGCTGATCCTGGGCTTGCTGGTGGGTGGCCTGGTGGTGGCGATGTACCTGCCGATCTTCCAGTTGGGTAGTTTGATCTGAACATGACTTTATGGGCTTTGCTGGCTGAACAGCCAGCGTATTTCCTCACCCTTGCCACGGTGCTCGGCCTGCTGGTGGGCAGCTTTATCAACGTGCTGGTATATCGCCTGCCGATCATGCTGGAGCGCCAATGGCAGCGTGAGGCGCAAGAGGTATTGGGGCTGCCGACCACGCAGCACCCGCGTTTCGACCTGTGCCTGCCCGCCTCCCGGTGCCCACACTGCGCGCACCAGATTCGTGCGTGGGAGAACATTCCGGTCATCAGCTACCTGGCCTTGGGCGGGCGCTGTTCGTCCTGCAAAAACCGCATCAGCCTGCGTTACCCGGTAGTGGAAGTGGCCAGCGCGCTGCTGTCGCTGGTAGTGGCCTGGCGCTTCGGCGCTTCGGTAGAGGCGTTGCTGGCGTTGCCGCTGACCTGGTGCCTGCTGGCGCTGAGCCTGATCGATGCGGACCACCAGCTGCTGCCGGATGTGCTGGTGCTGCCGACCATGTGGCTAGGGCTGATCGTCAATACCTTTGGCATCCATGTGCCCCTGGCCGACGCAATGTGGGGCGCAGTGGCCGGGTACCTCAGCCTGTGGACGGTGTACTGGGTGTTCAGGCTGGTCACCGGCAAGGAAGGCATGGGCTATGGCGATTTCAAGCTGATGGCGCTGATCGGGGCGTGGGGGGGTTGGCAGGTGCTGCCGTTGACGCTGCTGTTGTCGTCGGTGGTGGGGGCGCTTGTTGGCCTGTGCTTGCTGCGTTTTCGCCGGCATGCCTTGGGCACGGCTATCCCGTTTGGCCCTTATCTGGCAATTGCGGGGTGGATTGCCGTGCTCTGGGGTGATGAAATATACGCCTCATACATACAACTGCTTGGATACTGATGACCACTGCGGCCTTTACCCCCTGGATTCTCGGCCTGACCGGCGGCATTGGTAGCGGCAAAAGCGCCGCTGCCGAGCGCTTTGTCGAGCTTGGCGTGCACCTGGTCGATGCCGACCAGGCGGCGCGCTGGGTTGTCGAACCTGGTCGCCCGGCCCTGGCCAGCATCGTCGAGCGCTTCGGCCCGGGCGTGCTGCAGGGCGACGGCCAGCTCGATCGCGCCGCCCTGCGCCAGCTGATTTTCGCCGACCCAGCGCAACGCAAATGGCTGGAGCAACTGCTGCACCCGCTGATCGGTCAGGAGATTTTCAGCTATCTGGCCAAGGCGCAGTCGCCTTATGCGGTCTATGTGTCGCCGCTGCTGATCGAATCGGGCCAGCACCATAAGACCCAACGCGTACTGGTGATCGATGCGCCGCAGGACCTGCAAATAGCCCGTACCCTGGCGCGGGACAACACCAGTGCCGAGCACGTGCAGGCCATTTTGCAGGCGCAGTTGGCCCGTGAGGATCGCCTGCGCCATGCCGATGATGTGGTGGTCAACGACGGCGGCCTGGCCGCGCTGCATGAGCAGATTGACCGCCTGCACCACTTTTACCTGACTTTGAAAGGAGGCCAGCCATGAGCCAGCCATTGACCGTCGATTGCCCAACTTGCGGCGCGCCTGTGGAATGGAGCGAAAAAAACGCGTTCCGACCGTTTTGTTCGGACCGTTGCAAGCTGATCGACCTGGGGGCCTGGGCGGCTGAGGAGCACAAAATTGCGGGGTCGGAAGGGTCCGAAGATGAGCTGTATTCGGGGGACCTGGAGCCGCGGCATTGAGCTGATTGCAAGGCGGCTGTGCCGACCTGTGGGAGCCTTGTGTCGCG
>NZ_JBQENN010000024.1:71632-106568 GCF_052044625.1 Pseudomonas sp. 22515
TTTTTGAGTTACCACCGAATCTGGGGCTGCTTCGCAGCCCTTTCGCGACACAAGGCCGCTCCCACAGAGACCGCGTCAGGTTTTAGATGTGATGGCAGAGCCGCCGCATGATCACCGCTCATCTTCCTTCCAGGGCGCCTGCAAATACCGTGTGCGGTTGAAGGTTTCCAGCCACTCGGGGCAAAACACCACCAGCGCACTGATCACCATGCCGTTGATGAACGCCTCGGGGAACATCATCAGCCACAGGTAGCCGACAAAGTCGCTGAGCCATTCCGGCAGGGCAAACCGCCCGTCGAGCCACAACAACCCTAGCGCCGCCGGTACGCAAACCAGCACGGTGAGCGCTGCCGGGAAGAACCCCGAACAGAAGATATAAACGAACAGGTTTCGCGGCTGGGCGCGCTCGACCACTATCGCGCACACTTCGGTAATCAGCACTGGCAAACCAATCAGCAACAAGCCGTTCACCCCCAACGCCGCCAGGTCTTGTCGCCCAAGCGCCAGCAAGCCAAGCTGGGCCATGAAGCCACCCAGCACCGCCAGCGGCCAGTCCAGCAACAGGGTGACCGCCGTCATGCCAATAAAGTGGTACGACACCCCGGTATCAAAGTCGCGCCGCACCAGCCACAGCGCAAACAGGCAGAACACCGTGCCAAACAGCAAATGCTGGCGGCGCCGGTCGGTAAACAGTTCAACCCAGCGAACCCGGCTCACCGCCCAGATCAACAACGGCACATAACCCAGCCAGCCAAGGGTAAGGGTGGTGCCGGATAACACCTGCGCGCTGATCACCTGAACAATACCCTTTGCGGCCATGTGGATAAAACCGAGTCTACACCCATTCTCCCATTCCTTCGGCTGCGGTAGGCTGACGCTTCCATTCGATGCAGGAAGCATTGGTCATGCTGGAAGGAACCAACCCCGCCCTGCTACTGGCAGCGGCACTCAACGCCATCATCGGCGTACTTCACCTGGCCATCATCGCCGTGGGGCCGCGTTGGTACCGTTTGTTCGGGGCCGGTGAGCGCATGGCGGTGGCCGCCGAAAAGGGCCGCTGCTACCCGGCGCTGATCACCGCTGCCATCGCCTGCGTGTTGCTGGCCTGGTCGGCCTATGCGCTGTCGGCTGCCGGTGCGATCGGGCGGCTGCCCTTGCTGCTGCCAGTCATTTGCCTGATCACCCTGGTGTACTTGCTACGCGGCCTGCTGGGGCCAGGATTGCTGGCGGGCACCGGGCGTTCGCAGCGGTTTATCGTGGTCAGTTCGCTGATCTGCCTGGGCTTTGGCGTGGTGCATCTGGTCGGGCTGGTGCAGCAGTGGCCGGTGCTGGGCTGATTTTCACGCTTAAACAGCATCTTACCGTCATCGATTAGCGGCTAAGCTTGTCTGCATGGATGACTCAGACTACCTGCGCCTGCTTACCATCCAGGCCGAACAAGCCAATGCCTTTCTCTCCAACGCCCGTAAGTGGGAGCGGGAGCGATGGGTGTGCCAGCGCCTGTTGCAGGGGCTGAACATTCCCTACCGCAGCGAGGACTTCACCCCGGCGGGGCAGGAGCCACCAGACGTGCTGTTCCGCGACGCCGCCTTCGAGGTGTTTTTCGTGCTCGACGAGGGCCGCCGGCTGAACGATGAATGGCGCGAGGAACTGCAGCGGCGACGCAGTGCGTTTTCCCTGGCGCAGCTGGTACGCCGCGAAGCACGCCCGCGGCGCATCAGTGCCACCGAACTGCTGGGGCGCCTGGCGCCCACCTTGCGCAAGAAGGCGCACAATTACCGGGAACGCGGGCTGGAGCTGAACGAGCTGGACATCATCGCGTTCTCCAGCCTCAAGCGCGAAGTGCTCGACCTCAACACCCACTTCCCGCCGCCTACCGAATACCTGCGCCAAGGCTGGCGCTCGCTGTCGCTGGTCGGGCCAACCTTTGCCCGGGTACTGTTTGCCCACCCCGATGCGCCGGATTTCCTGCGCGGCAACCTGGGCCGCAGCATCGTCTTCGACGTAGGCATCAGTCTTTGATCCAGTGCAGCGACTGTTTGCGATGGCGTACACTCGGCGCCAGGGATAGAAAGCATTATCATTTGTTTCAAGCGCCTGCGCGAACGCTGTAGCGTTTGCGCAGTCACAAACGTCTACCTGACGAGGCCCACCATGACCAGTCGCCTGAACCCGGAAGATCAGCGTCGTGTCGATGAGTATCTGCGAGCCCCCCAGCACCAAGTCGAGCGCAGGCCCTTCCGGCCGTGGCTGCTCCTTGTGCTGGTGCTGGCCGTGACCATCGGGTTGGGTCTCATCAGCCGCCTGCTGAGTGGACTGGTGCTATGAGCTGCGTCGCGCTCGCCCTCCCCTCGTGCAGTTTGCGGCCGGCCCCCAGGGCCACGAATTCCGTAAACCTTATGAGATATTCCCATGACTCATCGCATCGTGATTGTCGGCGGCGGCGCCGGCGGCCTGGAACTGGCGACCCGCCTGGGTAAAAGCCTGGGCAAGCGCAAGCAGGCCGAAATCACCCTGGTCGACACCAACCTCACGCACATCTGGAAGCCACTGCTGCACGAAGTGGCCGCCGGCTCGCTGAACTCCTCGGAAGACGAACTGAACTACGTGGCTCAGGCCAAGTGGAACCACTTCAATTTCCAGCTGGGGCGCATGAGCGGCCTGGACCGTGAAGGCAAGCAGATTCAACTGGCTGCCACCCTCGACGAAGAGGGCCGTGAGCTGCTGCCTGCGCGCACCCTGGGCTACGACACCCTGGTGATTGCCGTGGGCTCCAACACCAACGACTTCGGCACCCTGGGCGCAGCGCAGCACTGCCTGTTCCTGGATACCCGCAAGCAGGCAGAGCGTTTCCACCAGCAACTGCTGAACCACTACCTGCGAGCCCACGCCGGCGACGTGGCCAGCGAGAAAATCAGCGTGGCCATTGTCGGCGCCGGTGCCACCGGTGTAGAGCTGGCGGCCGAGCTGCACCACGCTGCCCACGAGCTGGCGGCCTATGGCCTGGACCGCATCCAGCCCAAGGACATGCACATCACCCTTATCGAGGCGGGCCCGCGCGTTCTCCCGGCGCTGCCGGAGCGCATCAGCGTACCGGTTCACAAAACCCTGGAAAAACTCGGGGTGAAGGTGATGACCAACGCCGCAGTCAGTGAAGTGACCGAGGACGGCCTGAAAACCAAGGACGGTGAAGTGATCCAGGCCAGCCTGAAAGTGTGGGCAGCCGGTATCCGCGCGCCAGGTTTCCTCAAGGACATCGATGGCCTGGAAACCAACCGCATCAACCAGCTGGTCGTGCGCCCTACCCTGCAAACCACCCGCGACGACAACATCTTCGCCTTCGGTGACTGCGCCGCCTGCCCGCAACCCGGCAGCGACCGTAACGTGCCGCCGCGCGCACAGGCGGCGCACCAGCAGGCTTCGATGCTTGCGCAAAGCCTGAAGGCGCGCCTGGAGAACAAGGCCCTGCCGACGTACGCGTACAAGGACTATGGCTCGCTGGTGTCGCTGTCGCGCTTCTCGGCGGTGGGCAACCTGATGGGTAACCTGATGGGCAGCGTGAAGCTGGAAGGCTGGCTGGCGCGGATGTTCTATGTGTCGCTGTACCGCATGCACCAGATGGCGCTGTACGGGTTCTTCCGCACGGCGTTGATGATGCTGGGCAGCAAGATTGGCCGGGGTACCGAGCCGCGCCTGAAGCTGCACTGACAGGCGCCCGCATGCCCTGTAGGCGCGGGTTTACCTGTGAATGCGATGGTGGCTGCACTGCCGCATTCGCGGGTGAACCCGCTCCTACAAAGGGGGCGGTGTGGCAAATAGATGCAGGTGGGATTTGCACCGATGGGCGCATTTTTCGAGGCAAAAGAAAAAGGGCATCTCATGCGAGATGCCCTTTGTTCATGGTGGGTCGTGTAGGATTCGAACCTACGACCAATTGGTTAAAAGCCAACTGCTCTACCAACTGAGCTAACGACCCAAAAATGGTCGGGGTGAGGGGATTCGAACTCCTGACATCCTGCTCCCAAAGCAGGCGCGCTACCGGACTGCGCTACACCCCGAGTGTTTCAAAAAAAAGGGCATCTCTTTGAGATGCCCTTTTCTACATGGTGGGTCGTGTAGGATTCGAACCTACGACCAATTGGTTAAAAGCCAACTGCTCTACCAACTGAGCTAACGACCCGGAAAATGGTCGGGGTGAGGGGATTCGAACTCCTGACATCCTGCTCCCAAAGCAGGCGCGCTACCGGACTGCGCTACACCCCGAGATTGGCTCCGCGACCTGGACTCGAACCAGGGACCCAATGATTAACAGTCATTTGCTCTACCGACTGAGCTATCGCGGAACTGAACTTCGGTACAACTCCGAAGACTGCGTTCGCTTCGGACTCTTTAGCTTCTTCGCTTTCGCGTTGTCGCTGCTGAGGCCGGCTATTCTACATTCTTCGTTTTGCTTGTCAACCACTTTTTTTCATTCAACTTACTGATTTGTAAGTTGTTTTGCGATCACTGATGTTGCTGGTGATTCGCTTAGTGCCTGACAACGCGGCGTATATTAGGGGCACTCTAAATTTGATGCAAGCAAAAATTTCAAAAATTTCAGACGGTTACCCCGGATTGGCGCAAAGGCCCGAAATAGCTGGGCTGTGCCGGCCCTTTCATGGCTAAACCCGCGCCTACGAGGGGCTGCATAGCCTGCAAAAATCTGCGCAGGGTTGGCCGCGAAGAGGCCGACATGGGCAACAGGCAGAAAAAAGCCCCGCAAACGCGGGGCTCATGGTGCAACACAATCAGCCAAAGACGATTTCGTCGCCTTCCACCTTGGCGGTGATCGCCGTACCGGGCAGGAACTTGCCGGCCAGAATCAGCTGCGCCAGCGGGTTCTCGATCCAGCGCTGGATCGCCCGCTTCAGCGGCCGTGCGCCGTATACCGGGTCGTAACCCACGGCAATCAGCTTGTCCAACGCCTCTGGGCTCAGGCTCAGCGACAGTTCGCGCTCCAGCAGGCGGCTGCGCAGGCGGCCGAGCTGGATTTCGGTAATACCGGCAATCTGCTCGCGGCCCAAAGGCTCGAACACCACCACTTCGTCGATGCGGTTGATGAACTCCGGACGGAAGTGCGCCCCCACCGCATCCATCACTGCCGCACGCTGTGCCTCGCGGTCACCCACCAGTTCCTGAATCTGCGCCGAGCCCAGGTTGGAGGTCATCACGATCACGGTGTTGCGGAAGTCCACGGTGCGCCCGTGGCTGTCGGTCAGGCGGCCGTCCTCCAGCACCTGCAACAGCACGTTGAACACATCCGGGTGGGCTTTTTCCACCTCGTCCAGCAGCACCACCGAGTAAGGCTTGCGCCGCACGGCCTCGGTCAGGTAACCGCCCTCTTCATACCCTACATAGCCTGGTGGTGCACCGATCAGGCGCGCTACGGAGTGCTTCTCCATGAATTCGGACATGTCGATGCGCACCATCGCCTCTTCGGTGTCGAACAGGAACTCGGCCAGCGCCTTGCACAGTTCGGTCTTGCCCACACCGGTCGGGCCGAGGAACAGGAACGAACCACTTGGCCGGTTCGGGTCGGACAGCCCGGCACGCGAGCGGCGCACGGCGTTGGCTACGGCGGTTACCGCCTCGCTCTGGCCAATCACGCGCTGGTGCAGCAGCTCTTCCATCTTCAGCAGCTTCTCGCGCTCGCCTTCGAGCATCTTGGCCACAGGAATGCCGGTCCACTTCGACACCACTTCGGCAATTTCTTCCTCGGTGACCTTGTTGCGCAGCAACTGGTTTTCGGTCTTGCCGTGCTGGTCGACCATCTGCAGGCTGCGCTCCAGGTCCGGGATCACCCCGTACTGCAGTTCGGCCATGCGGCTCAGGTCGCCTTTGCGACGGGCGGTTTCCAGCTCCTGGCGAGCTTGCTCGATCTTTTGCTGGATCTGCGCCGAACCCTGCACTTCAGCTTTCTCCGAAGCCCAGATTTCTTCCAGGTCGGAATACTCACGCTCCAGCCGCTCGATTTCTTCGGTCAGCTTCTCCAGGCGTTTTTTCGCCGCTTCGTCTTCTTCTTTCTTCAGCGCCTGCGACTCCACCTTCAGCTGGATCAGGCGGCGATCAAGGCGGTCGAGCACTTCCGGCTTGGAGTCGATCTCCATGCGGATGCGGCTGGCCGCTTCGTCGATCAGGTCAATGGCCTTGTCCGGCAGCTGGCGGTCGGTAATGTAGCGGTGGCTGAGCTTGGCCGCAGCGATGATTGCACCGTCGGTGATGGCCACCTTGTGGTGCACTTCATAGCGCTCTTTCAGGCCACGCAGGATGGCGATGGTGTCTTCCTCGCTCGGCTCCTCGACCAGCACTTTCTGGAAACGGCGCTCCAGGGCGGCGTCTTTTTCGATGAACTGGCGGTACTCGTTCAGCGTGGTGGCACCTACGCAATGCAGCTCGCCGCGGGCCAGGGCCGGCTTGAGCATGTTGCCGGCGTCCATGGCGCCCTCGCCTTTGCCGGCGCCGACCATGGTGTGCAGTTCGTCGATGAACAGGATGATCTGGCCTTCCTGCTTGGACAGTTCGTTCAGCAGGCTTTTCAAGCGCTCTTCGAACTCACCGCGGTACTTGGCACCGGCAATCAGCGCGCCCATGTCCAGCGCCAGCAGCCGCTTGCCTTTGAGGCCGTCGGGCACTTCACCATTGATGATGCGCTGGGCCAGGCCTTCGGCAATGGCGGTTTTACCCACGCCAGGCTCACCGATGAGCACCGGGTTGTTCTTGGTACGGCGTTGCAGCACCTGCACGGTACGGCGGATTTCATCGTCACGGCCAATGACCGGGTCCAGCTTGCCCTCTTCGGCACGCTTGGTCAGGTCGACGGTGTATTTGTCCAGCGCCTGGCGCGACTCCTCGGCGTTGGCGTCATTCACTGCCGCGCCACCACGCAGGTTGTTGATGGCATTTTCCAGCGCTTTCTTGCTCACGCCCTGGCTCAGCAGCAGCTTGCCGAGCTTGCTGTTTTCGTCCATGGCGGCCAACAGCACCAGCTCGCTGGAAATGAACTGGTCGCCCTTCTGCTGTGCCAGGCGGTCTGCCTGGTTAAGCAGGCGTGCCAAGTCCTGCGACATGTTCACGTCGCCGGTAGGGTTCTGTATTTTTGGTAGTTGGTCGAGCTCTTTCACCAGCCCCTGGCGCAGGCCATTGATGTCGAAGCCTACCTGCATCAGCAGCGGTTTGATGGAGCCGCCCTGCTGTTCGAGCAGCGCCTGTAACAGGTGCACGGGCTCGATGGCTGGGTGGTCCATGCCAACGGCCAAAGATTGGGCATCGGATATTGCAAGTTGCAGCTTGCTGGTTAAACGGTCTATTCGCATGGTGTACCTTCCTTTAAAGGGCAGGTCGGAGCGATGGACAGCGCCTGTTTATAAAGAAACCTGCCTGAGATGCCTTTATAGATAAGGCTGATTCTGGAAGATTCAAGCGTAGCGGGGTTGACCAAAGTCAACCTGTTGGATTAATGGGGGGCCATTCGCGGGCATACTCGCCCCCACAGGTACACCACCGGTTTCAACGTTTGCGGAATCTCTGTGGGAGCGGGCGTGCTGGCGAAGAGGCCGGTACAGGCTAGCGCGGGTCCAGCCAGACCAACGATGCAAAACGCCCACCCTGCGGGGTACGGCGATAGGAGAAGAACCGCGCATCACTGACCGTGCACAAACCACCGCCATAAACAGCAGTCACGCCACGGGCAGCCAGGCGAATACGCGCCAGCTCATAGATATCCGCCAACAGCTTGCCTGGCCGTTCGCCGTCGACGAATGCCCGAGCTGCTTGCGGGTGCACGGCGGTAAAGGCATCACGCACTTCCAGCCCCACTTCGAACGCTTGCGGGCCAATGGCAGGCCCCAACCACACCAGCACCTCTGCTGGCGGCAGCGCCAGCCGGTCCAGCGTGGCTTCCAGCACGCCACCCGCCAGCCCGCGCCAGCCCGCATGTGCCGCCGCCACGCGGGTGCCGGCACGGTCGCAGAACAGCGCAGGCAGGCAATCGGCGGTCATCACGGTGCAGGCAATGCCAGGCTGGTGGGTCCAGCTGGCATCGGCCTCGGCGACCACCGCCGGGTCGGCATCCGCCACCACCCGCCCATGCACCTGCTTGAGCCAGGCCGGTTGGATGGTGAACTGTTCGCTCAGGCGGCGGCGGTTCTCGGCAACCGCGGCAGGGTCATCCCCAACATGGTCGCCGAGGTTGAAGGTTTCGTAAGGCGGCAAGCTGACGCCGCCCTGACGGGTGGTGACACAGGCGCGCACCGAGGCCGGGGCCGGCCAGTCGGGGAACAGCAACGCCTGCGTCAGGTCACTCATCCGATGAAGCTCTCGCGGTCCTGGTTCAGCAGCGACAGCAACCAGACGAAGTCATCCGGCAGTGGCGATTCCCACTTCATGACTTCACCGGTAATCGGGTGGGCCAAGGCGAGGAAACGCGCATGCAGCGCCTGGCGCGGGAAGGTCTTGACCGCCTCGACCATGGTCGGGCTGGCAGCGGGCGGAATACGGAAGCGCCCGCCGTACGTCTGGTCGCCAACCAGCGGGAAACCCACGTGGGCCATGTGCACGCGAATCTGGTGGGTACGGCCGGTTTCCAGCTTGACCCGCACATGGGTGTGCGAGCGGAAGCGCTTGAGTACGCGGTAGTGGCTGACCGCCGGCTTGCCGCCGTCGGTTACAGCCATGCGCTGGCGCATGCCGCCATGACGGCCGATGGGCGCGTCGATCTTGCCACCGGCAGTCACCACGCCAATCACGATGCACTCGTAGATGCGGCTGACCTTGCGGGCCTGCATCTGCTCGACCAGCTTGGTCTGCGCCTGCAGGGTCTTGGCCACCACCATCAGGCCGGTGGTGTCCTTGTCCAGGCGGTGCACGATACCGGCGCGCGGCACGTTGACGATGTCTGGCACATGGTGCAGCAGCGCGTTGAGCAGGGTGCCGCTGGCATGCCCGGCCGCCGGGTGCACAACCAGCCCGGCAGGCTTGTTGATCACCAGGATGTGGTCGTCTTCGTAGACGATATCCAGTTCGATATCTTCTGCGATCCACTCGCCCTGGGCCTCTTGTTCAGCCTCCAGGGCAAGCAGAGAGCCGCCATGAACAAGGTCGCGAGGGCGCACGACTGCACCATCGACCGTCAGGCGGCCCTCTTTGATCCACGAAGTTAGCCGCGAACGCGAGTACTCGGCGAACAATTGGGCGGCGACCTGGTCGAGGCGTTGGCCGCCCAGTTCGGACGGTACCTCTGCGCTAAGTTGAATGATCTCGGACATGCTCGATTCGGCGGGCGCACAGCCTTTGGTTTCGGCTGCGAGCTTGTGGTTAAATACGGCTTCTTTTGTCCCGGGGTTGGCCGGGGCGCTCATCATAACAGGACGGCACCGCCCAAGACAGCGGCCGTCAAAGGGACGCAAGCCGCCATGCAAGTGAAACACCTGCTGCTGATCGCCATCCTCGGGCTTACCGCGGCCTGTTCCTCTAATAAAGAGGTCATTGACGAGAACCTCAGCGAGGCCGAACTGTACCAGCAGGCCCAGGCTGATCTGGACAACTCCAGCTACACCAGCGCCGTGAACAAGCTCAAGGCCCTGGAGTCGCGCTACCCGTTCGGCCGCTATGCCGATCAGGCGCAGCTTGAGCTGATCTACGCCAACTACAAGAATGCCGAGCCCGAGGCCGCCAAGTCGGCCGCCGAGCGCTTCATCCGCCTGCACCCGCAGCACCCGAACGTCGATTACGCCTACTACCTCAAGGGCCTGACCTCGTTCGACCAGGACCGTGGCCTGCTGGCGCGCTTCCTGCCGCTGGACATGACCAAGCGTGACCCGGGCGCCGCCCGCGACTCGTACAACGAGTTCGCCCAGCTGACCAGCCGCTTCCCCAACAGCCGCTACGCGCCAGACGCCAAGCAGCGCATGATCTACCTGCGCAACCTGCTGGCTTCGTACGAAATCCACGTGGCCGACTACTACCTGAGCCGCCAGGCTTATGTAGCGGCTGCCAACCGTGGCCGCTACGTGGTCGAAAACTTCCAGGAAACCCCGTCCGTCGGTGACGGCCTGGCGGTGATGGTCGAGTCGTACCAGAAGCTGCACCTGGACGAACTGGCCGCCACGAGCCTGGAAACCCTCAAGCTCAACTACCCGGACCACCCGAGCCTGGTCGATGGCGAGTTCCAGCCCAAGCAGACCGAGTCTGACGGCCGCGGCTGGCTGTCCAAGGCCACCTTGGGCCTGATCGAAACCGATACCCCGCTGCCGCCAGGCGAAACCCGCGCCAACCAGGACGTGGTCAAGCAGTTCCAGGACGCGCGCGACGAGATGCCGCGAGAGCTGCTGCCTAAAGACGAGAACGGCGACCCGATCGTGCCGGAAGGCCCGAAAGAAGCCGAGAAAGACCGTTCCTGGTTCAGCTACATGACCTTTGGTCTGTTCGACTGACCTTCAGCGGTGAATGAAAGGGAGGCCTTGGGCCTCCCTTTTTTATTGGCCGCGTCCTAGACTGTTGGCTTCTTCAATCGACAAGCTGGACACCATGGTTCGCCTACTTTTCTGGATCGCCCTGATCGCCGCCGCGTTCTGGCTGTGGCGCAAGTTCAAAGTCAGCCAGCAGTCGCACCCCGAGGCGAAGCTGGATGCGCCGCTGAAGATGGTGCGCTGTGCCCATTGCGGCGTGCACCTGCCCAACGACCGGGCGCTGCAGCAGGGTAATGAGTGGTATTGCAGCCAGGCCCACCTGCAGCAGGGCCCTGGCCACCAAGGCTGAACACGATGTCTGTTCAATCCTGAAACCCATTCGAAATCTGTGGGAGCGGGCTTGCCCGCGAAGCAGGCACCACGGTGTATGGCACCGGCTTCGCCGGTGTTCGCGGGCACGCCCGCTCCCACAGTTTTTATCTGCAATTTCGTGTTCCACATATCCCTCCCCGACCCTTTCACACCATTTACGACCCCTCCCCCAGCACCAGCATTGACCCGCCCGGCCAAAATTCGCTAAATCCTATTTATCCGCATAAATATGAAAAATAGCGAAATGCTCAAACCCAAACGCAAGCGCCAGAAGCTGTCCGATGTGATCGTCGAATCAGTCAAGCGCTCGATCGTCACCGAAGCGCTACACCCCGGCGACCGCCTGCCCACCGAGCGTGAACTGATGGAGCATTTCGAATGTTCCAAGGGCACCGCCCGCGAAGCGCTCAAGGCGCTCGAAGTGGAAGGCCTGGTCAGCACCCGCACCGGCCCGACCGGGGGCGCCTACCTGAACGAAGTGGGCACCGAGCCAGCCAGCCGCGCGCTGCGCAACTACCTGCATTTCCAGCACCTGGACGGCGAACAGGTGTACCAGCTGCGCAAAGTCATCGAGGTAGAACTGGCGGTGTCGGTGATGGGCAAGCTGAGCGAGGCCGATTATGCCGCGCTGCAGGCCAACATCGACTTCTGCAGCGCGCCGGAAGACAGCGAAGAAGGCCAGCGTGAGCAGCGCTTGGCGGAGCTTGAATTCCACACCCTGCTGGCCGACCGCTGCCCCAACCCGTTGCTGCGTTTCATGGCGGTGTTCCTCAACGACCTGCTGCGCGACCTGGTGGTGCTGAAAAAGGCCTACCTGCCCAAGCGCCAGCAGTTCGCCGCCGCCAACATCGGCTACCACAAGCAACTGCTGACCGCCTTGCGCGCCAGCGACGAACCCGCCGTACGCCGGCTGATGCACGAACACATGTGCGACGCCGAGCACCACATGACCGCGCTGGAAGGCGAGGTTGCCCGTAACTTCCTGCTGGAGTTCGATCACCACCACTGATGCGCCTGTAAAGAGGCCTGCACACAGGCCCGGCCGTACCCGCTTTGTCATTGCCACTCCTGCCTAATAACCACAAACAAGGAGTTACTCATGCAAAGACGTACCCTGCTCAAGGCAGGCCTTGCCCTGGGTGCCTTAGGTAGCCTCCCCTTGGGGGCACACCGGGCATTCGCCGACCAACCGCTGACCTTCTATGGGCTCAAGTCCATGTCGGGCGCCTTCGCCAGCTACGGCAAGTACGCCGACATGGGCTCGCGCCTGGCCATCGCCGAGCACCCGCAGTTGCTCGGCCACCCGCTCAAGTACAAAGTCATCGACACCGAAGGCAACGCCGGCAAGGCGGTGCGCAAGGTGCAGGAAGCCATCGGCCAGGATGGCGCACGCTTCTTCCAGGGGTGCACCCTGTCGTCATCGGCACTGGCGGTGTCCAAGGAAATCCACAAAGCCGGCGGCGTGTTCATGACGCCTGTGGGCGCCGATGAAATCACCGGCAAGGACTGCAATGCCTCAACCTTCCGCTGGTCGGTGCCCACCTATGGTGCCATCCGCGAAACCCTGGTGCCGATGAGCCGCCAGCTGCCCCAGGCCAAGCGCTGGTACACCATCACCCCGCAATACGTATTCGGCGATGCCCTGCTGGACAACGCCCGCAAAGTGTTCGCCGAGCTCGGCGTGGAACACATCGGCAACAGCTACCACTCGCTGCAGGAGCAGGAATTTTCCGGCTACCTGACCAACGCCATCGCCGCCAAGCCCGACGTGCTGGTGCTGCTCAACTTCGGTAGCCAGGCCTCCAACGCCCTGCGCCAGGCGGTCAACTTCGGCATCAAGGACCGCATGAAAGTGCTGATGGTGTGGTCTGCCGGCCTCGACCAGTTCCAGGAGCTGGGCAGCGACGTGCTCGAGGGCGTGTACCTGGGTGCGCAGTACTGGCACCAGGTCGACACCCCGCTGAACAAACAGTTGGTCGCCGCCACCCGCAAGGCCTATGGCATCAACCCCAACTACCCGCTGGCCGCCGACTACATCGGCACCAAGGTGATGCTCGAGGCCATCGTCAAGGCCGGCAGCCTGGACGGGGCCGCCGTGTCTGCGGCATTGCAGGGCATGCGCTTCCAGGGCCCGACCGGCGAAGAACTGATCCGCCCGGGTGACCACCAGGTGCTCAAGGATTACTACCTGCTGCGCGGCAAGCCCCAGGGGCAGATGCGCGACGAGGACGACCTGGCCGAAGTCATCAGTTCGGGCCGCTCCTTCGTCGAGGTCGATCACACCGGTTGCGCCCTGGCCTGAAGCTGCGGCGTTAGTCACAAACACTTGTACAGGCAGCCGCCCGGCGCGCTGTCGAGGGCACGCTCATGCTCGATTTGTACCTGTTCCAACTGCTCAACGGCCTGGGCCTGGGGATGATCTACTTCCTCATCGCCGTGGGCCTGACGATCATTTTCGGCCTGCTCAACTTCGTCAACTTCGCCCACGGCGCGTTTTTCTTGCTGGGCGCCTACCTGTGCTATACCGCCGTGGCCGTCACCGGCAACTTCTGGCTGGCGCTGCTGATTGCGCCACTGGTGGTGGCCGCGCTGGCCTGGGCGGTCGAGCGCCTGTTGATCAAACGCATCTACCACCTGCCGCACACCTTCCAGATCCTCGTCACCCTCGGCATCGCGCTGATCATCCAGGAAGCGTCGGTGCTGATCTGGGGCCCGGTGGGCAAGAACATTGCCGTGCCACCTGAACTGCGCGGGGTGCTGATACTTGGCGACTTCATCTACCCCTACTACCGCTTGTTCCTGATCGGCTTCGCAGCGCTGATCGGTATTGGCCTGTGGCTGCTGCTGGAACGCACCCGTTTCGGCGCACTGGTGCGGGCCGGTAGCGAAAGCACCGAGACCGTGTCGCTGTTGGGCACCAACATTTTCCGCCTGTTCTCCCTGACATTCGCCCTGGGCGTGGGCCTGGCAGGTGTGGCGGGTGTGCTGTTTGCGCCGCTACGGGGCGCCCAGCCCTTCGTCGGCCCGGAAATCCTCGGCATTGCCTTCGTGGTGGTGGTGATTGGCGGCATGGGGTCGTTCGGCGGGGCGCTGGTTGGCGGCCTGCTGGTGGGTGTGGTGCAAAGCATGATGACCAGTCTCTGGCCGCAAGGCGCCAGCCTGATGATCTATGGCGCCATGGCAGCAGTGATTCTGGTCCGTCCCTACGGCCTGTTCGGGAGAGCCTGAGATGAGCGAGAAAAACCCATTGCCAGTCGCCAAGGGCCGCGCCCCGGCGCTGCTGTCGCTGGTAGTTGCCAGCCTGGTGGCGCTGCCGCTGTTGCTGCCCTCGGCCACCCTGGCTACCGAGATCCTGATCTTTGCCATGGCCGCACTGGCCTGCAACCTGCTGCTCGGCTACACCGGACTGCTGTCGTTCGGCCAGGGCATCTTCTTTGGCGTGGGCGCCTATGGCGCAGCGCTGCTGATGATCCACCTGCAGTGGGGCATGTTCGCCGCGCTGCTTGGCGCAGCTGTGTTCGGCGCCTTCCTCGCGCTGCTGGTGGGCGCACTGGCGATCCGTCGCACGGGCATCTACTTCGTCATGCTGACCCTGGCCTTCAGCCAGATGGCCTACTTCCTGGCCTATACCCTCAGCGGCTGGACCGGCGGTGACAACGGCCTGCTTGATGTGCCACGGCCGAATATCGAAATCGCCGGCCATGTGCTGGTCGACCTGGCCGATCCGCGGCACTTCTATGTGTTCGTCGCGGTGCTGTTCCTGTTGATCTTCGCCGCAGCCCTGCGGGTGATCCGTTCGCCATTCGGCAGCACCCTGCTGGCTATCCGTGAGAACGAGACCCGCGCCGCCGCCATCGGCTACGACACCCGCCATTTCAAGATTCTGGTGTTCATGCTGTCGGGCGCCATCACCGGCATCGCCGGGGCGCTGTACGCCATGCTGCTGCACTTTGCGCCGCTGTCGAACATCGACCTGATGATGAGCGAGAACATCCTGATCATGACCATCGTTGGCGGCACCGGCTCACTGTTCGGCTCGCTGCTGGGGGCTGGCGCCATCGTGCTGCTGGGTGACGTGCTGTCGGAACTTTGGCCACGCTGGCTGATGCTGCTGGGGGTGATCCTGATTCTGGTGGTGGTGTTCATGCGTGGCGGCCTGTGGGGCGGCCTGACCGAACTGGGCAAGCGCCTGCTGGCCACCCGCAATGCCGATGACAAACCCCAGGCCAAGACCAAGGAGACCCTGTGATGAGCGACTACCTCCTGGAAACCCGCCAGCTGGAGCTGGCCTACGGGCCGTTCAAGGCGGTCGCGGGCGTTGACCTCAAAGTGCGCGCCGGCACCATCCACACCATTATCGGCCCCAACGGCGCCGGCAAGACCAGCCTGTTCCACTGCCTGACCGGCGAACGTCAGGCCACGGCCGGCAAGATCCTGTTCAATGGCCAGGACATCATTCGCAAGCCGTCCCACGGGCGGGTGGCACTTGGCATGGCGCGTTCGTTTCAGCTCACCAGCCTGTTCCAGAACCTTTCAGTGCGCGAGAACCTGCGCCTGGCCGCCCAAGGCCGTGATGGCCTGGGCGCGCTGAACTTCTGGCGCAGCGTCGAGCACAAGCGCAGCCACTGGAACACCGCCGACCAGGTGCTGGAGCGCCTGAAACTGAGCGCCCGTGCCGAAACCCTGGCGGGCGAGCTGTCGCACGGCCAGCAAAGGGTGCTGGAAGTGGGCATGTCGATCTGCGCCAAGCCCACCCTGCTGATGCTCGACGAACCCACTTCGGGCATGGGCATCGACGACATCCCGGTGATGACCGACCTGATCAGCGACCTTGGCCGCGACCATACCGTGCTACTGATCGAGCACAACATGAGCATTGTCATGTCGATCAGCCAGCGCATCACGGTGATGAGTCACGGCCAGATCCTGGTCGAGGGTACCCCTGAACAGGTGCGCAACGACGAGCGCGTACGCACCGCCTACCTTGGAGAGGCCGCCTGATGCTCAACGTCGATTCGATCCATTCCTACTACGACAAGAGCCATGTGCTCGAAGGTGTCTCGCTCAAGGTTGAGGCTGGCGAACTGGTAACGCTGCTGGGGCGCAACGGCGCAGGCAAGACCACCACCTTGCGCAGCATCCTTGGCATCGTCCGCCCACGGCAGGGGCAGATCAGCTTCAACGGCCAGCAGTTGGTCGGACGCGAAATTTTCGATATCGCCCGCCTCGGCATTGCTCTGGTGCCGGAACACCGCGGCATTTTCCGCCAGCTCAGCGTGGAGGAGAACCTGAAGATTGCCGTGCGCAAGACCAGCCGCTGGCAGCTGGAGGACGTGTACAGCATGTTCCCGCGCCTAAAGGAGCGTCGCCGCAACGGTGGTTTTGCCCTATCCGGTGGCGAGCAACAGATGCTCGCCATCGCCCGCGCCCTGCTCAACGGCCCCAGGCTGCTGATCCTCGACGAACCCACCGAAGGCCTGGCCCCGGTGATTGTCGATGAACTGGTGAAGATCCTGCGACGGATCAAGGACGAAGGGCTGTCGATCCTGCTGGTAGAGCAGAACCTGATGGTCTGCGATGCCCTTGCTGATCGCCACTATGTGCTGGAGCAGGGCCGCGTCGCTTACCAGGGCAGTGCAGCGCAGTTCCGCGAGGACCCGAGCATCAAGAACCGTTACCTGGCCCTTAGCGCCTGATCAGCAGGGAAGCACGCCCGCAAAGACCTCTGGCCTGTGGATGACCTGTAGGAGCGGGCTTGCCCGCGAAGAGGCCAGTACAAGCAACTGATTACTTTCAGGAGAGCTGAACCATGAACACCCGCATCGATCCCTCGCAGCACCTGCTCGGCCAAGGCCCGTTGGTCAGCCGCGAGCGCCTGTGGCAATCATTGATGGACCTGGCCCAACTCGGCGCCACCGCCAAGGGCGGCGTGTGCCGCCTGGCCCTGACCGACCTCGACCGCCAGGCGCGCGACCTGTTCGTACACTGGTGCGAACAGGCCGGCTGCACGGTCAGCGTCGACGCCATCGGCAATATCTTCGCACGCCGCCCCGGGCGCAACCCTGCCCTGCCGCCCATCATGACCGGCAGCCACATCGACACCCAACCCACCGGCGGCAAGTTCGATGGCTGCTACGGCGTCATGGCCGGCCTCGAAGTGATGCGTACGCTCAACGACTTGCACCTGACCACCGAAGCACCGCTGGAAGTGGTGGTATGGACCAACGAAGAAGGTTCGCGCTTCCCGCCCTGCATGATGGGCTCGGGCGTGTTTGCCGGTAAGTTCGGCCTGCAGGAAACCCTGGAAAAGATCGATGACCAAGGTCTGTCGGTCGGCGCCGAGTTGCAGCGCATCGGCTACGCCGGCCCGCGCGTGCCCACCGGGCATGCCGTGGGCGCCTACTTCGAAGCGCATATCGAGCAAGGCCCGGTGCTGGAAGACCAACGCACCACCATCGGCGTGGTCCAGGGCTGCCTGGGGCAAAAATGGTTCGACCTGACCCTTACCGGCGTCGAGGCGCATGCAGGCCCCACGCCCATGCACCTGCGCAAGGACGCACTGGTCGGCGCTGCCGAGGTGGTGGCTGCGGTCAACCGCGTCGCTCACGCGCACCAGCCACATGCCTGCGGCACGGTCGGCTGCCTGACCTTGCACCCAGGCTCGCGCAACGTCATCCCCGGCCAGGTGCACATGACCATCGACCTGCGCCACCTCGACCCTGGGCTCCTCGACGCCATGGTCAGCGAAGTGCGCGCAGCCATCGAAAACAGCACGGCGAAACATGGCCTGAGCTATCAGCTAACCCCGACAGCCGACTTCCCGCCGCTGTACTTCGCCGAGCAGTGCGTGGATGCCGTGCGCCAAGGGGCGCGTGCGCTGGGCCTGAGCCACATGGATATCGTCAGCGGCGCCGGTCACGATGCGATCTTCCTCGCCGAGCTGGGCCCGGCCGGGATGATCTTCGTGCCATGCGAAGGCGGCATCAGCCACAACGAAATCGAAAATGCCGCGCCCCAGGACCTGGCCGATGGTTGCGACGTCCTGTTGCGCGCCATGTTCCAGGCCGCCAACCCGGGAGCCCGTTGAAATGCCCCAGAAAACCGCGATTGGCGAACTCACCGCCGTAGAACTGCTCGAACTGTACCAGCGCCGCCAGTTGTCACCCGTCGAGGTGGTCGACGATGTGCTGGCGCGCATCGACCTGCATAACCCGGCGGTCAACGCCTACTGCCATGTCGACGGCGAAGGTGCCCGCGCCGCCGCCCGCGCCAGCGAACAACGCTGGCAGCGCGGCGAGCCCTGTGGCCGACTGGATGGCGTACCCGCCTCGATCAAGGACCTGACCCTGACCCGCGGCATGCCCACCCGCAAAGGCTCGCGTACTACCTCGGGTTCCGGGCCGTGGGAAATCGATGCGCCCTTCAGCGCCTTCATGCGTGAAGCCGGTGCTGTGCTGGTGGGTAAGACCACCACGCCGGAGTTCGGCTGGAAAGGCGTGACCGACAACCCGCTGTACGGCATTACCCGCAACCCTTGGGATACCAGGCTGACTGCCGGTGGTTCGTCTGGTGGTGCTGCGGCAGCCGCCGCGCTGAACCTGGGGGTGCTGCATCAGGGCAGCGATGCCGGTGGTTCGATTCGCATCCCTTGCGCCTTCACCGGCACCTTCGGCATCAAACCGACCTTCGGCTATGTGCCGCAATGGCCGGCCAGCGCCATGACCGTGCTGTCGCACCTGGGGCCGATGACGCGTACCGTGGACGACTCGGTGCTGATGCTCGACTGCGTAGCGCGCCCCGATGCCCGCGACGGTTTGGCCGGCGCACCCCGGCAGGCGCCTTGGCTCAGCCAGCAGCAAGATCTGAGTGGGCTACGCATCGCCTACAGCGCCAACTTCGGTTACGTGCAGGTCGCCCCACAGATCCAGGCACTGGTGGCGCAAGCGGTGCAGCGCCTGGCGCGGTTGGGTGCGCAGGTAGAGGAAGTGGACCCGGGCTTCAGCGACCCGCTGGAAACCTTCAATACCCTGTGGTTTGCCGGTGCGGCGCGGTTGGCCAGTGCCTTGAGCGATGAGCAGAAAGCGTTGCTTGACCCGGGGCTGCGCTGGATTGCCGAACAAGGCGCACAGATCAGCCTTGGCGAATACACCCAGGCGCTAGAGGCACGGGCAGAATTGATTGCGAAGATGAATGCCTTTCATCAGCGATATGACGTGCTGGTATCGCCGATGCTGCCGTTGGTGGCGTTCGAAGCCGGACACAACGTGCCGCCTGGGTCGGGGATGGCGCAATGGATGGAGTGGACGCCGTTCAGCTATCCGTTCAACCTGACCCAACAGCCGGCAGCCTCGGTGCCCTGCGGGTTTACCCGCGAGGGGTTGCCGGTGGGCCTGCAGGTGGTGGCCGGGCGCTTTGCCGATGAGCAAGTGCTGCGGGTGTGCAAGGTGTATGAGCAGCATTATCCGAGCCGGCACTTGCAAGCACCGATTACTGGCTGAAATCTGTATGGGGCTCTGTGGCCCTTTCGCGGGTGAACCCGCTCCTACACGCACCGATTACTGGCTGAAATCTGTATGGGCCTCTGTGGCCCTTTCGCGGGTGAACCCGCTCCTACACGCACCGATTACTGGCTGAAATCTGTATTGGCCTCTGCGGCCCTTTCGCGGGTGAACCCGCTCGTGTGGGAGCGGGTTTACCCGCGAAGAGGCCCTCAGCCCAAACGCCCTTCTGGCGCATACGGCGCCGGGTCGATCATCGGCTCGGCCCCTGTCAGCAAATCGGTAAACAGCTGGCACGAAGCCGGCGCCAACACCAGCCCATTGCGATAATGCCCACAATTCAGCCACAACCCTTCATGCCCTGGCACAGGCCCAATGTAAGGGATGCCTTCTGGCGACCCCGGCCGCAGTCCCGCCCAGTGCGCCACCACTGTGGCGCCTTCAAGCTCTGGCAACAACTCCACCGCCGATGCCTTCAGACTTTCCAACGCATCCCCGGTCGGGGTCTTGTCATACCCGGCGTGTTCCAGCGTGCTCCCCACCAGAATGTGCCCGTCACGTCGCGGGATTGCATAACGTCCCTTGGCCAGCACCATGCTCGGCAAGAAGTCTTCAGCGCACTTGAACAGGATCATCTGGCCCTTCACGGGCTCCACCGGCAGTTCAAGGCCAAGGGTACGCAACAGGTCGCCACTCCAGGCGCCAGCACTGAGCACAACCTCATCCGCCGCCAGTACGCCATCAGCCGTCTGTACACCGGTCACGCGCCCCTTTTCCTGCACGAAGCCGGTGATCTGGCAGTGTTCGCGCAAGGTCACGTTTGGCAGCGCCAGCAACGCCGCTTTCAGCGACTTGACCAAGCGTGGGTTGCGCACATTGGCCACGCCAGCCATGTAGATGGCGTGCTTGAAGCCAGGGCCCAGCACCGGCACCGCATCGTAGGCCGCCGAAATATCCACGGCACTCAGCGGCCGCTGCTCGCGCGCGGCCCAGGCCAACGCTTCAGCCTCGTCGTCCAGGTCGAGCCAGTACAGCCCGGTGGTGTGAACTTCGGGGTCGACGCCAGTGCTGGCGAACAGACGCTCGCCCAGCTGTGGATAAAAGTCCTGCGACCAATGCGCCAGAGCGGTCACTGCGGCGCTGTAGCGCCACGGGTACAACGGCGAGACAATGCCTCCGCCAGCCCAGGACGACTCTCGGCCAACCTCACCCTGATCGCACACCACCACCTGGCCGACCTTGGCTGCCAGGTTGAATGCCGTCAGCAGGCCGATCACCCCGCCGCCGACCACCACTACTTGCTTGCTCATCTGTCGATCCAACACCTGAAGTAAAACCGCGATGCACCGGGCATCATTCAACCTTCAGCTTCCCCAGCAGTGCGTGCTGTGCTCAACGGCACCCGGATTGCGCTGCATGCCAGCCTGGTCGAGCTGGAAATCGCCACAGCCATCCTGCGCCATCAGCCCATGCGGTAGCCGCCGGGCGCGCAGCGTGAAGGTGTCACTGTCGCGCTGGGCCTGAAGGCTGTAGTAGCGGGTACCTTCGGGCAAGACCAGGTCGCCCTCGGCGTATTGGCCAGTGCGCACGCGGTGGCGCTCCAGGCGCAGGGCGGCATCATGCAGCAGGCCAACCACTTCGCTGCGCGCGGCTCGCCGAAGCTGGTCGCTGTAACTGGGGTAGGCAATGGCTGCCAGAATGCCGGTCACGGCCAGCACAATCAACAACTCGATCAGGCTCAAGCCTTGCTGCATGTCAGTCTCCTCGCAATCTTTGCCGCCAGGTGATGCGTTGGGTTTGATTGCCGGCCACGGCGTAGACCGCTTCCAGCACATGCCGTGAGCGGCTTTGCTTGCTGACGGCGGTAATCCGGAACAGGCTAACCGGCTGCCCTTCGGGCATGTGCGCGGCACGTTTGCTGACACCCAGGTTCTGCAGCTGGAAAAAGCCGGTCTGGGTACCTTGCCACTGCCCAACCAGATCGTGCGGCCTGGGCGGCGGCAGGCACGCGTTACAAACGTCAGGGGGCGCCCGTTCAAGTTCGCGCTCCCCGGCCAGCAAAGTGGCCTCAGCCTCTTCCAGCGCCAGCAGGCCATCGCTCAGGTAGCCGGTCATCCGTGTTTCCACCAGCGCGTCACGCAGGGCAGATGTGGCAAGCAGGCCCAGCAGGACGCTGAGCACCAACGCCAACAACAGGACAACACCCCGCTGGCGGTTCATGAAGCCGGCACCGGGTTACGCAATGCCACGCTCAGCGTATGGTGCTGCTCAAGCTGCAAGGTCGGCTCATACAATGTCAGCTGAAGATCGATCCGCTCTCCAGCCACCTGCACCACACGCAGTTCGCGCACGTGATCGACCAAGGGCTGATTGCGGCCGCGCCGCTCGAAGTAAAGCGTACTTCCAACGTGAGCATAGCGATGCCGGCTGACAGGCACAGCCATAAGCGTGTCGCTACCTTGCGCGCGCTCCTTGTGTACCTCCACCGTGTTGATACAGTTTGTCAGCAAGGTCCAGTCGGGGTCGCCGGCATACCCTGGTAACTCAGCGACGACCAGGCTCAAACTTGACGGGCCGCTCGCCAAGGGCCGGGCAAAGGCCTGCTCCGCGCCGGAGACCAGAAAGTCGTCTGGGCTCAGGCGCAGGCAACCGAACATCCCGGCCATGCGGATATCCTGCGCCATGCGCAGCAATGCAAGCCGCGCAGAATCCTGCATGCGCACTGCCGTACTTTGCAGGCGCCAAGTCTGGTGCGCGGAGACAAAAAGCTGGCTGGCCGCCGCCAGCAGCATCAATCCGATCGCCAGCGCCACCACCATCTCAAGCAAGCCAAACCCTGCCTGACAGCGCCTCATCGCCGCCTGCGCTCATGTTCGCTGTGCAGCGCCATCGCCGCCAGGCCATCCCGGCGCGCGCTGTCCGCAGCCTGCAATGCCTGCAATTGCATCGCAGCCGTTGCGAACAGACCTGCGGCCACGATCACGATCGCCAACAGCACTTCCAGAAGCGTCATGCCCCCTTGCCTTGCGTGCATCCCTGCACCTCCTGCGACTTTTCCGGTCATTGCTTTCAACTTGGGCGACTGGACCTCTTGTCCAACCGCCAGGAAGCTATAGCCAAGCACGTCCAGGGAGGAATGCACGGTGAAGCAACGCGGCGTAACACTGATACAAATGTTGTCGGCCTTGGCCGTGGCGGTCTTGCTGACCCAACTGGGCATGCCGGCCTACGCCCGAATGAGCGATGACCTGCACCGGGCGGCGGCTGCCCGTGATCTGGCGCAGGCGCTGCGCAGTGCACGCAGCCATGCGCTGTTGCAGGGTCAGCCGGTGCTGGTGCTGGCGCTGGACGGTAATTGGGGGAATGGGTGGCGGGTAGTGCTGGAGCATAACCGGCAGCTGCTGCGCGAACAGCGCCTTTCAAAGCCGCTGAAAATAACCAGCAATCGCGGTGAGCAGTTCAAATTCAGTGCGCTGGGCGTGCCCATGACGTCGGGCAACAGCTGGTTGGGCGCAACACTGGAAATGTGCGAACGCGCCGCTGCTCGCAGCCGATATCAAGTGGCGCTGGCATCAAGCGGCAGAGTCAGGTTGCTTACGGAGGACCGGAGCAATGACCGCTGCTAGCGCGGTCATTGCAGGAACAGTCTTGAGTCGCGCAAGGGCTGCAAAGCAGCCCCTGCATTGGCAGCGGTGCAGCCCGTTAGATCAGCGAGCGAACCCGCAGCTCTTTGGGCATTGAAAAGGTGATGTTCTCTTCGCGCCCGTCCAGCTCTTCTGCGCCGGTAGCGCCCCAGGCCTTGAGCTGTTCGATCACGCCACGCACCAGCACTTCGGGTGCCGAAGCACCGGCGGTGATGCCGATCCGCGCGGCCTGGTCAAACCAGCCGCGTTGCAGGTCCTCGGCACCGTCGATCAGGTAGGCCGGGGTGCCCATGCGCTCAGCCAGCTCACGCAAACGGTTGGAGTTGGAACTGTTCGGGCTGCCGACCACCAGCACCACGTCGCTCTCGCCGGCCAGTTGCTTGACGGCGTCCTGGCGGTTCTGGGTGGCGTAGCAGATGTCGTCCTTGCGCGGGCCACCGATGTTCGGGAAGCGCGCACGCAGCGCATCGATGACGCGGCTGGTGTCGTCCATCGACAGTGTTGTCTGGGTGACGAAAGCCAGGTGGTTCGGGTCGCGCACCTGCAGGTTGGCAACATCTTCCTCGTCTTCGACAAGGTAGATGGCGCCGCCGTTGCTGGCATCGTACTGGCCCATGGTGCCTTCGACTTCCGGGTGCCCTTCGTGGCCGATGAGAATGCACTCACGGCCATCGCGGCTGTACTTGGCCACTTCGATGTGAACCTTGGTCACCAGCGGGCAGGTAGCATCGAACACTTTCAGGCCACGGCCAGCAGCTTCCTGGCGCACAGCCTGGGAAACACCGTGGGCACTGAAGATGACGATGACATCGTCCGGCACCTGGTCCAGCTCTTCGACAAAGATGGCGCCGCGGTTACGCAAGTCTTCCACCACGAACTTGTTGTGCACCACTTCGTGGCGCACATAGATCGGCGGGCCGAAGACTTCCAGCGCGCGGTTGACGATCTCGATCGCCCGGTCGACCCCGGCGCAGAAGCCGCGCGGGTTGGCGAGTTTGATTTGCATGCTCGGCTCCAGGCTTACAGGGCCTTCACCTCGAGGATCTCCACCTCGAAGGTCAGGGTCTTGCCAGCCAGTGGGTGATTGAAGTCGATGGTGACCTGGTCGTCATCGAACGCTTTGACCACACCCGGCAGCTCGGTGTTGGCGGCGTCGTTGAAGATGATCAGCAGCCCTTCGGACAACTCCATGCCTTCGAAGTTGGACCTCGGCATGACCTGCACGTTCTGCGGGTTAGGCTGGCCGAAGGCGTTCTCCGGGGCAACCACCACGGTGCGCTTGTCACCGGCCTTGAAACCGAACAGGGCGTTTTCAAAACCCGGCAGCAGGTTGCCATCCCCCACTTTGAAGGTGGCCGGGGCTTTATCGAACGTGCTGTCGACGGTGTCGCCGTTTTCCAGGTGCAGCGCGAAGTGCAGGGTGACTTCGGTGTTCTGGCCGATACGGGTGTCAGTCATGGACCGGATCCTCGGACTTCTTGCTCTTGAACATATCCAGCGCCAGCATCACCGCACCAACGGTGATGGCGCTGTCGGCCACGTTGAAGGCCGGGAAGTAATGACGGTTCTGCCAGTGCACCAGGATGAAGTCGACCACATGGCCCAGCACGATGCGGTCGTACAGGTTGCCAATCGCCCCACCCAGCACCAGCGCCAGCGCCACGGCCAGCCAGGTCTCGTTGCGCCCCAGGCGTTTGAGCCACACCACCAGCACCGCGCTGACCACCACGGCGATCAGGGCGAACAACCAGCGCTGCCAACCTGCACCATCAGCCAGGAAGCTGAACGCGGCACCGGTGTTGTAAGCCAGGGTCCAGCTGAAGTAGTCAGGAATGACCACGATCTGCTGGTACATGGTCAGGGCGTTGTTGAAGTACAGCTTGGTGGTCTGGTCGATGACCAGGACCAGCAAGCTCAGCCAAAGCCATGCAAGGCGCCCGCAGCGCCCCGCTGCAGGGTTAGGCATAGTGGCGCACCTCACCCTGGCCGCTCAGGTTGTCGACACAACGGCTGCAGATTTCCGGGTGCTCCGGGTGGCTGCCGACATCGGCGCGGAAGTGCCAGCAACGGCCGCACTTGGCGTGGCCGGACTTGACCACTTTCAGCTTGAGGCCTTCGACTTCGGTGGCTACGGCTTCGGCCGGCGCCTGTGCGAACGGCACCACGCTAGCGGCCGAGGTGATCAGCACGAAGCGCAGCTCGTCGCCCAGCTTGCCCAGGTCGGCACTCAGGCCTTCGTCGGCGTACAGGGTCACTTCGGCTTGCAGGTTGCCGCCGATGACCTTGGCGGTGCGCTGGTTTTCCAGCTCCTTGTTGACCGATGCCTTCACTGCCATCACGCGGTCCCAGTAGGCGCGGTCCAACTCGGTGCCTTCCGGCAGCTCGCTCAGGCCTTGGTACCAGCCGTTGAGCATGACCGACTCGTTGCGCTCGCCCGGCAGGTACTGCCAGATTTCGTCGGCAGTGAATGCCAGGATCGGCGCGATCCAGCGCACCAGCGCCTCGCTGATGTGGTATAGCGCAGTCTGGCAGGAACGGCGGGCGACACTGTTGGCGCCGGTGGTGTATTGGCGGTCCTTGATGATGTCGAGGTAGAAGCCGCCCAGTTCCTGTACGCAGAAGTTGTGCACTTTGGAGTAGACGTTCCAGAAACGGTACTCGCTGTAGTGCTCTTCCAGCTCGCGTTGCAGCAGCAGGGTGCGGTCCACGGCCCAGCGGTCCAGCGCCAGCATGTCTTCCGAGGCCAGCAGGTCGCGGGCCGGGTCGAAGCCGGACAGGTTGGACAGCAGGAAACGCGCGGTATTACGGATACGCCGGTAAGCATCGGCGCTGCGCTGCAGGATCTGCTCGGAAACCGCCATTTCACCGGAATAGTCGGTGGCCGAAACCCACAGGCGCAGGATATCGGCACCCAGGGTGTTGTTGACCTTCTCCGGCTCGATGGTGTTACCCAGCGACTTGGACATCTTGCGGCCGTTCTCGTCCACGGTGAAGCCGTGGGTCAGCAGCTCGCGGTACGGCGCGTGGTTGTCGATGGCGCAACCGGTCAGCAAGGACGAGTGGAACCAGCCGCGGTGTTGGTCGGAACCTTCCAGGTACAGGTCAGCGCGCGGGCCGGTGGCGTGGCCGATGTCGTGCGAGCCACGCAGTACGTGCCAGTGGGTGGTACCGGAGTCGAACCACACGTCGAGGGTGTCAGCGATCTTGTCGTACTGATCGGCTTCAGCGCCCAGCAGTTCGGCGGCGTCCAGCTTGAACCAGGCCTCGATGCCTTGCTGCTCGACACGCTTGGCCACTTCTTCCATCAGTTCGACAGTGCGCGGATGCAGCTCGCCGGTCTGCTTGTGCAGGAAGAACGGGATCGGCACACCCCAGTTGCGCTGACGCGAGATGCACCAGTCCGGGCGGTTGGCGATCATCGCGTGCAGGCGCGCCTGGCCCCAGGCCGGGACGAACTTGGTGTCTTCGATGGCTTTCAGCGCACGCTCACGCAGCGGCTCGCCGGTGCTCGGCTGCTTGTCCATGCCCACGAACCACTGCGCGGTGGCGCGGTAGATCAGCGGGGTCTTGTGGCGCCAGCAGTGCATATAGCTGTGGCTGATGGTTTCGGTGTGCATCAGCGCACCGACTTCGCTCAGTTTCTCGACGATGGCCGGGTTGGCCTTCCAGATGAACTGGCCGCCGAAGAATGGCAGCGACTCGACATACACGCCGTTGCTCTGCACCGGGGTAAGGATGTCGTCGTTGACCATGCCGTAGCGCTTGCAGGTGACGAAGTCGTCTTCACCGTAGGCTGGCGAGGAATGCACCACGCCGGTACCGGCACCCAGCTCGACGTAGTCGGCCAGGTAGATTGGCGACAGGCGATCGTAGAACGGATGGCGGAAGTTGATCAGCTCCAGCGCCGAACCTTGGGCGGTGGCAACAACCGAACCTTCCAGGTTGTAGCGCTTCAGGCACGACTCGACCAGCTCTTCAGCCAGCACCAGCAGGCGCTCGCCGGTGTCGACCAGGGCGTACTTGAATTCCGGGTGGATGTTCAGGGCCTGGTTGGCCGGGATGGTCCACGGGGTGGTGGTCCAGATCACGATGGCGGCCGGCTTGGTCAGCGAGGCCAGACCGAAGGCGGCGGCCAGCTTGGCCTCATCGGCAACCGGGAAGGCCACGTCGATGGTCTGCGACTTCTTGTCGGCGTACTCGACTTCCGCTTCAGCCAGCGCCGAACCGCAATCAAAGCACCAGTTCACCGGCTTCAGGCCCTTGAACACGAAGCCTTGCTTGACCATCTCGGCCAGGGCGCGGATTTCACCGGCCTCGTTGGCGAAGTTCATGGTCTTGTATGGGTTGTCCCAGTCACCCAGCACGCCCAGGCGGATGAACTCGGTCTTCTGCCCTTCGATCTGCTCGGCAGCGTACTCGCGGCACAGCTCGCGGGTGCGGTCGGCGGAGAGGTGCTTGCCGTGGGTAACCTCGACCTTGTGCTCGATCGGCAGGCCATGGCAGTCCCAGCCCGGTACATACGGCGCATCGAAGCCGGCCAGGGTCTTGGAACGGACGATCATGTCCTTGAGGATCTTGTTCAGCGCATGACCGATGTGAATCTTGCCGTTGGCATAGGGCGGGCCGTCGTGCAGGACGAACTTGGGACGATCCTTGCCAATTTCGCGCAGCTTCTGGTACAGGCCAATGCTGTCCCAGCGCTGCAGGATCTGCGGTTCGCGCTGAGGCAGGCCGGCCTTCATGGGGAAGGCGGTGTCCGGAAGGTTAAGCGTGGCTTTGTAGTCGGTCATTTCAGGCTCTTCGTTAGCGGTTGAGCGTGCCAATGTGCACGTGCGGCGGCGATATCCGCATCGATCGCCGACTTCAGCGCCTCCAGGGAGGCGAATCGCTGCTCTTCACGCAGCTTGTGGTGGAACTCCACCGTCAGGCGCCGGCCGTAAAGATCGCCGGCAAAGTCCAGAAGATGAATCTCCAGGTGCGGGCGCCCATCACCGGCAACGGTGGGGCGCACGCCGATATTGCCGACACCCGGCCAAGCTTTGCCGTCGATCACGATGCTGGCCAGGTATACCCCGGACAGCGGCACGCGACGGCGCTTGAGCTGGATGTTGGCGGTTGGTGTGCCGAGCTGGCGGGCCAGCTTCTGGCCGTGCAGCACGCGGCCTGTAATGCGGTACGGGCGGCCCAGCAGGTGTTCGGCCAGCTCGAAGTTGCCCTCGGACAAGGCCTTGCGCACTTCGGTGCTGCTGACCCGCAGGCCGTCCTGGATGACCGTGTTGGCGGCCTCGACGGTAAAGCCGTACGCGTTGCCGGCCTCGACCAGGAAAGCGAAGTCGCCAGCGCGGTCGCAGCCGAAGCGGAAGTCATCGCCCACTTCGAGATGACGCACGCCCAGGCCGTCGACCAGGATGGCCTTGACGAAGGCATCGGCACTGAGCTTGCTCAGACGATGGTTGAACGCCAGGCACAGCACCCGGTCGATACCTTCGGTCGCCAGCAGCTCTATCTTGTCGCGCAACCGGGCCAGGCGCGCTGGCGCGGTATCGGGTGCGAAGTACTCGCGTGGTTGCGGTTCGAAGATCACCACGCAGGTCGGCAGGCCCAAGGCCTGACCGCGCTCGCGCAGGCGCGCCAGGATTGCCTGGTGGCCGCGGTGAACCCCGTCGAAGTTGCCAATGGTGGCGACACAGCCCCGGTGCTCGGGGCGCAGGTTGTGAAGACCTCGAACCAGCTGCATAACGCGCTTCTTGCTCATAAAGTGGCCGATTATAACCACACCCGGGCGCTGGTGACAGGCAGCAGCGCCCAAGGGCGGCGTGGAATGCGAAAAACCGACGCCTGACCCGCCAAAAGCCTCAGTGCAAGGCCTTGCGAGCGAAATGCCGGGGCCTGAAGCCACACAGGTACAGGCAGCCAAAATACGTCACGACGCCCGCCAGGATCAGCGCCCCAAGCCGCAGGAAGCGCTCAAGCATAATGCCCTGCTCCCAGGCCGGCATATAGTGCATGCCCGCCAGCAATACTGCCGACATCAGCGTCACTGCCAACACAAGCTTGAGCAGGAACACTGCCCAGCCAGGCTGAGGCTCGAACAGCTGCTGACTGCGCAGCTTCCAGAACAGCAAACCGGCATTCAGGCAAGCACCGAGGCTGATCGCCAATGCCAGGCCGGCATGTGCAAGCGGGCCGACCAAGGCAAGGTTGAACAGCTGGGTGCAGACCAAGGTGAAGACTGCGATCTTCACCGGCGTGCGAATATTCTGCTGCGCATAGAAGCCAGGTGCCAGTACCTTGATCAGAATGATCGCCAGCAAGCCCACGGAATAGGCGATCAACGCCCGCTGGGTCATGGCCGCATCAAACGCGCTGAACTTGCCATATTGAAACAGCGCAACGGTCAGCGGCTCGGCAAGAATGGCTAAAGCCAGGGTGCAGGGCAGCACCAGCAGGAAGCACAGGCGCAGGCCCCAGTCGAGAATCCGTGAGTACTCCTCGCGGTCCTTGTTGGCGTAGGTCTTGGCCAGGGTCGGCAGCAGGATGGTGCCCAGAGCAACGCCCAACACACCGGAAGGCAGCTCCATGAGGCGGTCGGCGTAGTACATCCACGACACCGAGCCGGCCACCAGGAAGGAGGCGAAGATGGTGTTGATGATCAGCGAGATCTGGCTCACCGACACCCCCAGGATCGCCGGCAGCATCTGCTTCAGTACCCGCCACACACCCGTGTCCTTGAGGTTCAGACGCGGTAGCACGAGCATGCCGATCTTCTTCAGCGCTGGCAGCTGGTACAGCAACTGCGCCAGGCCACCCGCCAGCACGCCCCAGGCCAACGCCATGATTGGCGGGTTGAAGTACGGCGTCAGCAACACGGCGAAGGCGATCATCGCCACGTTCAGCAAGGTAGGCGTGAAGGCCGGCACCGAAAAGCGGTTCCAGGTATTGAGGATCGCTCCGGCCAGGGAAGACAGCGAGATCAGGAATATATAAGGAAACGTCACCCGCAACAGGTCGGTGGTCAGCGCGTATTTTTCGGTGCTGTCGACAAAACCCGGGGCCGTCGCCCACACCACCCACGGTGCAGCGAGGATGCCGATGGCGGTCACCAGGGCCAGCACCAGGGTCAGAAGGCCGCTGACATAGGCAATGAAGGTGCGCGTCGCCTCCTCGCCCTGCTGGGTCTTGTACTCGGCCA
Organism: Pseudomonas sp. 22515; assembly: GCF_052044625.1. NCBI lineage: Bacteria > Pseudomonadati > Pseudomonadota > Gammaproteobacteria > Pseudomonadales > Pseudomonadaceae > Pseudomonas > Pseudomonas sp. 22515. Next base: position 101,784 of record NZ_JBQENN010000024.1, read on the forward strand.
GAATCGGCACGAAGGCCTGGGAGAATGCGCCTTCGGCGAAGATGCGCCGCAACAGGTTGGGCAGCTTGAACGCGATGAAGAAGGCATCGGTAGCGACACCAGCACCAAAGATGCGGGCCAGGATGGTGTCGCGAACAAAGCCCAGCACCCGCGAAATCATGGTGATCGAGCTTACTGCAGCCAGGGATTTGAGCAGGTTCATCGAAAAGATTCACGCCAATGACAGAGGACGCTGCCAGACAGCGTCCGAATGTGCGATACTCCCGCGCCTTCGCAGGGGAGCCAAAAATTCCCGAGTGTACAGGTCGCGCAGCAGAAAGGAATCTTTCCCGCTTGTTGGCGCACCGCTCGGCGGAACCTTGCAGGTGGCCTTGACATCCGCTCGACTGATCGGCATGATTCGCGGCCTATTTTGTTTGCTATTTACCTAAAGTCTTTCGAGGAGCTCGACGGTGGCCAACACACCTTCCGCCAAGAAACGTGCAAAACAGGCTGAGAAGCGTCGCAGCCACAACGCCAGCCTGCGTTCCATGGTCCGCACCTACATCAAGAATGTAGTTAAAGCCATCGACGCAAAAGACGCCGAAAAAGCGCAAGCCGCTTACGTTCTGGCTGTACCTGTAATCGACCGTATGGCCGACAAGGGTATCATCCACAAGAACAAGGCTGCTCGTCACAAAGGCCGTCTGAATGGCCACATCAAGGCGCTGAAAGAAGCTGCAGCTGCCTAAGCGACGCGCTAGTCGAAAAACCGACCCTAGGGTCGGTTTTTTGTTGCCTGCGATTTATGCTTGCGGGCACAGCTCCATGTGGGACTCAATCTCTGTGTGGCGCGAAAGGGCTGCAGAGCAGCCCCGGCAATCTCAGCTTCTGCGCTGAGACCGAGGGGCCGCTACGCGCCCCTTTCGCGACGCAAGGCCGCTCCCACAAAAAAGCGGGGCCGCGTTTGGCGGCCCTACTTTTACATCACTTGGCGATTTGAATCTTCGGTGCCCACTGCAGCCATTCATCCTCGGCCTTTTCGAACAAGGCAAAGGTCTGTTGCGGCCGTGCCGGGTTACCCATCTGCTCGCCATCTGGCGTTGCAAAGGCGATACCGCCATCGATCAGGGTTTCCACCGACTCGGTACGCACTGTAGCGCCCTTGAACAGACCCCAGTCGAAACCGAAACCACTGCTGTTCCAGAAGCGGCTACCGCTGCGCACCAAGGCGGCATAGCGCGGCTCGATGAGGATATGAATCAGCACGCGGTCAGCGCTCTGGCCCAGCTCGAAGCCTGTCACCTTGCCCACCGTAACCTCACGATAGGTAACCGGCACACCCGGCTTGATCGAGCCGCGGCGTGGCGCACTGAGCGTCAATGGCAGGCCGACCTCTGGCCCTGCTACCTGCGGTGCTTCGGCCAAGGCGATGAAATCGCGCTGTGGCCCACGGTTCTTGGCTGCTGGCTGCACTTCCAGGTACTGCCCACCTATCAAGGTGTCCAGGTTTTCAGTGCGCACCAGGCCCAGGGCCGGCTTGACCACCCAGAACTGCGTACCGGCACGGGCAATACGATCCGCCGCTTCGGTAATGCGCGCCCGTAGCAGCACCGCCTGCAGGTCATCGGTGAGGTCGACGCTCTCGATGCTGCCCACATCCAGGCCGCGGAAGCGGATGGCCGTGCCCGGTTTCAGGCCATCGGCACGCTCTACACGGATGGTGATCAACGTACCCGCACGGTTTACCGCCTCCTGGCTGTCATGCAGGCGGAAGCGTGGAATGTGTCGCTTCAGCGGTACATCGGGCCGTGGCGTATCGAACGCAATACCGCCGGCCATCAGTGTTTGCAGCGACTCACTCTTGATCTTGATGCCCGACAGGCCGCCGGTCAGGGTGATCCCACTGACGTTCCAGAAGCGCGACGAACCATTGACCAGCTTCTCGTACTCCTTCTCGATATGCACACCGATCAGGATGCGGTTGCTGTTACGGGCGAACTGATAGCTCTGCACGCTACCCACCTTCACCTGGCGATACATCACCGGGCTGCCGATTTCCAGCGAACCCAAGGTGTCGGCGAACAACACCATGTGCAGGCCCGGCGCTTTGAGGTCGAGCGGCGGCGCCTTGGCACGCGCCTCGAACTCACGCTCTGGCCGTGCGCCCTTCTCACCAGGACGAATGGCGATGTAGTTACCTTTGACCAGCGCCTCCAGGCCCGTGATTCCCGCCAGGGAAATCGACGGTTTGACTACCCAGAACTGCGTCCCGTCTACCAGGTAGTCCTCAGTCAGCGGGTCGAGTGTCAGCTCGGCCGAAGCGCTGGCCAGGTTGTCTTCCATCTTCAGGGCTTTCAGCGAGCCCACCTGGATACCCTTGTACATGACCGGCGTGCGACCCGCCTGCAGGCCTTCATAATCGCTCAGCTTCACTTTTACCCGGATACCCGCCTGTGCTGCATCGAAGTCCTCGTACAAGCGGAACGGCAGGCTCGGATCGGTGGGCGGGCTGTCCTTGCGGTACTCCGGCGTGGCGAAGGCGATACCACCCGCCACAATGCTCGACAACGACTCACTGCGCACCTTCACACCCGAAAGCGAAGCATCGATGCTGACACCGCTGGCGTTCCAGAAACGCGTGTGCTTGCGCACCAGGCTGGCGTAGGCCGGCTCGATGAAGACTTTCACCTCTACGGTGCTCTGGTCCTCGGACAGGCGGTAGCTTTTCACCCGGCCAACCTGAATCTGCTTGTAGAACACCGGGCTGTCACGGTTGAGCGAGCCCAGCCTGTCGGCCTTGAGGGTCAGGTGTAGGCCTGGTTCAGAATCCGAGAGCGGTGGCGCCACCTTCAATGCCACAAAGCGTTTGGTACGCTCCCCCTCACCCGGGCTAACAGCGATGTAGTTACCCGACACCAGTGTTTCAAGGCCAGATATACCAGCCAGGCTGACACTCGGCTTCACCAGCCAGAAACGCGTGCCTTTGGTTAGATGGGGCTCGGCAGCCTTGTTCATCTCGATGGTAGCGATCACCCCCTGCGTGTCGCCCTTGGCGTCGAGCACCAGGCTTTTCACCTTGCCAACCGGCATGCCTTTGTAGATGACCTCAGTCTTGTTGGCGACGATACCCTCTCCCGACTCGAAGCGGACCTCAATTTCCACGCCAGCGTCGCGGTAGGCCTGCCACGCGAGCCAGCCACCGATCATCAGCGCAATCAAAGGCAGGATCCAGATGGCCGACCAGTTCGAGGCTGGGCGGGTTTTAGCCGTTGGCAGGTCACTCATGGTCGTCATCCGACTCCGTGTTATCCCAAATCAGTCGGGGATCGAAAGTTAAAGCGGCAAGCATTGTCAGGATCACCACAGTTGCGAAGGCGACAGCGCCCAGGTTGGCTTCGACACTGGCTATTCGGCCAAAATTCACCACTGCCACCAGGATGGCAATGACGAAGATATCCAGCATGGACCAGCGCCCAATGAATTCGATGAAGCGGTACATCAATATCCGCTGCCGGGCCGAAAGCGGTTGCCGCCGCTGAACGGAGTACAACAGCAAGCCGATGCCCACCAGCTTGAACGTGGGGACCAGGATACTGGCAATGAACACCACAGCCGCAATGGGCACCATGCCATGCTTGAGCAGGGTGATGACGCCGGACATGATGGTGTCCGGGCTGCCCTGACCGAGGGTACTCACGGTCATGATCGGCAGTATGTTGGCCGGGATGTAGAGGATCGACGCCGCAATCAGCAACGCCCAGGTGCGCACGATACTGTTCGGCCGGCGTGCATGCACGACAGCGCCGCAGCGTGTGCAGGTTTGCGAAGTGCTGTCTGGCTCTTGCCTGTTCAGCTCGTGACACTCATTGCAGACAACAATGCCTGCGTCAATCGCCCGCATGCAGGTCCTCCCCCGATAGCGCACTCCAGATCTGGTGGGGCGACATCACCACCTCGAGCCACACCTGGATCAATAACAGACTGATGAAACAGAACAGCCCAAGGCCCACGGTCAGTTCGGCCAGGTCCACCAGCTTGACGATGGCCACCAGCACCCCCATGAAATAGACCTCGAGCATGCCCCAGTCACGCAGATGGTGATAGATGCGGTAGAAGACCAGGCCGTAGTCACGCCCGAAGTTCAAGCGGATGCTCAACAGCACAGCCAGCTGACAGAGCAGTTTCGCCAGCGGAATGACCATGCTGCAGAGCAACACCACTACGGCAACACCGCGCATTCCCGAGTTGTACAGGCCTAGCACGCCACTCCAGACCGTATCGTCCGAAGTCTGACCAAGCAGGTGCAACTGCATGATCGGCAGGAAATTGGCCGGCACGAACAGCAAAAGGGCCGACAGTACCAAGGCCAGGCTGCGATTGACCACATTGTGCCGGTGGGCATAGAGCTCGTAGCCGCAGCGCGGGCATTGGGCTTTCTCATCATGCTGCAGCACGGGCTTGCGCAGCAGCAGGTCACATTCATGGCAGGCGACAAGCTCGTCCAACGGCAGCTGGTCCAGGGTTTCAGGTTCGACAGAATTGGACATATGGCGCTTCTGAATAGGTGCGTGGTGGCTATTCTAGTGTTCTGGCTCGAATTGTGGGAGGCGACATTGGCCTGGAGGGTATGCGCCCCTGCCTGGCGTTGCCCCCTTCCCCGTAGGAGCGGGTTTACCCGCGAACACCGGCGAAGCCGGTGCCATCTCCGCTCTCGAGCAGGTCAAGTTTTTTTGCCCACAAAGACAAAACCCCTACCTGCATGCGCAGATAGGGGTTTTGCGAAATGAATCTTGACGATGACCT
>NZ_JBQENN010000025.1:0-100535 GCF_052044625.1 Pseudomonas sp. 22515
GATGTTGGGGCTGCTGCGCAGCCCAATCGCGACACAAGGCCACTCCCATACCATTGAAACCCATCCCCTCCCGCCCCATCTAAGCACCATAGTCATTCACGCAGGTGCCCCATGAGCGACCAGCAGGATTTCCCGGAACACCCGGACGAACACAGCGAAGTCGAACACACCCTCCAGGCCGAAACCGGCCACGCCCTCGCCCTGCCCGGCCAGCAGTTGCCGGACAAGGTCTACGTCATCCCGATCCACAACCGCCCGTTCTTCCCGGCCCAAGTACTGCCGGTCATCGTCAATGAAGAACCCTGGGCCGAAACGCTCGACCTGGTGGCCAAGTCACCGGACCACTGCCTGGCGCTGTTCTTCATGGACACCCCGCCAGAAGACCACCGCCACTTCGACACCTCGGCACTGCCGCAGTACGGCACGCTGGTCAAGGTGCACCATGCCAGCCGCGAAAACGGCAAATTGCAGTTTGTCGCCCAGGGCCTGTCCCGGGTGCGTATCCGCAACTGGCTCAAGCACCACCGCCCGCCCTACCTGGTCGAAGTCGAATACCCGCGCCAGCCCGCCGAGCCGACCGACGAGGTCAAAGCCTACGGTATGGCACTGATCAACGCGATCAAGGAGCTGCTGCCGCTCAACCCGCTGTACAGCGAAGAGCTGAAGAACTACCTCAACCGCTTCAGCCCCAACGACCCCTCGCCGCTCACCGACTTCGCCGCCGCGCTCACCTCGGCCACCGGCAACCAGTTGCAGGAAGTGCTCGACTGCGTGCCCATGCTCAAACGCATGGAAAAGGTACTGCCAATGCTGCGCAAAGAGGTGGAAGTCGCACGCTTGCAGAACGAGATTTCGGCCGAGGTCAACCGGCAGATCGGCGAGCACCAGCGCGAGTTCTTCCTCAAGGAACAACTCAAGGTCATCCAGCAGGAGCTGGGGCTGACCAAGGACGACCGCAGCGCCGACCTCGAACAGTTCGAACAGCGCCTGGAAGGCAAGACCCTGCCGCCCCAGGCACGCAAGCGCATCGATGAAGAGATGGGCAAACTGGCCATCCTGGAAACCGGCTCGCCCGAATACGCCGTCACCCGCAACTATCTGGAATGGGCCACCGCCCTGCCGTGGGGCGTTTACGGCAAAGACAAGCTCGACCTCAAACATGCGCGCAAAGTCCTCGACCAGTACCACGCCGGCCTCGACGACATCAAGGAGCGCATCCTCGAGTTCCTCGCCGTGGGCGCCTGGAAAGGCGAGATCAGCGGCTCGATCGTGCTGTTGGTGGGCCCGCCCGGGGTGGGCAAGACCAGCATCGGCAAGTCCATCGCCGAATCGCTCGGCCGGCCATTCTATCGCTTCAGCGTCGGCGGCATGCGTGACGAAGCCGAGATCAAGGGCCACCGCCGCACCTACATCGGTGCCCAGCCCGGCAAGCTGGTGCAGGCCCTGAAAGACGTCGAAGTGATGAACCCGGTGATCATGCTCGACGAAATCGACAAGATGGGCCAGAGCTATCAGGGTGACCCGGCATCAGCGTTGCTGGAAACCCTCGACCCCGAGCAGAACGTCGACTTCCTCGACCACTACCTCGACTTGCGCCTGGACTTGTCCAAGGTGCTGTTCGTGTGCACTGCCAACACCCTCGATTCGATACCCGGGCCGTTGCTCGACCGCATGGAAGTGATCCGCCTGTCCGGCTATATCACCGAAGAAAAAATGACCATCGCCAAGCGCCACCTGTGGCCCAAGCAGCTGGAAAAGGCCGGCGTTTCCAAGACCAGCCTCAGCATCAGCGACAGCGCACTGCGCCTGGTGATCGACGGTTATGCCCGCGAGGCCGGTGTGCGCCAGCTGGAGAAGCAACTGGGCAAACTGGTGCGCAAGGCCGTGGTCAAGCTGCTGGAAAACCCCGACGCCAAACTTAAGATCGGCACCAAAGACCTGGAGACCGCACTCGGCATACCGGTGTTCCGCAGCGAGCAGGTACTGGCTGGCAAAGGCGTTATCACCGGCCTGGCCTGGACCAGCATGGGCGGCGCCACGCTGCCGATCGAGGCGACCCGCATCCACACCCACAACCGCGGCTTCAAGCTGACGGGCAAACTGGGTGACGTGATGAAGGAGTCTGCCGAAATTGCCTACAGCTACATCAGCTCCAACCTCAAGCAATTTGGCGGAGATCCTGGTTTCTTCAACGAAGCGTTCATCCACCTGCACGTACCCGAAGGCGCCACGCCCAAAGACGGCCCCAGTGCCGGCATCACAATGGCCAGCGCGTTGCTTTCACTGGCCCGCGACCAGCCTGCCAAAAAGGGTGTCGCCATGACGGGCGAGCTGACCCTCACCGGCCAGGTACTGCCGATTGGCGGCGTGCGCGAGAAGGTGATTGCGGCGCGGCGGCAGAAGATTTTCGAACTGATCCTGCCGGAGCCCAACCGCGGCGACTTCGAAGAACTGCCGGACTACCTGCGCGAAGGCCTGACAGTGCATTTCGCCAAGCGCTTTGCCGACGTGGCGAAAGTGCTGTTCTAGCCTGTACCGGCCTCTTCGCGGGCAAGCCCGCACCTGCACGGGTACGCTACCCCTGCAGGCGCGGGCTTACTCGCGAAAGGGCCGGCACAGGCAACACAAATGTCCTCGATCATCGGTTATCCTCAGGCCATCGCCAGCCTTCGGAGCCACCATGACCTCTCCTCGTCTGCTCGTTCCCCTGAGCTTCGCCCTGCTTTCTGCCTGCGCTCAACAACCCTCGCAGCCTGTTGACCTGGACGCCGAAAGCGAATGCCCAAAGCGCCTGCAGGTCGGTCAGGTCCTCACGCTTACCCTGCCCAGCAACCCCACCACCGGCTACCGCTGGCTGTTACAGAACCCGGCGCCCAACGTATTGCAAAGCCTTGGCCCCGAGGTTTACAGCGCGCCTGAAGACACCGGTATCGTCGGCAGCTCGGGCATGTCGACCTGGCGCTTCCAGGCCCGCGCTGCCGGCGAAGGGAACCTGGTATTGGTCTACCAGCAACCCTGGGCCCCGGAAGTGCGCCCGGTGCAGACCTTCGATTGCGCCATTCGGGTCAATTGAACGCACAGCGCTGGTCAGCCAACCATGCATCCCGGCTGCGGTTTGGCTAGAATGCGCCCCCTGCCTATCACCAGCCGCCTGGATTCGCCGTGAGCAAACAACCCGACCGCCTTTTCTCCCAACCCCTGGAGCAGGTGCCCGACTTCGTCTTCAACGAAGACGTCGTACGTGTGTTCCCGGACATGATCAAGCGCTCGGTGCCCGGTTACCCAACCATTGTCGAGAACCTCGGGGTTCTGGCCGCCCGGTTCGCCCAGCCAGGCACCGCACTGTACGATCTGGGCGCATCGCTGGGCGCCGTTACCCAGTCGCTGCGTCGCCATGTGCGCAGCGACGGCTGCAGGGTAATCGCGGTGGATAACTCCGCTGCCATGGTCGAGCGCTGCCGGCAGTACCTCACTGCACAAGATTCGATGTTCCAGGAGTTGCTGCCGGTGCACGTGCTGGAGGCCGATATCCTTGCCCTGCCCTTCGAGCCGGCCTCGGTAGTGGCGATGAACTTCACCCTGCAGTTCATTGCCCCTGACCAGCGCCTTGAACTGCTCGGGCGAATCCGCCAGGCGCTGCTGCCCGGCGGCGCGCTGATTCTGTCGGAGAAGCTGCGCTTCGCCGATGAGCAAGCGCAGGACCTGCTCAATGAACTGCACCTGGATTTCAAACGGGCCAATGGCTACAGCGAACTGGAGATCGCCCAGAAGCGCAGTGCCATCGAAAACGTGATGAAGCCCGATACACTCGAAACCCACCAGGAACGCCTGCGCGCAGCCGGCTTCTCGAAAGTGGTGCCTTGGTTCCAATGCCTTAACTTCGCCTCGTTGATAGCCCTGCCATGATCGATCTGTCTCCCCTCGTCCGCCGCCTGGCGGGCACGCCCCTGGCTTCCTGGTCGCAAGGCCTGCAAGCGCAACTGGACGCCAAGCTGGAAAAGGGTCACGGTGACCTCGACCGCTGGCGCGGGGCGCTGGAAGCCCTGCCCGCCCTGCAACCCAGTGAAGTCGACCTGGTCAACGGGTTGCGTCTGGATTGCGACTGCGACGACGCCACCCGCGCGCAGATGCGCCAGGCACTGATGGGCCTGTCGCCCTGGCGCAAGGGTCCATTTGACCTGTTTGGCGTGCACGTTGACACCGAATGGCGTTCGGACTGGAAGTGGTCGCGGGTCGGCCCGCACCTGGACCTCAAAGGCAAACGCGTACTCGACGTGGGCTGTGGCAATGGCTACTACCAATGGCGCATGCTCGGCGCCGGCGCAGACATGGTGGTCGGGGTCGACCCCAACTGGCTGTTCTTCTGCCAGTTCCAGGCCGTGCAGCAATACCTGCCGGAGTTACCGGCCTGGCACCTGCCGTTCGCCCTGGAAGACCTGCCCGCCAACCTTGAAGGTTTCGATACCGTGTTTTCCATGGGCGTGTTCTATCACCGCCGCTCGCCCATCGAGCACCTGCTGGCGCTCAAGGACTGCCTGGTCAAAGGTGGCGAGCTGGTGCTGGAAACGCTGGTTATCGAGGGCGACGAAAACCAGGTGCTGGTGCCTGAGGACCGCTACGCACAGATGCGCAACGTCTGGTACCTGCCGTCGGTACCGGCGTTGGCCCGCTGGTTGCGCCGTGCCGGCTTCAGCGATGTGCGCTGCGTCGACGTCAGCGTGACCAGCGTCGAGGAGCAGCGCAGCACCGATTGGATGCGCTACCAGTCGCTGAGCGACTTCCTCGACCCGAACGACCACAGCAAGACCGTCGAAGGCCTGCCTGCCCCACGCCGCGCCACCCTGCTGGCGCGCAAATAAAAAAGGCGCCCGCAGGGGCGCCTGAATACACCTGCGGCGAGGAGCCGTCGCGGCGCAGGTGTCGTTACCTCAATCCTTGGCCACCTCACGCGCCTTCTCTTGCGCCTTGCGCTCGCGCTCGGCAACAGCCTGTTGCTTGTCGCCATGCAGTCGCTGCTGGTCTTCGCGGAAGGCTTGCCAGAACTGCTTCGAGCGCTCCGCACCGCCCTCGGCATAAACACTGGCGCTGCCCAGGGCAAGGGTGGCCAACAGCAGGTATTTGGTCAGGTTCATCGTGTTTGCCTCGTAATAACCGATCAGACACGGTCATCCTAGCGAGGGCTGGCTAACGGCAAGGTGAGGCGGGGATTACAGTCCTGCAATGTGGCCTTGTGTGGACTGTTCGGGCCTCTTCGCGGGTAAACCCGGTCCTACAGGCGCGGCTTACCCGCGAAGAGGCCCGAACAGACAGCCAGATAACAGCTGAATTACAAATCCGTTATCTGCACCGCAGGCCTTTTTTCATGCCGTAACATTGGGACGCTTGACCCTGATGTCACTACAGGGTCAAGAATCGCCCCCTTTCAATACACCGAGCCCCCCATGCGCCTACTGATCATTGAGGACGAGCTGCGTACCGCCGACTACCTGCAACAGGGCCTTCGCGAGAACGGTTACGTGGTCGACTGCGCCCACACAGGCACCGATGGCCTGCACCTGGCACGCCAACAGGCCTATGACCTGGTCATTCTCGACGTCAACCTGCCCGAAATCGATGGCTGGACCGTGCTGCAGCGGCTACGTGCCGAATCGGCCACGCGCATCATGATGCTGACCGCCCACGGTCGCTTGGCCGACCGGGTAAAAGGCCTGGACTTGGGCGCGGATGACTACCTGCTCAAGCCCTTTGAGTTCCCTGAGCTACTGGCGCGCATCCGCAGCCTGCTACGCCGCAACGACCAGCAACTGCAGCCCAGCACCCTGCGCGTCGCTGACCTGGAACTGGACCCCGGCCGCCACCGCGCCTACCGCGCCGGGCAGCGCATCGACCTGACCGCCAAGGAGTTCGCCCTGCTGCACCTGCTAATGCGCCAGACTGGCGAAGTGTTGTCGCGCACGCAAATCATCTCGCTGGTGTGGGACATGAACTTCGACTGCGACACCAACGTGGTCGAGGTCTCGATCCGGCGCCTGCGGGCGAAGATCGACGACCCGTTCGACAACAAGCTGATCCATACCCTGCGTGGTGTGGGCTACGTACTTGAGGCTCGCCTTTGAAAAACGCCAGCCTGTCGTTACGCCTGGGTCTGAGCGTGACATTGATGGGCGCCGCACTGGTGCTGCTGCTGGCCTGCCTGGCCGTGTTTGCCCTGGATCACGAACTGGACAGCCGCGCGCGCAAGGATTTGGCGCGCAAGATGCTTCAGGTCGAGCACAATCTGCGTGTCGACCTGCGCAGCGAGGACCTGGGCAGCCGCGCCCATCCACTGCTGGACCTGGTGATGGGGCATGACAACCTAAGCCTCAGTGTGCTGGCTCTCGACGGCCGCCACCCCCACCTGCTCAGCCTCGGCCCGGCCCTGGAATCGCGGGTCGGTGAACTGCACACCGATGCGCGCCTGGCCTTTCACGCCTGGCGTGACAGCGGCGGTAACCAGATCCTCACCGTTACCCGGCTGATGCGCCTGCGCGACAACACCCCTGTCAAGGTGATGATGTCGCTCAACCGCGCCGACGACAACGCCCTGCTGCAAGCCTACCTGCACTCGACGTTGCTCGCCTTGCCACTGCTACTGGTTTTGATTGGTGCGGGGGCATGGTGGCTGATGCAGCGCGGCCTGAAACCATTGCGGCACTTCCGGCGCATTGCCGGGCAGGTGTCGGCCCAGGACCTGCAGCATCGCCTGCCCGCTACCGCCCTGCCGCAGGAACTGGCAGACCTGGCCGGCAGTATCAACGTGATGCTCGATCGACTCGACCAAGGTGTCAGGCAGCTGTCGCAGTTCTCTGACGACCTGGCCCATGAACTGCGCACACCGTTGAGCAACCTGATGGGCAAGGCGCAGGTGACACTGGCCCGTGAGCGGGACAACGCCAACTATCGGGAAGTGCTTGAAGACAGCATCGAAGAACTGACCCGGCTCAACCGCATCATCAACGACATGCTGTTTCTTGCCCAGGTCAGCCAGCCGCATACGCAGGTTGCGTTGAAACCCTTGGCGCTGTCCGACGAGGCAGCGCGGGTTGTCGAGCTGTTTGCCTACAGTGCCGAGCTGAAAGAAATTGAGCTACGTGTTCAGGGCTGGGGGACTGCGCTGGGAGACCGGCTGATGTTTCAGCGGGCACTGTCGAACCTGTTGAGCAACGCCATACGGCACAGTCCCGAGGGTAAACCCGTGGCTCTGCGCATCGAACGCTCGGGCAGCGAAATCAGGCTATCCGTGGAGAACCAGGGGCCGGGTGTGCCTGCAGAGCACCAGTCGCGCTTGTTCGAGCGGTTTTACCGGGTAGGTTCGGGGCGTTCGCGGCTGGAGGGCGGGACCGGGTTGGGGTTGGCGATCGTGAAGTCGATCATGCAGTTGCATGGCGGGCGGGTCGAGGTCAGCAGCTGCCCCCTGGGGCCTACCCGGTTTACCCTGGTGTTTCCTGCCGAGTGATCGGCCGCCTGTGCTGGCCTCTTCGCGGGCTTGCCCGCTCCCNGTGGGTACCTGTGGGAGCGGGCAAGCCCGCGAAGAGGCCGGTACAGGCGACCAACAATCAGCGCGAAGCCGCCACGATCAGCGCCTTCATCTCGGCCACAGCAGCCTTGAAGCCGACAAACAAGGCATGCGCCACCAATGCATGGCCAATGTTCAGCTCATTGATACCCTTGATCGCCGCCACCGCCTCGACGTTGTGGTAGTGCAGCCCGTGACCCGCATTGACGATCAGCCCATGCCCCACGCCAACCGCCACACCCTCGACGATCCGCTGGAGCTCTTCAGCCACTTCGGTGGGGGTTTCGGCATCGGCATAACGGCCGGTGTGAAGCTCGATGGCCGGTGCGCCAACCCGATGCGAGGCCTCGATCTGCCGTTCGTCGGCGTCGATGAACAGCGACACCTCGGCACCGGTACGCGCCAGCCGTTCGACTGCAGCCTTGATCCGCGCTTCCTGCCCTGCCACATCCAGGCCACCTTCAGTGGTCAGCTCCTGACGGGTTTCGGGTACAAGGCAGATGTGCGCCGGGCGAATCTTCTCGGCAAAGGCCATCATCTCTTCGGTGACGCCCATCTCGAAGTTCATGCGGGTCTGCAGCACATCCTTGAGCAGCACAACGTCACGCTCCTGGATGTGCCGGCGGTCTTCACGCAGGTGCACGGTGATGCCATCGGCGCCTGCTTCCTCGGCGTCCAGGGCAGCCTTGACCGGGTCAGGGTAGCGCGTGCCACGGGCCTGGCGCAGGGTCGCCACGTGGTCGATGTTTACGCCAAGAAGCATGCGGTTACTGTGAGTCACGAAAGGCTCTCCTGAAGATTGAGCCCAACAGCATACGTCCTGATCAGCGCTTGCGAAACAGTTCCCGGCTGACCAGCGGTTTTGCCCCCAGGTGAACTGCCAGTGCCTGGCGCATCAGCCGCTTTGCAGCGAGCAAGGCGCCAGGTGCGTCCCAATCGGCTTCAGCCAGGGCCAGCAACTCGATCCCGCGAAACAGGCCGGGCTGCAACAGCTCGACCCGCTCCAGGCCGGCATCCACGCGCAGGCGATACAGGCCGTCGGCGGCGATCGGCTGGTCGTTGACGTCTTGGCTCAATGAAAACGCATACCCGAGCTCATCAAGCAGCCGCCATTCGAACGAACGCAGCAGAGGTTCCAGCGGGCGGCCTTCAGCCAGGGCCTGCAAGGTCAGGGTGTAGTGTTCGAAAATGGCCGGAAACGGTGCTTCGGCGGGCAGCAGCCGCATCAGCAACTCATTCAGGTACAAACCGCTGAACAGCGCATCGCCATGCAGCCAGGCGGCGATGCCGCTGCTGTCCATGCGGCCGACATTCTTCAGCTCGCCGCGCCCCCGCAGCTCTAGCTCCAGGAGGACGAACGGCCGCACCAGGCTACCGCCCTTACCCCGCGCGCGACGTAGCACGGCGCGCATGCGGCCCTGCGGGGTGAAAAAGTCCACCAGCGCGCTGGTTTCCTTATAGGCACGGCTGTGCAGCACATAGGCTGGCTGGCCGACAGGTTGTTCCATTAAAAATCACTCGCGCCGAGGGTTGCACTGGCCCTTGTGGGAGCGGCCTTGTGTCGCGAAAAGGGCCGCAAAGCGGCCCCAGATTTTTAGCTTTGCAGCATAAATCGCCGGGGCTGCTGCGCGGCCCTATCGCAACACGAGGCCGCCCCTACAGGGACCAGCGCGCGGCTTACAGGTCGCCGTAGCCCAGCGAACGCAGGGCGCGCTCGTCGTCGGACCAGCCGCCCTTTACCTTGACCCACAGGTTGAGCATGACCTTGGAATCGAACAGCACTTCCATGTCCTTGCGCGCCTCGGAACCGATGCGCTTGATGCGCTCACCCTTGTCACCAATGATGATTTTTTTCTGGCCATCGCGTTCAACCAGGATCAACGCGTGAATGTGCAGCACATGGCCCTGCTGCTTGAATTCTTCGATCTCCACGGTGATCTGGTACGGCAACTCCGCACCCAACTGGCGCATGATCTTCTCGCGCACCAGTTCGGCGGCCAGGAAGCGGCTGCTACGGTCGGTGATCTGGTCTTCGGGGAAGAAATGATCGTTCTCGGGCAGGTGCTTGGCGATCTGTGCTTCCAGCGCCTCGAGATTGTGCCCCTGCTGTGCGGAAATCGGCATCACCTCGGCGTTCGGCAGCTGCTCTTGCAGCCACTGCAGGTGCGGGATCAGCTCGGCTTTCTCTTCCATACGGTCGGTCTTGTTGACCGCGATGATCAGCGGGCCGGTCACATATTGCACGCGCTCCAGCACCAGTTGGTCCTCGTCGGTCCACTTGGTACGGTCGACCACGAAGATCACCACGTCGACGTCCTTGAGGGCCGCCGAGGCATTGCGGTTCATGTAACGGTTCAGGGCCTTGTCGTTGGCCTTGTGCATACCGGGGGTATCGACGTAGATGGCCTGCACATCACCTTCGGTCTTGATGCCGAGCATGTTGTGGCGGGTGGTCTGCGGCTTTCGCGAAGTAATCGCCAGCTTCTGGCCCAGGATGTGGTTGAGCAGGGTCGACTTGCCGACGTTGGGACGGCCAACAATGGCTACGTAGCCGCAGCGGGTCGGGTTACTATCAGTCATTGCCATTCTCCACGCCCAGGGCGATCAGTGCAGACGCGGCGGCGACTTGCTCGGCAATACGCCGGCTAACGCCTTGACCACGGCTCTTGTTGTTCAGCAGTACCACTTCGCATTCGACGAAGAAGGTCCGGCAGTGTGGTTCACCCTGGATATCCACGACTTCGTAACGCGGCAGCTCACAGCTGCGCGACTGCAGGAACTCTTGCAGGCGGGTTTTCGGATCTTTATTGGTGTCGACCAGTGTCAGGCCTTCAAACTCATCGGCCAGCCAGGCCAGGATGCGCTCCCGGGCGGTGTCCATGTCAGCGTCCAGGTAGATGGCACCAATCAGTGCCTCCAGGGCGTCGGCCAGGATCGACTCGCGGCGAAAGCCGCCGCTCTTGAGTTCTCCGGAACCCAGGCGCAGGTAATCGCCCAGATCAAAACCACGGGCCAGACGGGCCAGGGTCTCTCCCTTGACCAACCGCGCACGCAGCCGCGACAACTGGCCTTCGCGGGCCTGCGGAAAACGCTCGAACAGCGCTTCGCCGGCAACGAAGTTGAGAATGGCGTCACCGAGGAACTCCAGGCGCTCATTGTTGCGCCCGGCGTAACTGCGATGGGTCAGTGCCAGGAGCATCTGGTCCTGGTTCTTGAAGGTGTAACCGAGCTTTCGCTCCAGACCGGCAAGGGAAGCACTCATGCGGCCACCCGATCGTTGTTCAACGCGTTGTTCAAATCAACATCCTGAAAGACTGTTTGGCTGTGGTCCGCCGATTGGTGTGTGGCGAATCTCCCGATCCCTGAGAACACAGCCTATGTCAGAAATGCATTCGGCGCTGTCTGCTGGACAGCGCCGATGGGTATCAATGGATCAGGCCAACCCGCGACAGGTTGGGCAAGTGGCTGAGTTTGGGCTCTGGCCAGCTCATCCACACCGCGAAGGCCTTGCCGACAATGTTCCGGTCCGGAACCATGCCGTGCAGTTCCTTGGGAATGTTCGGGTCATCCCAGAAACGGCTATCGTTGGAGTTGTCGCGGTTGTCGCCCATCATGAAGTAATGGCCCGCAGGCACGGTCCACTGCTGGTCCGGCGGCATGCGATAACGGCTCATTTCCTTGCGGATCAGGTGTTCGGCCGCGCCGAGCTTTTCCTTGTACAGCTGAGCACTGCCCAGGGTACCCGGCTCGCTGCCCACCAGTTGTTCGGCAACGGGCTGGCCGTTGACGAACAGCCGCTTGTCGTTGGTGTAGCGGACCACGTCGCCCGGCAGGCCAACCACACGCTTGATGTAGTTGACATTCGGGTCGCTCGGGTAGCGGAACACCATCACATCCCCGCGTTGCGGGTCACCGACCTCGATGACCTTCTTGTCGATCACCGGCAGGCGAATGCCGTACGAGAATTTGTTCACCAGGATGAAGTCGCCCACTTCCAGGGTCGGTTTCATCGATCCCGAAGGGATCTGGAACGGCTCGACCAGGAACGAACGCAGCACCAGCACGATGAACAGCACCGGGAAGAACGACTTGCCGTACTCGACCAGCAACGGCTCCTTGTTCAGCCGTTCGACCACCGCCATCTCAGGCTGGCTGACGCTGCCCTGATAGTTGGCGATTGCCGCACGCCGGCGCGGGGCCAGGAACAGCAGGTCGATCAAGCCCAGCAGACCGCAGATGAAGACGGCGATGACTAGCAACAGCGGGAAATTTAGCGACATAGGACCTAGCTATCCAACCTGAGCACGGCGAGGAAGGCTTCTTGTGGAATTTCCACATTGCCCACCTGTTTCATGCGTTTCTTACCGGCCTTCTGCTTCTCCAGCAGCTTCTTCTTACGGCTGACGTCACCGCCGTAGCACTTGGCCAGTACGTTCTTTCTGAGCGCCTTGACGGTTGTCCGCGCAATGATCTGGCCGCCAATGGCTGCCTGGATCGCTACGTCGAACATCTGCCGAGGGATCAGTTCCTTCATCTTCTCGGTCAACGCACGGCCTTTGTAGGCCGCGTTGTCGCGGTGCACGATCAATGCCAGGGCATCGACCTTGTCGCCATTGATCAGTACGTCCAGCTTGACCAGGTTGGCCGACTGGTAGCGATCGAAATGATAATCCAGCGAAGCATAGCCGCGGCTGGTGGATTTGAGGCGGTCGAAGAAGTCGAGCACCACTTCGTTCATCGGCATGTCGTAACGCACCTGCACCTGACTGCCGAGGAACTGCATGTCGCGCTGTACGCCACGCTTCTCGATGCACAGGGTGATGACGTTGCCCAGGTGCTCCTGCGGAACCAGGATGGTCGCGGTGACGATCGGCTCGCGGAAGTCGGCTACAGCCGAGACGTCCGGCAGCTTGGACGGGTTGTCGACGACGATGGTTTCGCCGGTTTTCAACTCCAGCTCATAGATCACGCTGGGTGCGGTGGTGATCAGGTCCAGGTCGTATTCGCGCTCCAGGCGCTCCTGGATGATCTCCATGTGCAACATGCCCAGGAAACCGCAACGGAAGCCAAAGCCCAGCGCGTCGGAGCTTTCCGGCATGTACTGCAGCGAGGAGTCGTTCAGGGTCAGCTTCTGCAGAGCGTCGCGGAAATCCTCGAAGTCGTCGGAGCTGACCGGGAACAGGCCGGCGTAGACCTGCGGCTGAATTTTCTTGAAGCCTGGCAACACCTCGACCTCAGGGGTCGAGGACAGGGTCAGGGTGTCGCCAACCGGGGCACCGTGGATGTCCTTGATGCTGGCGATGATGAAGCCTACTTCGCCGGCTTTCAGATCAGCGGTCTGGGTGTGTTTCGGGGTGAAGACACCGACGCTGTCGACCAGGTGCACCTTGCCGGTGGACTTGACCAGGATCTTGTCGCCTTTCTTGACGCGGCCCTGGCGCACACGCACCAGCGAGACCACACCCAGGTAATTGTCGAACCAGGAGTCGATGATCAGCGCTTGCAGCGGTGCATCGATCTCACCTTCTGGCGCGGGGATGGTGTGCACCAGGCGCTCGAGCACCTCGTCAACGCCCATACCGCTCTTGGCGCTGCAGGCCACGGCGTCGGTGGCATCGATACCGATGATCTTCTCGATCTCGTCCTTGACGCGGTCCGGGTCGGCCTGGGGCAGGTCCATCTTGTTCAGGACCGGCATGACCTCCAGGCCCTGCTCGATGGCGGTGTAGCAGTTGGCTACGGACTGGGCCTCCACGCCCTGACCGGCGTCAACCACCAGCAGTGCCCCTTCACAGGCCGCCAGCGAACGCGAAACTTCGTAGGTGAAGTCGACGTGGCCGGGGGTATCGATGAAGTTCAGCTGGTAGGTCTTGCCGTCCTGCGCCTTGTAGTGAAGGGTGACGCTGTGGGCCTTGATGGTGATACCGCGCTCACGCTCCAGGTCCATGGAATCGAGCACCTGGGCTTCCATCTCGCGCGCCGACAGGCCACCGCACATCTGGATGAAACGGTCAGCCAGCGTCGACTTGCCATGGTCGATGTGGGCGATGATGGAGAAATTGCGGATATGACTCAAATCACTCACGGGTCAACACTCGAAAAGGCTGCGAGCCGGACGCCCGCCGAAAAATAGCCGGGAATTGTACCTTAAGCTGCTGGGTTATGGGAGATTCCTCTGTCCGACTGTACACAGCAATCATTCCGGCAATTGTGAAGATTCATGAAAAAGGGCAGCCGAAGCTGCCCTTTCGCCTTGCGAAACCGCTTATTCAGCAAGCTTGAAGGTGATGAAGCTAGCGCGGCCCTGACGCAGCACGCGCATCGACACAGATCGGTTCTTCGGCAGTTCCTTGGCGATTTCGGTGAATTCCTTCGCCGAACCGATAGCCTGGTTGTTCAGATGGCTGATGACATCACCCGGGCGCAAGCCGATCATGGCTGCCGGGCCATCCTGCACTTCCTTGATGACCACGCCACCTTTGAGCTCCAGGGACTTTTTCTGCTCGGCGGTCAGGTCGGCGACCGATACACCCAGGCGGTTGCTGCTGCGCTCGGCGCCGCCTTCGGTGCCAGCGCCAATCTCAACGTCGTCATCCGGCAGCGCGCCGACGCTGATGTCCAGGTTCTGGCGCTTGCCATTGCGGATGATTTCCAGCTTGGCCTTCTCGCCATCCTTGAGGCCGCCAACCAGGTGCGGCAGATCGGCCGACATGACGATTGGCTGGCCGTTCATGCTGAGGATCACGTCGCCCACCTGCAGGCCGCCTTTGGCTGCCGGGCCGTTTTCCAGCACCTGGGCCACCAGGGCGCCCGCCGGTTTGTCCAGGCCGAACGATTCAGCCAGGTCCTTGTTGACCTCCTGAATCACTACGCCCAGCCAGCCGCGGCTGACCTTGCCGTCTTTCTTCAGCTGGTTGGAGACATCAATCGCCACGTCAATCGGGATGGCGAACGACAGCCCCATGAAACCGCCAGAACGGGTGAAGATCTGCGAGTTGATACCCACCACTTCGCCTTTCATGTTGAACAGGGGGCCGCCGGAGTTACCCGGGTTGATGGCCACGTCGGTCTGGATGAACGGTACGTAGGTGTCATTGGGCAGGGTCCGGCCCTTGGCGCTGACGATACCTTTGGTCACCGAATGGTCGAAGCCGAACGGTGAACCGATGGCCAGTACCCACTCGCCCACCTTGAGCTTCTCGGAGTCACCCAGTTTCACCGTTGGCAAATTCTTGCCATCGACCTTCAGCAGCGCCACGTCAGTACGCGGGTCGGTACCCACCAGCTTGGCCTGGAGCTCGCTACGGTCCGACAGGCGGACGATGATCTCGTCGGCATCGGCCACCACATGGTTATTGGTGAGCACGTAGCCATCACTGGAGATGATGAAACCCGAGCCCAGCGACTGCGCCTCGCGCTGGCGGTCGCCGCGCGGCGAGCGCGGCTGCTGGGGCATGTTGCGCTCGAAGAACTCGCGGAACATCGGCGGCAGGCCTTCCAGGTCCGGCATCTGGCCTGCGGCGATTCGGCGGTCAGGCAGCTTCTGCTTGGTACTGATGTTGACCACCGCCGGCGAAGCCTGCTCCACCAGGGTGGTGAAGTCCGGCAGGGCTTCCTCGGCCTGGGCGGTGAGGACTTGGCCGAGCATCAGCACAGCAGCGAACATCATTAGGTAGGATTTCAAGCGTGGTATTGACATACGACTCCCGTCACAACGAGCGGTAGTTTGGAAAGACCCCTGCACAACGCAGAAAGGCCAGGCTCTTCAAAGCCTGACCTATAGAAAATTTGCCGATGGATTGCAAATGACAATGCTTTAATTTCATTTCAGCCGTATACCCGCCCACCTTGGCTCGGCACGCAAAAGCGCGCCATTACTGGCGCGCCTGGGCATCCTGGGGGCGCATCGACAGGGCAACGCGCTCTGCCGTACCCAGCGGAATTTCGCCAACCACGGTCACCATCACTTTGCCCTTGGGTGTATTCAGGCGACGCGAGACTGCCGAAGTCGGGCCTAACTGGGTGCGCATGTCGGTGCCGCCATCATCGCTCACTTGCTCGATGAACACCGAAAAACGCGCCAGGCCGTCGTCATACATCAAGCTGCTGACCGAACTGTTGCGCTTGGGATCGCGGCGTACCGAGCTGTTGACCAGCTCGAAACCGGGTGGCAGCCAGTCCGAACGCCAACCCGCGACGGTATCATTGCTGCCGGCAGCCACATGCTGCACCGGCTTGCAGCCAGCACCTGGGCGCAGGTCAGCGTCGCTGGGGACATCATCGGTATCGAGACGGGTCATCTGGAAGCGTTCCAGCAACTGCCCCTTGTCGTTGAGCATCAAAGAACGCAGCGGCAAACCCGAGTGACGGTCCAGATGCAATTCGAATGCATAGCGATGCTGGTCGCGTGGCGTGAGCGCAATGATCACGGCATCGCGCCCGGCGACCCGTGACTTGCCTGCAACACTCAAATCGTACCAGCCCATCAGTTTCAGCGGATCAAGCACACGCGGTGCGGTATCCGGCGGCACCGTGACACCGCTGGCCAAGGCCCCGCTGACGCACTGCACCTTGCCATCTACGCGCACGATCTCCTGGGCGGCGCCATCAAGCTGCAACAGCCGCTCGCTGACCTTGCCGTCGTCGACCCTGTGCCAGATGTCGTGGGAGGAGAAACTGCCGTTGCGTTCGTAGACGAACGACCCTTGATAGCTCTGTTTTTGCTCGGCCTGTGCCAGCTTGTTCAGCCATTCACTCGCCTCAGGCGAAGAATTGGCCGCCAATGCTGGCACCGTCATGCAGCTGCCAATCAGCAGCGACAGGAGAGGTAGCGCGCGCATGATCCTCCTTACTTAACGGTTTTCCAGGCTGGCGGCGCGGGCATACGGCAATGCGGTTTCAGTGCCCTTGAGCGCAGATTCCTGGGCATGCTGGCGCAGGTAGCCTGGCAGACGCTGATCCCAGCCGGCCTGGTTCTGCAGCACGCCATTGGCCATCGGCCCGGTCGGTTGCTCACTGCTCTCACTATAGCCTGCCAAAACGGCCGGGCCTTGCGCTTGTGGCACACTCAGGCCCTGCTGGACAGGCTGCTGGGCAGCAAGCTCTGCACCCGTGATCTCGTCCTGGTTGTACATACGCACACCCGCCAGCACTGCCACGGTAACCGAGGCGGCAACCGCCAGGCGACCAATGCTGCGCCAAGGGCCTTTCTTGACCTTGGCTGGCACGGCTTCGTCGGCCAGCGCAGCGGACACCGCCGAGGCGATATCCAGGTTAGGCAGCAGCAGCTCCTTGTGCATGGCTGCTCGGGCAACCTGGTAACGCGACCAGGTGGCACGGGTTTCGGCGTCGTCGACGGCGTTCAACACCCGACGCAGTTCCAATTCATCCGCTTCGTTATCCATCACCGCGGACAGCGATTCCTGCAAAGCTTCACGACTCATGGCGGTTCCTCTCTTGGCGCTGTCGCCGCTGTCTCAGGTTTCCTGCAACAACGGCTGCAGGGCTTTATCTATGGCCTCCCGAGCGCGGAAGATTCGAGAGCGCACGGTACCCACCGGACATTGCATGACACTGGCAATGTCTTCGTAACTCAGCCCGTCGAACTCGCGTAGCGTCAATGCCGTACGCAGGTCTTCGGGCAGTTGCTGGATGGTGCGATGGACAGTGCCTTCGATTTCATCCCGCAACAACGAGCGCTCTGGGGACTCGAGATCCTTGAGACCATGATCGCCGTCGTAAAACTCCGCATCCTCGGAGCTCACATCACTGTCTGGCGGCCGTCTTCCACGGGACACCAGGTAATTCTTCGCCGTGTTGATGGCGATGCGGTACAGCCACGTATAAAACGCACTGTCGCCGCGGAAGTTGCCAAGCGCACGGTAGGCCTTGATGAAGGCTTCCTGTGCTACATCCTGGGCCTCGTGGGTATCGTGGACAAACCGCACGATCAACCCGAGAATCTTGTGCTGATACTTCAGCACCAACAGATCGAAAGCTCGCCTGTCGCCGCGCTGAACGCGCTCGACAAGCTGCTGATCCTCTTCCTGGGTTAGCATGAACACTCCTCAGTGAACTCGAAGGAGCGTTGCATCAGCCATCGCTCAGGCTTGCAAACATAGACTCGGGCTTTGCGCAAAAGTTCTCCCCTCCAAGCAAGTTTCCTGCAGCCCTTGGTCGGCTTGCACGGAAGACGCGGCGCGGTCACGGCCGGCTACGTCGATAATCAGGTTTCAAATACGCAGGGGTAAAGCCCGGAAAGGCCTGCCGCCCTGCGTCGCCGCGGCAAATTGTGGCGTACGGGCAGCCTTCATAGGATTTCCGGCCATGTCGGAAAGTTCCCACAAAGGTCGTCGCAACCTGGCAAGTGGCATGGAAATTGGCCACCCGGGGCTGCTATAAAGGCATCCCGGCCACGTTTAACGATAGTTTCACAATGCCATCCGCGCGTGACCATTGTGCCGTGCCCCTCCCAAAGATTACTAGTGTCCCGACATGAGCCAACAATTCCAACATGATGTCCTGGTGATCGGCAGCGGTGCCGCCGGTCTCAGCCTGGCACTTAACCTCCCCAGCCACCTTCGCGTTGCCGTATTGAGCAAGGGCGACCTGTCCAACGGCTCGACCTTCTGGGCCCAGGGCGGCGTCGCTGCAGTACTGGACAATACCGATACTGTGCAGTCGCATGTCGAGGACACCCTCAATGCCGGCGGCGGGCTGTGCCATGAAGACGCCGTGCGCTTTACCGTCGAGCACAGCCGCGAAGCGATCCAGTGGCTGATCGAACAAGGCGTGCCCTTCACCCGCGATGAGCACTACAGCGTCGACGATGGCGGTTTCGAGTTCCACCTCACCCGTGAAGGGGGCCATAGCCACCGGCGCATCATCCATGCCGCCGACGCTACCGGCGCGGCAATTTTCACCACGCTGCTGGAACAGGCTCGCCAGCGCCCGAACATCCAGCTGCTGGAACAGCGGGTGGCGGTCGACCTGATCACTGAACGCCGCCTGGGCCTGCCCGGCGAACGCTGCCTGGGCGCCTACGTGCTCGACCGCAACACCGGCGAGGTGGACACTTTCGGCGCGCGCTTCACCGTGCTGGCCACGGGCGGTGCGGCCAAGGTCTACCTCTATACCAGCAACCCCGATGGTGCCTGCGGTGACGGTATCGCCATGGCTTGGCGGGCCGGCTGCCGAGTGGCGAACCTGGAATTCAACCAGTTCCACCCGACCTGCCTGTATCACCCGCAGGCCAAGAGTTTCCTGATCACCGAAGCCCTGCGCGGCGAGGGCGCCCTGCTGCGCCTGCCCAACGGCGAACGCTTCATGCCACGCTTCGACCCACGCGAAGAGCTGGCCCCACGGGACATCGTGGCCCGCGCCATCGACCACGAGATGAAGCGCCTGGGCGTGGACTGCGTATACCTGGACATCACTCACAAGCCTGCAGATTTCATCAAGAGCCACTTCCCCACCGTGTACGAGCGCTGCCTGGCCTTTGGCATCGATATCACCCGTCAGCCGATCCCGGTGGTGCCTGCGGCGCATTACACCTGCGGCGGGGTGATGGTCGACGACTGCGGCCACACCGATGTGCCTGGCTTGTATGCCATCGGCGAAACCAGTTTCACCGGCCTGCACGGCGCCAACCGTATGGCCAGCAACTCGCTGTTGGAATGTTTCGTGTACGGTCGCGCCGCCGCTGCCGACATCCAGGCGCACCTGGAGCAAGTGGACATGCCCAAGGCCCTGCCCGGCTGGGACGCCAGCCAGGTGACCGACTCGGACGAGGACGTGATCATTGCGCACAACTGGGACGAACTGCGGCGCTTCATGTGGGACTACGTCGGCATCGTGCGCACCAGCAAGCGCCTGCAGCGGGCCCAGCACCGCATTCGCCTGCTGCTGGATGAAATCGACGAGTTCTACAGCAACTACAAGGTCAGCCGTGACCTGATCGAGCTGCGCAACCTGGCGCAAGTGGCCGAATTGATGATCCTGTCCGCCATGCAGCGCAAGGAAAGCCGAGGGTTGCATTACACACTGGATTATCCAGGGATGCTGGACGAGGCCAAGGACACCATCCTCAGCCCGCTCTGAAAACGGCGTCGCGGCCTTCGCGGGCTCGCCCGCTCCCNTTGCGCATTACCTGTGGGTGCGGGCGAGCCCGCGAAGAAACTGACCCGATCCTGATCTATGTCCGGCTCACCGCAGCCCAGCGCCGCCGGCTGAACTTCAATCGCACGCGCAACCGCCGATGCTCATCCGGCTCCAGCGCATCCCCCGGTACGCACTGGCTCTGCCCCAACCACCGCCCCGCCCGCTCAAAGCGCAACACCACCAGCCCAGGCAAAGCCACGCTGTCCCGGCACAAGCGCACTGACTGCCACCCACAGGCACGGCTGAACACCTGCCAGCCCCGCGCATCACGGCGCAGGCCGACAACCGCATGCTCATGGGTCAACAGGATACGTCGGGGGATGGCCCAGCCAGCGTGGGCCGTGCAGGCGGCGACAACCGAAAAGGTCAGCCACCCGGGCAGCGGGCTCGCCCACACGGCAAGCCACGCCAGTACCTGACAAGCCAGGTAGGCCACCAGCAGCAGGCGCGAGCCATGCCAGCGGCACTCGAAGCACTCACTTGGGCTGGACACGGTCCAGAATGATACGGACCATGCGCTGCAGTTCCGGGTCTTCGGACTCGGTGCGCTCCATGAACCAGCCGAACATGTCCTGATCCTCGCAGCTCAAGAGACGCACGTACAGTTCACGGTCGGTCTCATTGAGGGTGGGGTAGACTTCCTGGGTGAAAGGCACCAGCAGTACGTCCAGTTCCAGCATGCCGCGGCGGCTGTGCCAGAAAAGCCGGTTGAGTTCAGTTTGTTCGACCATGGGGCCCTCCTCGAATGGGCCGCCAGTATACAGCCAGGCGCGCGAAGCGACACCGGGCGTTGGTCTAGTCACCTACCTATTTTGTTACCGGCGTTCTATGATGGCCGCCAGTCTTTAGCCACCGCGATGACCCATGGCCGATTCCGCTTTCTTCTGCCCCCTGTCCCACGAGGGCATCCTCGCCGTCCGCGGCTCCGATGCAGGCAAGTTCCTGCAAGGCCAGCTGACCTGCAACATCAACTACCTCAGCCAGGAACACGCCAGCCTCGGCGCCCGCTGCATGGTCAAGGGGCGCATGCAGTCGAGCTTCCGCATAGTGCCCGAGGGCAACGGCTACTTGCTGGCCATGGCCAGCGAACTGCTCGACGCGCAACTGGCCGACCTGAAAAAGTACGCCGTATTCTCCAAGGCCACGCTGACCGACGAAAGCACCGCATGGGCACGCTTCGGCCTGCAAGATGGCGACACCGCGCTGCAGGCGCTGGGGCTTGTCGTGCCCGCAGCCGCTGGTAGCACCGTGCGCCATGACGGGCTGATCGCGATCGCCGTGTCCGCCGGCCGGGTTGAGCTGTGGGTGCCGGCGGCTGACGCCGAGCCTGTACGCCAGGCCCTCGCCGCAGCGCTGCCCGAAGGCACGCTCAACGACTGGCTGCTGGGCCAGATTCGCGCAGGTATCGGCCAGGTCATGGGCCCGACCCGTGAACTGTTCATCCCGCAGATGATCAACCTGCAGGCCGTCGACGGCGTCAGTTTCAAGAAAGGCTGCTACACCGGCCAGGAAATCGTCGCCCGCATGCAGTACCTGGGCAAACTCAAGCGCCGCCAGTACCGCCTGGCTCTGGACCAGCAGGCCATTCCGGCCCCGGGCGCCGAGATCTTCTCGCCCACCCATGGGTCGTCGGTCGGTGAAGTGGTCATTGCTGCCGGCAACGGCGCCGGCTGCGAACTGCTCGCAGTGCTGAGCGCCGAGGCGGTGGAAGACGGCAACCTGCACCTGGGCAGCCTCGAAGGCCCGCGCCTGCAGGTGCTGACCCTGCCTTACGAACTGGACCGCGACCGGGAAATCCAGCGCTGACCAGCCTGCCCCACCCCTGTGGCGGGGCCGCACCACCACTGCGGTAGACATGCCCATGAACAAGCTGGCCGAGTTGGTTCAAGCACAATTGCTCGACGCCATCGAAAAGGATGACCTGGTCCTGCCAACCCTGCCCGAGGTTGCCTTGAGCATCCGCGAAGCAGCGGAAGACAACGAGATCAGCGTAGCGGCCCTGAGCAAGGTGATCGGCCGCGACGCGGCCCTTTCAGCGCGCCTGATCAAGGTCGTCAACAGCCCACTGCTGCGTGCTGCGGTCGAGGTGACCGACCTGCATACCGCCATCACGCGGCTAGGCATCAACTACAGCTGCAACCTGGCCATCGGCCTGGTGATCGAGCAGATTTTCCATGCCCGCTCGCCGGCAGTCGAGCAGAAACTGCGCGATATCTGGGCCAGTAGCCTGGAAGTGGCGGGCATCAGCTACGAAATCTGCCGTCGCTTTACACCTCTGAAGCCTGACCAGGCCACCTTGGGTGGGCTGGTCAACCAGATTGGCGCGCTGCCGGTACTCATCTATGCCGAAGAGCACAACGAACTGTTGTCCGACCCGGTTTGCCTGCATTACGTGATCGAGCAACTCCAGCCGGTGCTGGGGGACAAGATCCTCAAGGCCTGGGAGTTTCCGGAGCAGTTGGTCAACCTGCCGAGCCAGGTTCATGACCTGGACCGCCAGACTGACAAGATCGATTACATTGACATCGTGCAGATCGCCCGCTGCATCAGTCAGCGCGGGCGCCACCGGCCATTGGCTGCGCTGCCGGCTTACCGCCATCTGGGTCTGCCGTTCGGCACCGAGCTGGAGGTCGATGAACTGCTAGAGGCGCGGAGCATGTTGCGCTGAGCTGTAACAGCCTGCCTGGGCCCTTTCGCAGGTGAGCCCGCGAAAGGGTCGACACAGGCAAACCCTCAATCCGCAATAAAACTCACCCGCACCCGCAACCCGCCCTTCTCGCCATCATGCAGGCTCACCTGCGCCAGGTGCGCCCGACAGATCTCGCCAACGATCGCCAGCCCTAGTCCACTGCCCTGCGCACTTCGCCGGTAGAAACGCTCGAACACCCGTTCGCGCTCGGCCTCGGGAATACCTGGCCCGTCGTCTTCCACTTCCAGCACCGCCGGCGCCATTACCCGCAAAATCACATTGCCACCCGCTGGCGTATGCGCCAAGGCATTGTCCACCAGGTTGCTCAACAACTCGTTGAGCAATGTCGGCTCCCCCTTCAGCCACACCGGCGCCTCGGCCTCCAGCGCCAACGCCACCCCGCGCTTGTGCGCCAAAGGCGCCATGGCCATGCCCAATTCGCGGGCCAGCTGGCTCAAATCCAGACGCTGCGCACCGCCCTCGGCAATGGCCCGTGCGCCATTCTCGACCCGTGCCAACGACAGTAGCTGGTTGGCCAGGTGGGTCAGCCTGTCGGTGCCCTGGGCTGCAGACTCCAAGGTCTGCCGCCACTCCTGTGGCTCGGCCGAGCGCAAGCCCAGCTCGACACGTGCCTTCAACGCCGCCAGCGGCGTTCGCAGTTCGTGGGCCGCGTCGGCAATGAACTGCGCCTGGCGCTCGAACTGGCCGCGCAAGCGCTCGGTAAAGTGGTTCAAGGCGCGCACCAGCGGGCCCAGCTCGCGCTGTACCTGTACCACCGGCAACGCTCGCAAGTCGTCCGGCTGACGTTCCTCCACCGCTGTGCGCAGGCGCTCCAACGGCCGCAACGCGGCACTCACGGCAAACCACACCATCACCAACGCCCCCAGTGCCAGCATGCCCAGGCGCAGCAGGGTATCGGCCATCAGCCCTCGGGCCATACGCACCCGCGCTTCCTCGGTTTCGGCTACGCGGATTTCTGCCATGCCGTT
The DNA here is from genome assembly GCF_052044625.1 of Pseudomonas sp. 22515. Classification (NCBI taxonomy): domain Bacteria; kingdom Pseudomonadati; phylum Pseudomonadota; class Gammaproteobacteria; order Pseudomonadales; family Pseudomonadaceae; genus Pseudomonas; species Pseudomonas sp. 22515. Next base: position 23,393 of record NZ_JBQENN010000025.1, read on the forward strand.
CATGTTCGGCTCGCTGACCGGCTTCAGCAGGCTGACCACACGAACGTCCTGGCCCAGGTAAGTGGCGTTGTAGAACCGTGCCAATGCCGGATAGTCGTCGGTGCGCGGCGTGCCAGGCGGCGGTGGCGGCAGGTTCTCGTAGCCAGAAATCAGCCTTTGCTGGATATCCAGCACCTGATAGTAAATGCGCCCCGCACTGTCATAGGCGAACGTGTCCAGCGCCACGTAAGGCACATCCGCGCTCAACGAACCATCGCGCTGCGACAGGCCCGCGGCGATGGTTCTCGCCGAAGCCAGCAGGGTGCGGTCGTAGGCGGTGTCGGCGGCCTCGCGGCCATTCCAGTAGGCGCTAAGGCCGCTGGCCAGCATCAGCACCACCAGCAACAGCGCCAAATTACCCAGCAAGCGCCCGCGCAGGCTGCCGTTGTCACGCATCGCGGTGCTCAAGCAAATAACCCAGACCACGGAAAGTGACGATGGCTACGGGGTGCCCGTCGAGCTTCTTGCGCAGGCGGTGAATGTAGATTTCGATGGCGTCAGGGCTGGCTTCTTCGTCCAGGCCAAACACCTGGGCAGCCAGCTGCTCCTTGCTCATCACCCGACCCGGGCGGGCGATCAGCGCTTGCAGCACACTCTGCTCGCGTGAGGTCAGCGTCAGGTTGTCATCACCGAGGGTGAAGCGCCGGGTGTCCAGGTCATACACCAACGGCCCACAGCGTTGCTGTCGCTCGCCACCGAGCACACTACGGCGCAGCAAGGCCTTGACCCGCGCTTCCAGCTCGGTCAGCTCAAACGGCTTGGCCAGATAATCGTCGGCGCCCAGGTTCAGGCCATGGACCCGGTCCTTGACGTCGCTGCGCGCAGTCAGCATCAGCACTGGCAAGGTTTTGCCACGGCCTCGCAAGCGCGCCAGTACCTCAAAGCCGTCCATGCGCGGCAGGCCGACATCCAGCACGGCCACGGCGTATTCCTCACTGGCCAGCGCCAAGTCGGCAGCCACGCCGTCATGCAGCACATCTACGGTCAGGCCATGGCTTTTCAAGGCCAGGGCCACGCTTTCGGCCAGTTGCAGGTGGTCTTCGACCAGTAGCACACGCATCGGATTCTCCCGGCTCGGGTGGGGCGGTGGCGCGGAGTGTACCGCTGTCACCACGCCTGTGAAGCCCCTCGTGACAAACCTTTCACGCTGAAAGGTTAGCGAAAGGTTCGTTGCCTAGCATCGCACCACGGTCGCCCTTCGCGCCGAAAAAAGCACCAGCAAGGTGCAACGAATAAGAACAATAAACGGAGTCATCGACGATGCTGTCATTGCAGCCGCAGGCGTTCGCGCCTACCCGTTCCTTTGCCGCACGCCCCTCAGCCATCGCCAGCGCCCTCGCGCTTGCCGGTGTCGCCCCGATGAGCCAGGCCGCCTTCTTCGAAGACAGCACGGCCACCTTCGAAACCCGCAACATGTACTTCAACCGCGACTTCCGCGACGGCACCAGCGCGCAGCAATCCAAGCGCGATGAATGGGCCCAGGGCTTCATCCTCAATTTCGAGTCTGGCTACACCGATGGCACCGTAGGCTTTGGCCTGGACGCATTGGGCATGCTCGGCATCAAGCTCGACTCCAGCCCCGACCGTACCGACAGCGGCCTGCTGCCGACCCACGATGACGGCAAGGCTGCCGACGAATACTCCAAGCTGGGCCTGACCGGCAAGGTGAAGATCTCCCAGACTGAACTCAAGATCGGCACCCTGATCCCCGAATTGCCGACCCTGCAGCCCAACGACGGGCGTATCCTGCCGCAAACCTTCGAGGGCGGCCTGCTCACCTCCAAAGAGATCAAGGGCCTGACCTTCACCGGTGGCCGCCTGGACAAGGCCAAGGATCGCAACGACACCAACTGGGAAGACCTGGCGCTGAACAACAAGAACGGCCGCTTCGGTGGCAGCTTCAGCGCTGACAACCTGGCCCTGGGCGGGCTCGACTACCAGTTCACCGACCGCATCACCGGCAGCTACCACTTCGCCCAGCTCGACGATATTTACCGCCAGCACTTCATCGGCATGGTCGCCACCCAGCCATGGGGCCCGGGCACCTTGGGTGCCGACCTGCGCCTTGCCATCAGCGACGACGCCGGTGCAGCCAAGGCCGGCAACATCGACAACACCACCGTCAACGGCATGCTCAGCTATGCCCTGGGCGGGCACAAGGTCAGCGCCGCCTGGCAGCAGCTGTCTGGCGAAAGTGCCTTCCCGTATGTAGATGGCGCCGACCCGTACCTGGTCAACTTCGTCCAGATCAACGACTTCGCCGGTGCCGACGAACGCTCCTGGCAGGCGCGCTACGACTACAACTTCGCCGCGCTCGGCGTACCGGGTCTGACCTTCATGACCCGTTACATCAGCGGTGACAACGTCAGCCGTGCTGCCGGTGGCGAAGGCAAAGAGTGGGAACGCAACACCGAACTGAAGTACGTGGTACAAAGCGGCCCGTTGAAGAACGTCGCCGTGCGCCTGCGCAACGCCACCTTCCGCTCCAACTTCGCCCGTGACGCGGATGAAGTGAGGCTGTTGGTCAGCTACAGCGTGGCGCTGTGGTAACCCCATAGCGGTAATCCAATAACAACAACGCTCACGGAGATCGACGATGACCTTTTCACTGCGCCGCCTCGTCCTCGCTACCGGCTGCCTGCTGTTGGCCGGCAACGCCCTCGCTGCAGAACCGAAACGCCCCGAATGCATCGCACCCGCCTCCCCTGGCGGTGGCTTCGACCTGACCTGCAAGCTGGTGCAAAGCGCACTGGTACAAGAAAAAATCCTCAGCAAGCCGATGCGCGTCACCTACATGCCCGGCGGTGTCGGCGCGGTCGCGTACAACGCCGTGGTCGCCCAGCGCCCGGCAGACGCCGGCACGCTGGTGGCCTGGTCCAGCGGCTCACTGCTTAACCTGGCCCAGGGCAAATTCGGCCGTTTTGACGAAAACGCGGTGAAATGGCTGGCTGCCGTCGGCACCAGCTACGGTGCCATCGCGGTGAAAAGCGACTCGCCCTACAAGACACTTGATGACCTGGTCGCAGCGCTGAAGAAAGACCCGAGCAAGGTCGTGATCGGTTCCGGCGGTACCGTCGGCAGCCAGGACTGGATGCAGACCGCGTTGATCGCCAAGGCCGCAGGCATAAACCCGCGCGACCTGCGCTACGTGGCCCTGGAGGGCGGCGGCGAAATCGCCACGGCATTGCTGGGCGGCCATATCCAGGTCGGCTCTACCGACATTTCCGACTCCATGCCGCACATCCAGAGCGGCAACATGCGCATCCTCGCGGTGTTCTCTGAAAACCGCCTGGACGAGCCGGAAATGAAAGACATTCCTACTGCCAAGGAGCAGGGCTACGACATCGTCTGGCCGGTGGTGCGCGGTTTCTACCTGGGGCCAAAAGTGAGCGACGAGGACTACGCCTGGTGGAAGGCCTCGTTCGACAAGATGCTGGCCTCCGAGGACTTCGCCAAGCTGCGAGACCAGCGCGAGCTGTTCCCGTTCGCCATGACCGGCGAAGAGCTGGACGGCTATGTGAAGAAGCAAGTGGCTGACTACAAGGCACTGGCCAAGGAATTCGGCCTGATCCAGTAAGCCTGTCGGACTCACCACCACCCCTGTGGGAGCGGCCTTGTGTCGCGATCGGCCGCGAAGCGGCCCCTGGCAAAGCCGATACGATGCTTCGGACTGATCGCATCGGCAGGTTTAGCGGCCGCTTCGCGCCCGATCGCGACGCAAGGCCGCGCCCACAGGATGTGCATTTCACTTGAGCAATCCCAGCGAGGATTCCCCAATGATCCTTCAACGCATTTTCGCCCTGGCCCTGCTGGCGGTGTGTGCCGCCCTGGCCGTGATGGCCTGGCCCTATCAGGCTGCATTCTCCTATGAACCGGTGGGCCCGCGCGCTTACCCGCTGCTGGTGCTCGGCCTGATGGGGCTGGGCCTGCTGTACCTGGTGTTCCGCCCAACGCCCATCGTGCGCAAGGATGACGAACCGGAGCTGGACCGCGAGACCCTGATCAAGATCACCGCCTGTGTCGGCCTGCTGATCGTCTTCGCCGCCACTTTTGAAGCGCTCGGCTTCATCCTCAGCGCCATCCTGGTCGGCCTGCCCATGGCTCGGCTGTACGGTGGCCGCTGGCTGCAAAGCGCCATTGTGGTGGCCGGCATGAGCATTTTCCTCTACTGGCTGTTCGACCGTGTGATGGACGTGCCACTGCCCCTTGGCCTGCTGAGCGTACTGGAGAACTGACATGGATACCTTGAGCTACCTGGGCCAGGGCTTCGGCATTGCCCTGTCCCCTTACAACCTGGTCACCGCCCTCTCCGGCACCTTGATCGGCACCGTGGTCGGCCTGCTGCCGGGCCTGGGCCCGATCAATGGCGTGGCCCTGCTGATCCCCATCGCCTTTGCCCTCGGCCTGCCGCCGGAATCGGCGCTGATCCTGCTGGCGGCGGTGTACCTGGGCTGCGAATATGGCGGGCGTATCAGCTCGATCCTGCTGAACATCCCGGGCGAAGCCTCGACCGTGATGACAACCCTGGACGGCTACCCGATGGCTCGCCAAGGACTGGCAGGCGTCGCGCTGTCGCTGTCGGCCTGGAGCTCGTTCATCGGCGCCTTCATTGCCACCTGCGGCATGGTGCTGTTCGCCCCGCTGCTGGCGAAATGGGCCATCGCCTTCGGCCCGGCGGAGTATTTTGTGCTGATGGTGTTCGCCATCGTCGCGCTGGGTGGCATGGCCGGTGACAAACCACTGAAAACCTTCATTGCCGCTCTCATCGGCCTGTTCCTGTCGGCGGTCGGCATCGACGCCAACAGCGGCGTGTACCGCTTCACCGGTGACAGCGTGCACCTGGCCGACGGCATTCAGTTCGTGGTGCTCGTGCTGGGCCTGTTCTCCATCAGCGAAATCCTCCTGCTGCTGGAAAAGACCCACCATGGCCACCAGGCGGTCAAGGCTACCGGCCGTATGCTGTTCAACTTCAAGGAAGCGGCCTCGGTGTTCCTGGTCAACATCCGTTGCGGCCTGCTCGGTTTCATCATGGGTGTTCTACCCGGCGCCGGCGCAACGCTGGCCAGCGCCGTGGCCTACATGACCGAGAAACGCATGGCCGGGGAAAGCGGCAAGTTCGGCAAAGGCGATGCCCGTGGCCTGGCAGCGCCGGAAACGGCCATTGGTGCGTCCTGCTGTGGCGCCCTGGTCCCGATGCTGACCCTGGGCGTACCGGGCTCTGGCACCACAGCTGTGATGATCGGCGCCCTGACCCTGTACAACATCACCCCTGGCCCACTGCTGTTCGAACAGCAGCCAGATATTGTCTGGGGCCTGATCGCCTCGCTGTTCGTCGCCAACATCATGCTGGTGATCCTCAACATCCCGATGATCCGCATCTTCACCCGCATCCTCGCCGTGCCAAACTGGGCGCTGGTGCCGGTGATCGCCATCATCACCGCGATCGGTGTGTACGCCGTGCATGCTACCACCTTCGACCTGTTCCTCATGGTCGGTATCGGCATCATGGGCTACATCCTGCGCAAGCTGGACTTCCCTCTGTCGCCGATTCTGCTGGGCTTCATCCTCGGCGGGCTGATGGAGCAAAACCTGCGTCGGGCGCTGTCGATCTCCAACGGTGAACTGGGCATCCTCTGGTCCAGCCCGATCAGCATGGGCGTCTGGGCGCTGGTAGTGCTGATGCTCGCCCTGCCGCTGCTGCGCATCTGGCGCAAACGCAGCCTGCAGCGCCGGGCCCTGGCCGATGCCTGATCGGTCGTTGCCATTGTTCGTCGCGACCGGGCTGGTCGGCCTTGCTGGCGGTTTTGCCGCCAGCAAGGTCGGCTGGCCTTTGCCATGGATGGTCGGTTCATTGCTGGCGATCATCCTGGTGCGCTGCCTGACGCGTTGGCAGCTGTCGGAAATCCCCAACGGCCGCAAGTGCGGGCAGTGGATCATCGGCATCGGTATTGGCCTGCACTTCACCCCTGCAGTGATCGAGCAGGTGGCCAGTCATTTTGCGCTGATCTGCTTCGGTGCGTTGTTCACCACCCTGTCCAGCGTGATCAGCGTATGGCTGCTGCGGCGAACCGGCGAAGACCGCGCCACCGCGTTCTTTGCCAGCATGCCAGGCGGTTCGGGAGAGATGGTCAACCTTGGGGCGCGCAATGGCGCGGTGCTCAGCCAGGTGGCGGCAGCGCAGAGCCTGCGTGTACTGGCAGTGGTGCTGTGCGTGCCAGCGCTGTTCAAGTTTCTGCTGGGTGACGGGGTACCACTGAACCACACCGGTAGCGTGAGCTGGGGCTGGCTGGCGTTGATTGCGCCCTTGGGCGTTGCCGTTGCCTTGCTCTGGCAGCGCTTGCGCCAGCCCAACCCATGGCTGTTCGGGCCATTGCTGGTCGCGGCTACGGTCAGCCTGGCCGGCAACCTGCAGATCGCCCTGCCCAACGGCGCCAGCCAGATCGGCCAGTGGCTCATCGGCAGCGGCCTGGCCTGCCACTTCAACCGCGCGTTCTTCCGCCGCGCACCGTCGTTCCTGGGGCGCACCTTGATGGCCACGGCGTTGTGCATGGCGATTGCCGGCAGTGCCGCGTGGGTGCTGAGCATGATGACTGCACTGGACTTGCGTTCGCTGACACTGGGGATGATGCCTGGCGGGATCGCCGAAATGAGCCTCACGGCCGAAACGTTGCAATTGTCAGTGCCGCTGGTGACGGCACTGCAGGTGATGCGCCTGATCTTGGTGTTGTTTCTGGCAGAACCGCTTTTCCGGTTGTGGGACAACAGGTATTCAAGCTGCAAGCCCCCTGAAGATAGATAGTTACCACTTGCCCAATGCCCGGGTGAATAGAGTCGGATTGCTGCCCTGATCGCCAGCAAACCCACACTTCCCGGCATTCAAGAGGTAATGATGAAAGTCCGTCTTTCTTGCAACTATCGCTCGGCTATTGCCTGGGCATGCCTTGCCATCAGCGCAGGCAGCTTTGCCGCAGAGTCACCTGCCCCCGTCCAGATCAACGTCGTGGCTATCAATGATCTTCACGGCTACCTGGAACCCAACCCCCAGGACTACGCCGGCGCGCAAGGCGCTACCCGCCTGACCTACGGCGGCATCGCCACACTCGGCGCCATGCTCGATGAACTGCGAACGCAGGACCCCGATCTGCTGTTCATCGGGGCTGGCGACTTGATAGGGGGCAGCCCCGCCATTTCTGCGCTGTGGGCTGACGAGCCTGTGCTTGAGGCCTTGAACGCGATGGGCATGATTGTCAGCGCATCCGGGAACCACGAACTGGATGCAGGCAAGGCCGAGTTTCTTCGTCAGATCCACGGAGGATGCGAGTCAACGCGCCCTGAAAAGGCCTGCACGTTTCGCGGCAATTATCCAGGAAGTGGCTTCCCTTACATAGCGTCCAACCTGATCGATACCACCACGGGCGAGCGCTTGCTACCGGCCTATCACATTCAAGAGGTGAAAGGGGTCAAGATAGCGTTCGTCGGTGCCGTGCCACGCAACATGGAAAAAGTGGTCTCGGCCAGAGCATTCGCAGGGCTCAAAGCCACAGATGAAGCGCAAGCCATCAATGACGTGATTCCGGAGCTCAAGGCCAAAGGCGTCAATGCAATCATCGCGGTCATGCACCAGGGAGGGGATACGGTCGAGCCGTTCGACACGCAGGATTGCAGCCAGCTGAGTGGCGCGGTCGTCGACGTGGCGAAGCGGCTGGATCCCGCGGTAGATGCTGTCATCAGCGGTCACTCGCATGCCAGCTATCAATGCAAGGTGGGTGACCTGAGCATCACTCAGGCTGGCAAATACGGCCACTTCCTGACTCAGTTGAAGTTGCAGGTAACGCCAGGCACCCATCACGTCACGAACATCACCGCCCGCAATATTCCTGCTGACCCACAGAACTACCTGCCGAATGCCAAGTTGACGAGTTTGCTGGAGGAAGTGCGTCAGCGGTCCGGGGAAAAATTGCTCGAACCCATAGGACGCATCTCGACGGCAGAACTTGACCGTAAAGAAAATGCCGCCGGTGAAACAACCTTGGGGAACCTGGTCACGGATGCCCAATTGGCCATGACCCAGGCGTTTCAGACACAAGTTGCCTTTCTCAACCTGGGTGGGCTGCGCAGTGATCTTATCCAGCCTGCCGATAGCGACCTGACCTACGAACAATTATTCGCCGTACAACCGTTCAATAACCCGTTGGTGGTTCAGGAACTGACAGGCAAGCAGATTACCGAACTGCTCAACCTTCAATGGAACAGGGGCAGTTTCAATCCGCTGCAAGTATCGAAGGGTTTTCATTATGAGTGGGATGGTTCACGGCCTGTCGGCAGCCGTGTCGTCGAGGGCAGTGTGCGTCTTCACGGCAAACCCGTTGAGCCGTTGACCCATTATCGCGTCGTCAGCAACCTGTTCCTGGCCGATGGTGGCGGTGGCTTGGCCACTTTCAAAGAAGGAAGGCGACGCCAGGACACCGGCATCTCCGACCTGGAAGCCTTGGTGGCGTATGTGCGCCAGAACCATGAGCGGGGTATTGCTATTGGCCAGCGCAGCGAGCCGCGCATCAGCATGACGCCCTGAGCGATTGCGTACCCCACCCCGGTTTCTCACAGCGGGGGCAGTGCCCAGTCGATGGGCCCGAGTCCCCGCTGTTCGAGGAAGCTGTTGGTACGGCTGAAATGCCCGCAACCGATGAACCCGCGGTACGCCGACAGCGGCGAAGGATGGACCGACTTCAGTACCAGGTGCTTGGTACCGTCGATCAGCTTCTGCTTGCTCTGTGCGTGCGCCCCCCATAGCAGGAATACCACGTTCGGGCATTGCTCACTGACCACTTGAATGATCCGGTCGGTAAACAATTCCCAGCCTTTCTTGGCATGCGACGCGGCATTGGCGCGCTCGACTGTCATGGTCGTGTTGAGCAACAGAACGCCTTGTTCTGCCCAGCTCTGGAGGTAGCCGTGGCTGGGGATCGGGATGTTCAGGTCGCGCTGCAGCTCCTTGTAGATATTGACCAGCGACGGCGGCGTGGCCACGCCCGGTTGCACCGAGAAGCACAAGCCATGGGCCTGCCCCGGCCCGTGATACGGGTCCTGACCGAGGATGACCACCTTCACCTGGTCCAGCGGTGTCGAATTGAGCGCATTGAAGATCAGCGGCCCTGGCGGGTAGATTTCCTTGCCAGCAGCGTACTCGCCACGCAGAAATTCGCGCAGCTGGTGCATGTAAGGCTGGTCGAATTCACCGCGCAATGCGGCCTTCCAGCTGGGTTCGAGTTTGATGCGATCGTCGTCAGTCATGGGGCCTTCCATAAACAATGGCGCGACACTAGGTAAGCCCTTCGCGCTTGTCAAACGATCCGACCGACGACCGGCATGATTGGCCAGGCAAGCCATACTTGAGCGATGACTTGCGAGAGGTAGTCCATGACCATTCACTGCGAGGTACTCACCGGCGTCGATGGCGCCCGCATCGGCATCGCCACCCTGGATGCGCCCAAGGCGCTCAACGCCCTGAACCTGCCAATGATCGAGGTGCTGGGCGAACAACTGCATGCCTGGGCCCGCGACCCGGGTATCGTCTGCGTGCTGCTGCGCGGCAACGGGGCGAAAGCCTTTTGCGCAGGCGGCGATGTCCGTGCGCTGGCGCAAGCCTGCCGCGACCACCCCGGCAGTGTCCCACCGCTGGCGGCCTCCTTCTTCGCCGCCGAATACCGCCTGGACTTTGCCCTGCACACCTACCCCAAACCGTTGCTGTGCTGGGGCCATGGGCATGTGCTGGGTGGCGGCATGGGGCTGCTGCAAGGCGCCAATGTACGTATCGTCACACCCAGCAGCCGGCTGGCCATGCCGGAAATCAGCATCGGCCTGTACCCAGACGTAGGCGCCAGTTGGTTCCTGGCCCGGCTGCCGGGCAAGCTGGGTTTGTTCTTCGGCCTGACCGGTGCGCCGATCAATGCCCGCGATGCCCTTGACCTGGGCCTGGCTGACCGTTTTCTGGGCGAGCACCAGCAAGAGGCCTTGATCGAGGAGTTGGTACAACTCAACTGGCAGGAGCAGACCGCCATACAACTGAACAGCTTGCTCAAGGCCGAGCAGCATCGTGCCTGCGCCGAGCTGCCTGATGCCCAGTGGCTGCCACGACGGCATGAGATCGATCAGTTACTCGACGTGGCGGATGCGGCTTCAGCCTGGCGCGCGCTGGAAAGGCTCAAGCAGCATGACGACCCATTGCTGGCAGATGCCGGCCAACGCTTGCATGAGGGTTGCCCGCTGACCGCGCATCTGGTCTGGGAGCAGATCCGCCGGGCGCGGTACCTGTCGTTGGCGCAAGTGTTCCAGATGGAATACAGCATGAGCCTGAACTGTTGCCGCCACCCTGAGTTCAGTGAAGGCGTGCGTGCTCGCCTACTGGACAAAGACAACCAGCCGCGCTGGCACTGGCCTGATGTGGCGCAAGTGCCGGCGGCGGTAGTCGAGGCGCATTTTGCCAAGGCGTGGGAAGGACGGCACCCATTGGCGGATGTGGGTTAGTCTGCTGATGGGGGGCTGCTTTTCAGCCCCCGCCTCCGCTCAGCTAGCGCTGCCAGTTTCCTCCTCGCCCCTGCCCGCCCCGCCCGTCCCAGCGCCCGCGGTCGTCAACCTGCCGATTGGAGTGCCGGTCGCCCTGCCGGTAACGCTGGCTGTCATTGCGATAGTCATGGCGATCCCGGTCCTGCCGGTAGTCTTGCCGCTGGCGATTGCCGTAGTCATAGCGCGGGTTGCCATGCCACTGGTTCATCCTCGGCTGCGAATATGGCCGGTAATAGGGCGCAGGGGCCGCCCCATGGTAGTAACGGGGGGCAGGCTGATAGTAATAGCGCGGGGCTGGCGCCACATAGTACCGGTCATAGCGGTAATACCCCGGCGCCACATAGCGGTCGGTGGAGTAGTAGTCCGAACGGTAATAGCCCCCGCGCTCGTAGTATGGGGCGCAGGCCGAAGTCATCAGCCCCAGCAGGGTGATCAACAGGATTCGATAGGACATGGCGGCCTCCTGGACCGCGGGAGTGCCCGAACAGCGGCGCTGGCGAGCGTCGAGACGAGATGCGTCAATCGACACTGAATAAGACAGTGGCGCGCAGGTTCAGTGCCATTTCTGCAATAACTTGATACAGGTGAAATAACCCTGAAAAACTTGCAGTCATTTGCTGGTCATCTCACTAGAATAAGCGGCTCGGCACACATCACGGGAAGATCATGCCCTTACGTTCCGCTCTGTTCTCGCAACGCTCGCTGATCGTTACCCTGCTCGTGTTACTGGCCTGCGGCTTCCTGGCCACCTCGCTGCTCAGCTACTTCTCCTCTCGCAGCGCCATCCGCGACGGCATCATCAATACCGAATTGCCGCTGACCTCCGACACTGTCTACTCGGAAATTCAGAAAGACCTGATCCGCCCGGTGCTGATCGCCTCGATGATGGCCCAGGACACCTTCCTGCGCGACTGGGTGCTGTCCGGCGAGCAGAATACCGAACGCATGACCCGCTACCTGAGCGAGGTCATGGGCAAGCAGGACATCTTCACGTCCTTTTTCGTGTCCGATCGCACGCGGACCTACTACCAGGCCAAAGGCGTGCTCAAGCACGTCGAACCGGGCACCTGGCGTGATGCCTGGTATTTCCGTCTGCGTGAACTCAAGGCCCCTTATGAGATCAACGTCGACCTGGACATGGCCAACCAGGACAGCCTGACCGTGTTCATCAACTACCAGGTGCACGACTACCAGCAGCGCTTCATCGGCGCGGCAGGCGTAGGGCTGAGCGTATCGTCGGTGGTCAAGCTGATCGATCAGTACCAACGCCGCTACCAACGCGCGGTGCTATTCACCGATGCCAAAGGCAAGGTGCTGTTGACCGGCTCCGAGGGTGGCCCGCATGGTTTGCAAGTCGGCCAGTCACTCAGCGACAACTCTGAGCTGAAGGCCATGCTGGCCGAGCAGAGGGTGCCGGGCGAAGGCAGCCACGAGTACCATGACAGCGAAAACCACAGCCACTTTCTCAACGTTCGCCACCTGCCCGAACTGGACTGGTACCTGTTGGTGGACAAACGCGAAACCGGCGTCCTCGACCGCATTCGCCACGCGCTGTACCTGAACCTGGCGATCTGTACGATGATCACCCTGGTGGTGCTGGCACTGGTGCATGCCATGGTCCGCCGCCACCAGGCCAGCACCGAAGCCTTGGCCACGCTCGACAGCCTCACCGGCTTGCACAACCGGCGCAGCTTCGACCTGCTCGCCGCCCAGGCGCTGCGAGAAGCCCGGCGCGACAGTAGCCCTCTGGTGGCCTTGCTGATTGATCTGGACCACTTCAAGGCGTTGAACGACAACCACGGCCACCTGGCAGGTGACGAAGTGCTACGCCAATTCGCCAATGTGCTGCAAGGCAGCCTGCGTCAGTCAGATATACTGTGCCGCTGGGGCGGTGAGGAATTCATCGTGCTGCTGCGCGAAGCTGAAGGCGGCCAGGCCGTCGAGGTGGCGGAAAAGATCCGGCGACGCACCGAACAGCTGACCTTCAGTTACGACAACCAGCCGCTGCGACTGACCACCAGCATCGGCCTGAGCAGCCTGCAACCGGGGGATACCCTGCACGCCCTGCTGACCCGCGCCGACCGCGCGCTTTATCGTGCCAAGCAGGCTGGCCGCAACCGCGTCTGCAGTGAAACCCGCCATGAATGACAAGCAACACTGCCCCGCTTGCGGTGCCCTCAACCAGTGCAGCCTGGCCGACTCACGCCGTGCCACCCAGGCGTGTTGGTGCTACAGCGTGACCATCGACCCGGCCGTGCTTCAGGCCCTGCCCGATGAACTGCGTAACAAGGCCTGTCTGTGCCCGCGCTGCGCCGCCGTTGAAGAACAGCTCCGTCCATCCGCTGCCCACTGATCGTTGCCATGCGCCTTGACCGTTTCCTCGCCAACCTGCCCAGCTACAACCGCCAGCAAGTTCGCCTGATGCTGGCGCAACGCCGCGTGCGGGTGGACGGCAAGGTCGCCAGTGACCCGCTGACCGACGTGCGTGAATTCAGCCGCGTAGAGCTGGATGAGCAACTGCTGCAGGCCGGCCGGCCGGCCCGCTACCTGATGCTGTACAAGCCCACTGGCTGCGTAAGCGCCACCCACGATCCGCAACACCGTACCGTTCTCGACCTGCTGCCCACGGCGTTGCGAGATGACCTGCACATAGCCGGGCGCCTGGATTTCAACACCACCGGCCTGATGATCCTGACCAACGATGGCCAGTGGTCACGGCGCCTGACCCAGCCTGCCACAAAGCTGCCCAAGCATTATCTGGTGGACACCGAGGACGAGATTGGCGAGCACTATGTGGCCAAGTTTCGCGAGGGTTTCTATTTTGCCTTCGAAGACCTCACCACCCAACCAGCCCGGCTGGAGATCCTCGGCCCCCACCGAGCCCGGTTGGCAATCGTCGAGGGGCGGTACCACCAGGTCAAACGCATGTTCGGGCACTTCAACAACAAGGTGGTGGGGCTGCATCGGGAGAGCATGGGAGCGATCCGGCTGGATCCGGGGTTGGCGCCGGGGGAGTATCGTGAACTGACGGCCAATGAGATAGCCACTGTCCAGGCGTGACAGACAGCCCGTGTCGTCACACGACCGCTCAGCGACAAAAGTCACATTACTTACCGAACGGCACTTGCGCGATCCCCAACCCACTGCTTGAATCCAAATCGTCAGTCTGCATGTGACTACCAAGTCACACCTGCAGCCAGTGACACTTTTTGCCGGCCACCCAAAGCCTAGATGCCTTGGGGCACGGCAAATTGCCCGCCAAAAACAATACCGTCGACGCACGTGCCAAGGATCGACACAGGGCCCCCGGTTTATCTTCAGGCAAATGCCTACCTGTCATAAAGAACGTGCACCCTAGGTGACGCGAATACCCTTTTTGCGCCAGGAGTCGATGACATGAGGCCAGAAATCGCTGTACTTGATATCCAAGGTCAGTATCGGGTTTACACGGAGTTCTATCGCGCGGATGCGGCCGAAAACACGATCATCCTGATCAACGGCTCGCTGGCCACCACGGCCTCGTTCGCCCAGACGGTACGTAACCTGCACCCACAGTTCAACGTGGTGCTGTTCGACCAGCCGTATTCAGGCAAGTCCAAGCCGCACAACCGTCAGGAACGGCTGATCAGCAAGGAGACCGAGGCGCATATCCTCCTTGAGCTGATCGAGCACTTCCAGGCAGACCACGTGATGTCTTTTTCATGGGGTGGCGCAAGCACGCTGCTGGCGCTGGCGCACCAGCCGCGGTACGTGAAGAAGGCAGTGGTGAGTTCGTTCTCGCCAGTGATCAACGAGCCAATGCGCGACTATCTGGACCGTGGCTGCCAGTACCTGGCCGCCTGCGACCGTTATCAGGTCGGCAACCTGGTCAATGACACCATCGGCAAGCACTTGCCGTCGCTGTTCAAACGCTTCAACTACCGCCATGTGAGCAGCCTGGACAGCCACGAGTACGCACAGATGCACTTCCACATCAACCAAGTGCTGGAGCACGACCTGGAACGTGCGCTGCAAGGCGCGCGCAATATCAACATCCCGGTGTTGTTCATCAACGGCGAACGCGACGAGTACACCACGGTCGAAGATGCGCGGCAGTTCAGCAAGCATGTGGGCAGAAGCCAGTTCAGCGTGATCCGCGATGCGGGCCACTTCCTGGACATGGAGAACAAGACCGCCTGCGAGAACACCCGCAGTGTCATGCTGGGGTTCCTCAAGCCAACCGTGCGTGAACCCCGCCAACGTTACCAACCCGTGCAACAGGGGCAGCATGCATTTGCCATCTGAGCGGCTCGGCGCCTTGTAGCAAATACCCGCAGGCCACGGGGCGCCGACAAGCTTTTTTATAACTTGGGCTTCTAATTCGCTGAAGGTTCTGGTAAAAAGTCGAGCTCAGATGCGGGTATAGTTTAGTGGCAAAACGAAAGCTTCCCAAGCTTTAGTTGAGGGTTCGATTCCCTCTACCCGCTCCACATCGCATTCCCGCATGGCGTTCCAGCAACGTCATCGCAGTCAAAAGGAGCCTTGGCTCCTTTTTTCGTTTTTCACCCTGCCTTGACCTGGCCCATGGCCATTTACCCACCGATCCGCTTCAATGCGCATCGGGCCTTTGCGTGCGCAAGCGAAACGGCTTGTGGCGGATAGGCTCAATGGATTCGTGAAACCATTCGAAAGGACAACGCATGTTTCTCTCCCGCTGGCTACCGGGCCTTGCCAACCTGCTGCACTACCGCCGTGAATGGTTCCACGCCGATCTGCAAGCGGGCCTGTCGGTAGCCGCGATCCAGATTCCCATTGCCATTGCCTATGCGCAGATCGTCGGCCTGCCGCCGCAATATGGCCTGTACGCCTGTGTGCTACCGATGATGGTCTACGCGCTGATCGGTAGCTCGCGCCAGCTGATGGTCGGCCCCGACGCCGCCACCTGCGCGATGATCGCCGGTGCCGTGGCACCGCTGGCCCTGGGCGACCCGCAGCGCATCGTCGAACTGTCGGTGATCGTCACCGTGCTGGTCGGCGTGATGCTGATTGCCGCGGGCCTGGCGCGCGCCGGGTTCATCGCCAGCTTCTTCTCGCGGCCGATCCTGATCGGCTACCTCAACGGTATCGGCCTGAGCCTGATCGCCGGGCAGCTGTCCAAGGTGGTGGGCTTCCAGATCGAGGGCGACGGTTTCATCCTCAGCCTGATCAACTTCTTCCAGCGCCTGGGGGAAATTCACTGGGTCACATTGATCATCGGCCTGGCCGCCCTGGGCCTGCTCATCTGGCTGCCACGGCGCTACCCGCGTCTGCCCGCAGCCCTCACGGTAGTGGCGCTGTTCATGCTGCTGGTTGGCCTGTTCGGCCTCGACCGCTTCGGCGTTGCCGTCCTTGGGCCGGTACCTGCAGGCATCCCGCAACTGGCCTGGCCACACAGCAACCTGGCGGAAATGAAGAGCCTGCTGCGCGACGCCCTGGGTATCGCCACCGTCAGCTTCTGCAGCGCCATGCTTACCGCACGCAGCTTTGCCGCCCGGCATGGCTATGCGATCAACGCCAACCACGAATTCGTCGCCCTGGGCGTGAGCAACCTGGCGGCCGGGGTTTCCCAGGGCTTTGCCATCAGCGGTGCCGACTCGCGCACTGCAGTCAACGACATGGTCGGTGGCAAAAGCCAGCTGGTGGGCATCATCGCGGCACTGGTGATCGCCCTGATCCTGCTGTTCTTCACCGCACCCATGGCCTGGATCCCGCAGGCTGCGCTGGGCGCCGTGCTGCTGATGGCTGGCTGGGGGCTGATCGACATCAAATCGCTGGGGCATATCCGGCGTCTAAGCCGCTTCGAGTTCTGGCTGTGCCTGCTGACCACGGCGGGCGTACTGGGCCTGGGCGTGCTGCCCGGCATCGTGTTTGCCGTGACCCTGGCGATCCTGCGCCTGCTTTACAGCATCTACCAACCCACCGATGCCGTACTGGGCTGGCTGCCGGGCACCGAAGGCCAGGTGGACATCCGCAAGTTCAAAGACGCCCGCACCGTGCCTGGTCTGGTGGTGTACCGCTTCGACGACGCCATCCTGTTCTTCAATGCCGACTACTTCAAGATGCGCCTGCTTGAAGCCGTGCAAAGCCAGGACCAGCCTAAAGCCGTGCTGTTCGATGCCGAAGCGGTAACCAGCATTGATGTCAGCGGCATCGCCGCCCTGCGCGAAGTGCGTGACACCCTGGCGGCTCAAGGCATCCTCTTCGCCATCGCCCGCGCCCGTGGCACTTTCCTGCGCATGCTGGTGCGCTCGGGGATGGCGCGGGACATGGAAGAAAAACTGCTATTCGGCTCGGTACGCGCGGGGATTCGTGCGTACCGCGTGTGGCGCAACCGAAACCGCAGTGTGCAAGTGACCGAACAGGGTTAGCGGCTTTCATCCTGTTCAACGTGCTACGCCTGTGCTGGCCCTTTNAAGGGCCAGCACAGGCAACACAAAACCTCGCCTTGACACCAACCCTCGCATACCTCGCATGACATGCTAAAGTCGCCCCGTTCCCCGCACCACCCAACGGATCCAGCATGCCCGCACTTGATGCCACCCTTACCCCCTGGCCAGAACTCGCCGCCCGCCACCCCTGCGACGCCCTGCTGCTGGGCAATGGCGCAAGCCGCGCAGTATGGAAGCCGTTCGGCTACTTCTCGCTGTTCGAGCAAGCGCAACGCGCAGGCCGCAAGAAAGGCCTGGCGGTCAGTGACCAGGCACTGTTCAAGTCCTTGGGCACGGAACTGTTCGAGCCGGTGCTCAGCGCCCTCAACACCACCGTGCGTACCAATGCCGCACTGGCCATCAACTCCACCGCGCCGCTGAACCGCTACTACTCGATCAAGGAAGCGTTGATTCACGCCGTGCGCACGGTGCATCTGCCCTGGCCGCTGATGCCACCGGCCACCCTGGCAACCCTCAATCAGGCCCTGCGCGGCTATCGAAGCGTCTACACCAGCAACTACGACCTGGTGCTGCCATGGGCCGTGCAGCACGCCCCGAATGGCTTCGCCGAACTGTTCGACGAACAAGGCTATTTCGACGTGCGACGCACCGGCAGCGAAGGTACCCGGGTGCTGCACCTGCATGGCGGCCTGCACCTGCTCAAGCTGCCCGACGGCACCACCCGCCAGCGCAGCGCTGAAAGCGCCGAACTGCTCGATGGGTTTGCCGTGAATATCCCGGGTGAAGTACCGCTGTTCGTCAACGAAGACCGCAGCGACGAGAAACTGCGCGCTATCCGCAACTCGGACTATCTGAGCTGGTGCCTGGGGCAGCTGGCGCAGGAAAACCAAGGGATATGCCTGTTCGGGCAGCATCTGGACAGCAGTGACCGGCACCTGCTCGACGCTGTGCGCCAAGCCCGTCCGCAACAGCTATCCATTGCCATTCGGCCGCTGGGCGAGGCGTCGGTGATCAATCAGAAGCAGCATTTTGCAGATCGTTTCGGGGATTTGCCGGGGACGGCGCTGCATTTCTTCGATGCCAGCACCCATCCGTTGGGGCAGGCAGCATTGGCTATCGAAGTGCCCTCTGCTCAGCGCTGACAAGGTGCCCGGCAGGCGTACCGGTGGGTGGCGTCAGAGCAACCCATCCGCGCGCAACAACGTTTCCAGGCAATGCTCCTGCACCCCATAGAACGCCTTGAGCTGGGCAATCTTCTCCAGCAACGCCCCATTATCCCCCGCCTGCCGCCGTTTCACCGCAAGAATCATCTTGTTCTTGTTGGTATGTTCCAGCGAGATGAACTCGAACACCTTGGTTTCATAGCCACAGGCTTCCAGGTACAGCGCACGCAGGCTGTCGGTCAGCATTTCGGCCTGCTGGCCCAGGTGCAGGCCATACTGCAGCATGGGTTGCAGCAACCCTGGGCTGTGCAATTGCGGGCGGATCTGCTTGTGGCAGCACGGCGAGCACATGATGATCGCGGCGTTGCAGCGGATGCCGGTGTGGATGGCGTAGTCAGTGGCGATGTCACAGGCATGCAAGGCGATCATCACCTCGATGGCCTCAGGCACCACGCTGCGTACGTCACCACACTGGAACTCCAGGCCCGGATGGTCGAGGCGTGCGGCCGCGGCGTTGCACAGGTCGACCATGTCCTGGCGCAGCTCCACGCCGGTCACCTGTGCGTCACGGCCCAAACTGTTGCGCAGGTAGTCATGCATGGCAAAGGTCAGGTAGCCCTTGCCCGATCCGAAGTCGGCCACCCGCAGCGCCTGTTCCGTCGACACCGGTGCATTGGCCAGGGCGTGATCGAAGACCTCGATGAATTTGTTGATCTGCTTCCACTTGCGTGACATGGACGGGATCAGTGCGCCTTGTGCGTCGGTCACACCGAGGTCGCGCAGAAACGGCCGCGACAGCTCCAGATAACGCTTCTTCTCGCGGTCATGCCCGCTGCCCGCATCGGCCACGCGCGGTGCCTGGGCACCGTGGCGCTGGAGCATCGGTTTGCCCTTCTTGCTGAAGGTCAACTGCACTTCGCCGTCAGCATCGAACAGGTGAGCATTGCGGAAGCTGTCCGGCAGCAGTTCGGCAACCAGCACCTGGGCCTGGTCCAGCGGCAG
Organism: Pseudomonas sp. 22515; assembly: GCF_052044625.1. Lineage (NCBI taxonomy): Bacteria > Pseudomonadati > Pseudomonadota > Gammaproteobacteria > Pseudomonadales > Pseudomonadaceae > Pseudomonas > Pseudomonas sp. 22515. The sequence goes on from NZ_JBQENN010000025.1 coordinate 42,567, forward strand.
GTTGCGGGTGATGTCGCGGGTCTGGTGACGGTAGACCAGCGACAGGCACGGCTGGCCCTTGACCTGCAACGGCTTGGCAATGATCCGTTGCAAGGTCTGGTCGGCACCGACATGGCGCGCCAGCACCAGCTTGACCAGGGTTTCGCCGTACAGGGCGGCGTTCAGCAGGTCGAGAAACTGAGCGCGCGCATCCGGCGCGCAAGAGGCAGAAGTACTGGCGGACATGAAAAGGGGGCCTTGGGTAGCGGAACGCCTATTCTAACGTGCCGCAGGCACCCTGTGGGAGCAGGCTTGCCCGCGAACACCGGCAAAGCCGGTGGCAGACACCGTGTCGCCTGATTCGCGGGCAAGCCCGCTTCTACAGGGAATCCAGCAAGGCTGGGCGCGCCTTCAGTCGAGAATCACCAAGCGGTTGGGCAACTCGTTGCGGGCATGGGTTGGCGGCACGTGCTGGCTAAGCAGCTCGCCACACGCTTCGATGCACTCGACAAAGCCCTGCAAGGTGCGGCCCTGGCGCACCTGCTCGGCCAAGCGGGCACCGATGGCCGCGCGGGCTTCGGCATCCAGGCAGTGTTCGATACCCCGGTCGACCAGGATCTCCACATGCCGCTCCGCCTCGCTGACGAAAATCAGCACGCCCGTGGCGCCTGCTGTGCGCTGCAGGTTCTGCTCGCGAAACTGCTGGCGGGCCAGGCGCGCGGCACGCCAGCGGCGCAAGGCACGGGGGATCAGCCAATCGGCCAGGCGCGGGTTGCGCAGCAGCAGGCACAAAACGACGAACAGCAGCACGTTGCCCATCAGCACGCCACGCACGCTGGGCCAAGCCAGCAGCCAGTGCAACAGACCGGGCACGGTCAGTGCCAGCACGGCGGCCCACAACAACGGCCAATACGCATAATCGTCGGCACGACGGGCAAGCACCGTCACCAGTTCGGCATCGGTACGCCGTTCGGCACGGGCAATGGCTTCGGCAATCTGCCGCTGATGGTATTCGTCGAAGGGGGTCATGCCGTCGGTCTCTTGAGCGTTCTTATAGTTGTTATCCCGGCATTCGGGGCTTCATCCGCAGGCGACATATTCAGGCATAATCCGCCGCTGGAAGAATTGCCTGCAAATCGTACAACAATAGCCGCCTGAAAACTTCGGTCGCGCACGTATCACCGTGGATACGGCAGAGGCCCCAAAACGGAATTGATGATGAAACTGTCTTTGCTGGGCCTGGCCATGGGCCTTGCCAGTCAGGCGGCCCTCGCCGCCCCCACCGCCCCGCCCCTGCAGGACAAGCAGGCATTCATCGAGCATCTGATCAGCCAGATGACCGAAGCCGAGAAAATCGGCCAGTTGCGCCTGATCAGCATCGGCCCGGAAATGCCCCGCGACAAGATCCGCGAGGAAATCGCCGCCGGCCGTATCGGTGGCACCTTCAACTCCCGCACGGCCCCCGAAAACCGGCCGATGCAGGACGCGGCCATGCGCAGCCGCCTGAAGATCCCGATGTTCTTCGCCTACGACACCGTCCACGGCGAGCGCACCATCTTCCCGATCGGCCTGGGCATGGCCGCTACCTGGGACATGGAGGCCGTCGCCAAGGTCGGCCGCACCGCCGCGATCGAAGCCTCGGCCGACGCCCTGGACATGACGTTCGCGCCAATGGTGGATATCGCCCGTGACCCGCGCTGGGGCCGCACCAGTGAAGGTTTCGGCGAAGACACCTACCTGACCTCGAGAATCGGCCAGGTAATGGTGCGCTCGTTCCAGGGCAGCAGCCCGGCCAACCCCGACAGCATCATGGCCATCGTCAAACATTTCGCCTTGTATGGCGCCGTGGAAGGCGGGCGCGACTACAACACGGTCGATATGAGCCTGCCGAAAATGTACAACGACTACCTGCCACCCTATCGCGCCGCGCTCGATGCGGGTGCCGGTGGCGTGATGGTGGCGCTGAACTCGATCAATGGCGTACCGGCCACCTCCAACACCTGGCTGATGAACGACCTGCTGCGCAAGGAGTGGGGCTTCAAGGGCGTGACCATCAGCGACCATGGTGCCATCCAGGAGCTGATTCGCCACGGCGTCGCCCGTGATGGCCGTGAAGCCGCCAAGCTGGCGATCAAGGCCGGCATCGACATGAGCATGAACGATACCCTGTACGGCGAAGAGCTGCCGGGCCTGCTGAAGTCCGGCGAGGTGACCCAGCGCGAGCTGGACCAGGCGGTGCGTGAAGTGCTGGGTGCCAAGTACGACATGGGCCTGTTCAAAGACCCGTACGTGCGCATCGGCAAGGCCGAAACCGACCTGAAGGACTACTACGGCAACGACCGCCTGCACCGCGAAGCTGCGCGTGACGTGGCACGCCGCAGCCTGGTGCTGCTGGAAAACCGCAACCAGACCCTGCCGCTGAAAAAGGCCGGCACCATTGCCTTGGTCGGCCCGCTGGCCGATGCCCCGATCGACATGATGGGCAGCTGGGCCGCCGACGGTAAACCCGTCCACTCGGTGACCGTGCGCGAAGGCTTGCGCCGCGCCGTGGAAGGCAAGGCCAAGCTGGTCTACGCCAAAGGCTCCAACGTCACGGGTGACAAGGCGATACTCGACTACCTGAACTTCCTCAACTTCGATGCCCCGGAAATCGTCGACGACCCACGCCCGCCTGCCGTGCTGATCGATGAAGCAGTCAAGGCGGCGAAGCAATCCGACGTCGTGGTCGCCGTGGTCGGCGAGTCCCGTGGCATGTCCCACGAGTCGTCGAGCCGCACCACCCTGGAGATCCCGGCCAGCCAGCGCGAGCTGATCAAGGCGCTCAAGGCCACCGGCAAACCGCTGGTGCTGGTGTTGATGAACGGCCGACCGCTGTCGATCAGCTGGGAGCGCGAGCAGGCCGACGCCATCCTCGAAACCTGGTTCGCCGGCACCGAAGGCGGCAATGCCATCGCCGACGTGCTGTTTGGCGACTACAACCCCTCCGGCAAGCTGGCCATTACCTTCCCACGGTCGGTGGGGCAGATCCCGATGTACTACAACCACACCCGCATCGGCCGGCCGTTCACGCCGGGCAAGCCGGGTAACTACACCTCGCAATACTTCGAAGAACCCAACGGGCCGCTTTACCCGTTCGGCTATGGCTTGAGCTACAGCAGCTTCGAGCTGTCGGGCCTGAACCTGTCGAGCAAGGATCTCAAGCGCGGCGATACGCTGGAAGCCAAGGTAACGGTCAAGAACACCGGCAAGGTTGCAGGCGAGACGGTGGTGCAGCTGTACCTGCAGGATGTGTCGGCATCGATGAGCCGCCCAATGAAAGAGCTGAAAAACTTCCAGAAGCTGATGCTTGAACCGGGTGAAACCCGCACGTTGACCTTCCGCATCAGCGAAGACGACCTGAAGTTCTACAATGGCCAGTTGCAGCGGGTTGCCGAACCAGGGGAGTTCAATGTCCAGGTAGGGCTGGATTCCCAGGCGGTGCAGCAGCAGAGTTTTGAATTGCTTTGACTGAAAAAGGCCGCCTGTTCCGGCCTCTTCTCGGGTAAACCCGCGAAGAGGCCGGCCCCGTTATCCCACCACCGGATCCGCCCCCCGATGCCCTTTTCCGTTCGCGCCCTGCGTCTGGGGCTGATCACCCTGCTGATCGTGCTGGGTACCGCACTCAGCGCCGGCTGGGCCATGCACCAGGCCAAGCGCCAGGCCATGGAAGACGACGCCAAGCGTGCCAGCCAGCAACTGGGCCTGTACGCCAACGCACTGCACACCCTGATCGATCGCTACCGTGCCCTCCCCGCCGTGCTGGCGCTGGACCCGGAGCTGATCGCAGCCTTGCGCGGCCCGGTCGACGAAAAGGTTCAGAACGCCCTGAACCTCAAGCTCGAACGCATCAATGGCGCCGCCAATTCCTCCACCCTCGAGCTGCTCGACCGCACCGGGCTGGCCATTGCCGCCAGCAACTGGCGGCTGCCCAGCAGCTACGTCGGCTCCAACTACGGCTTCCGACCCTACTTCAAGCAAACCCGCAACCAGGGCAGTGGCCGCTTCTATGCCGTGGGCGTGACCAGTGGCGTGCCGGGCTACTTCCTCGCCAGCGCGGTGAACGACGAGCATGGCCGATTCCTTGGCGCCATGGTGGTCAAGCTGGAGTTCCCCGAGCTGGAACGCGAATGGCGACAGGGCAACGATATCCTGTTGGTCAGCGACGCCCGCGGCATCACTTTCATCGCAAACCAGGATGGCTGGCGCTACCGCGAACTTCAGCCGCTCAGTGGCGCCGACCGTGCCGAGCTGGCCGAAACCCGTCAGTACGACAAGCAACCGCTGGTGCCGCTACACCATCAGGTGCTGACGCGGTTTGCCCCCTACAGCACCCTTAGCCGCGTGCAAGGCCCCGAGGGTAGTACCGAGTACCTGTGGGAAAGCCTGCCGCTGGAAGGCGAAAACTGGACCTTGCACCTGCTGCGCAAACCGCAGGTCGCTGCCGACGGCCGTAATGCCGCGCTTGGCGCCGCCGCCGTCTGGCTAAGCCTGGTGTTCGCCGCCCTTTTCGTCAGCCAACGCCTGCGCCTGGCACGCCTGCGCCAGCGCAGCCGGCAAGAACTCGAACGCCAGGTCGAAGAACGCACCCGTGAGCTGCGCACTGCCCAGGAAGGCCTGGTGCAATCAGCCAAGCTCGCCGCTCTCGGGCAGATGTCGGCAGCCATGGCCCACGAAATCAACCAACCGCTGACCACCCAGCGTATGCAACTGGAAACCCTGCGCCTGCTGCTTGACCATGGTCGCCATGACGAAGCGCGGCAAGCGCTGGAGCCACTGGAACAGATGCTCACGCGCATGGCAGCACTTACCAGCCACCTGAAAACCTTTGCCCGCAACAGCCCGATGGGCCTGCGCGAACGCCTTGACCTGGCAACCGTGGTCGACCAGGCCTTGCACCTGCTGGAAGCGCGCCTTCGCAACGAAGACGTGGAAGTGGCGCTGTACCTGGCACGCCCGGCCTGGGTACGCGGCGATGCCATCCGCCTGGAGCAGGTGCTGATAAACCTCCTGCACAATGCACTCGACGCCATGCTCGACAAGCGTTACAAACGCCTGGAGATCCGCATCGAACCCGACGGGACGCTATGGCGCCTGAGTGTGCTCGACTCGGGTGGCGGCATTGCCGAAGCCGACCTGGCCAAGGTCTTCGACCCGTTCTTCACCACCAAACCGGTGGGGGAAGGGCTAGGGCTGGGCCTGGCCATTTCTTACGGCATCGTCCACGAGGCTGGCGGCCAGCTGCGGGCCGAAAACCTGCCTGGCGGCGCGCGCCTGAGCCTTACCCTGCCCCGTGACCTGGAGCCTGTATGTTGAATTCGGTGATCGTCGTCGATGATGAAGCCAGTATCCGCACTGCTGTCGAGCAATGGCTGAGCCTGTCTGGCTTCAGCGTGCAGTTGTTCGCTCACGCCGAAGCGTGCCTGGCACACCTGCCGCAGCACTTCCCTGGGGTGATCATCAGCGATGTGCGCATGCCGGGCATGGATGGCCTGCAATTGCTCGAACGCCTGCAGGCGAACGACCCCGACCTGCCCGTGATTCTGCTGACCGGTCACGGTGATGTACCGATGGCGGTAGAAGCCATGCGCATGGGGGCCTATGACTTCCTGGAAAAACCCTTTACGCCGCAAGACTTGCTGGGCAGCCTGCGCCGCGCCCTGGAAAAGCGCCAGCTGGTGCTTGAGAACCGCCGGCTCCACGAGCAGGCCGACCTCAAGTCACGCCTGGAAGTCACGCTACTGGGCATGTCCCAGGGCCTGCAACAGCTGCGCCGGCAAGTGCTGGACCTGGCCGGCCTGCCGGTGAACGTGCTGATTCGCGGTGAAACCGGCAGTGGCAAAGAGCGGGTGGCCCGCTGCCTGCACGACTTTGGCCCCCGTGCCGCCAAGCCCTTTGTAGCCCTTAACTGCGCAGCCATCCCCGAGTCGTTGTTCGAGGCCGAACTGTTCGGCCATGAGAGCGGCGCCTTCACGGGCGCCCAGGGTAAACGGATCGGCAAGCTGGAATATGCCAACGGTGGCACCGTGTTCCTCGACGAAATCGAGAGCATGCCACTGGCCCAACAGGCCAAGCTGTTGCGGGTGATACAGGAGCAGAAGCTGGAGCGCCTGGGGGCCAACCAGAGCATCAGCGTGGACCTGCGCATCATTGCTGCGACCAAGCCCGACCTGCTCGAGGAGGCGCGTGCCGGGCGCTTCCGCGAAGACCTGGCCTACCGCCTGAACGTGGCCGAATTGCGCCTGGCACCGCTGCGCGAGCGGCGGGAGGACATACCGCTGCTGTTCGAACACTTTGCCCGTGCTGCAGGTGAAAAGCTGGGTCGCACCGCCCCGCCGCTATCGGCTGCACAGCTGGCGCAGCTGCTCTCACATGACTGGCCTGGCAACGTGCGTGAGCTGGCCAATGCGGCGGAGCGGCATGCGCTGGGGCTAGGTTCGCCAAACATCGAGGTGGCACCTGCCGGGCAGTCGCTGGGCGAGCAGATGGAAGCATTCGAGGCGCAATGCCTGCGCGCGGCCTTGCGTCAGCATGGGGGCGAGATCAAGTCGGTGATGGAGGCGTTGCAACTGCCGCGGCGCACCCTTAACGAGAAGATGCAACGGCATGGGCTGGTGCGCGAGGATTTTGTTGGGCAGGAATGAGCGGAAATCCGCTTATGACCTGCACCTGGTAGGCAAAAAACCGCTTATCACCTCGAGATTCCGGGCTGCTTTGCAGCCCTTCGCAGGCAAGCCCGCTCCCGCAAAGGGCAGCGCAAGCCCCACTACTGTGCCGGTTTTGGGGTATTGGATGCCCTGAAATGAATCAGCCCGCCCCCATTTGGCACACCTTCTGCAACTGCCTTGGCAAGCTGCGCCACGGCGCGCTCCACAAAAACAACGAGAAGGTATCCCTGATGGATAACGCCACCTCCCTGCCCGCCGGGGCGGCCACCGCGCCTGCCGCAGAAAAAACCACCGCCAGCCGCCTGAAGTCGATCTTCAGCGGGTCCATCGGCAACATGGTCGAATGGTACGACTGGTACGTCTACGCCGCATTCTCGCTGTACTTCGCCAAGGCCTTCTTCCCCGCCGGCGACTCCACCGCACAACTGCTCAATACCGCTGCGATCTTCGCCGTGGGCTTCCTCATGCGCCCGATCGGTGGCTGGCTGATGGGCCTGTACGCCGACCGCAAGGGCCGCAAGGCCGCGCTGATGGCGTCGGTACTGCTCATGTGCGCAGGCTCGCTGGTCATCGCCCTGACCCCAGGTTATGAAACCATCGGCGTCGCCGCACCTGTCCTGCTGGTCATCGCGCGCCTGCTGCAGGGCCTGTCGGTGGGTGGTGAATACGGCACCTCGGCCACCTACCTCAGCGAGATGGCCAGCAAGGAGCGCCGTGGTTTCTTCTCCAGCTTCCAGTACGTGACCCTGATCTCTGGCCAGCTCATCGCCCTGGCGGTCCTGATCGTCCTGCAACAGACCCTGACCACCGAGCAGTTGTACGCCTGGGGCTGGCGCGTGCCGTTCGTGATCGGTGCGCTGTGCGCCGTGGTGGCCCTGTACCTGCGTCGCGGCATGGAAGAAACCGCCTCGTTCACCAAGAAGGAAAAGGCCAAGGAAAGCCTGATGCGCACCCTGCTGCGTCACCCCAAGGAGCTGATGACCGTCGTCGGTCTGACCATGGGCGGCACCTTGGCCTTCTACACCTACACCACCTACATGCAGAAATACCTGGTCAACACCGTAGGCATGAGCATCAGTGACTCGACCACCATCTCGGCCGCCACGCTGTTCCTGTTCATGTGCCTGCAGCCGGTGATCGGTGGTCTGTCCGACAAGATCGGTCGCCGTCCGATCCTGATCGCTTTCGGTGTACTCGGCACCCTGTTCACCGTCCCCATCCTCAGCACCCTGCACACCATCCAGACTTGGTGGGGTGCGTTCTTCCTGATCATGGCCGCACTGATCATCGTAAGCGGCTATACCTCGATCAACGCCGTGGTCAAAGCCGAGCTGTTCCCTACCGAGATTCGCGCCCTGGGCGTGGGCCTGCCGTATGCCCTGACCGTGTCGATCTTCGGTGGCACCGCCGAATACGTGGCCCTGTGGTTCAAAAGCGCTGGAATGGAGAGCGGCTTTTACTGGTATGTCACCGCCTGTATCGCCTGCTCGCTGCTGGTTTACGCGACCATGAAAGACACCAAGCAGCACTCGCGAATCACCACTGAATAACGCTGGCCTGGCAGTACTAAAAGGGGCGCTCCATTGCATGGAGCGCCCCTTTTTCATTCAGACCTTTCCTTCTTAACGCCCTATTAATTCCACCTTTTCAAGCTGCAATGGCTGGCAGAACGTTGGCGCCCGCGCGAACGCTCCCAAGCCAGGCTTGCGGCCTGAAGCACGGCATACGCGCACAAACACATCGAATAAATAGATTATTAAGCACTATTTTTTGCGCTTTTTAATCAAATTATTCGGCGTAGGATTAAACCCATAGAAACAAACAACTCACAAACCCCTGGAGCAACGACCATGAAAAACAAACTGATCCTCACCTTGGCCCTCTCGGTTTTCGCAGCTGGCGCCTTCGCCGAAGATGGCTTCGACCGGACCGACGCTCACACCTTTGCCGCGGTTCAAACCCAGTCAGCCAGCTACGCTGAAGACGGCTTCGACCGCACCGGCGGCCAACGCTTCGCCGAAGACGGCTTCGACCGCACCGGTGGCCAACGCTTCGCTGAAGACGGCTTCGACCGCACCGGCGGCCAGCGCTTCGCTGAAGACGGCTTCGACCGCACCGGCGGCCAGCGCTTCGCTGAAGACGGCTTCGACCGCACCAACGCGCACCGCATCAGCTGATACCTGATTGCGAGCACCCAGCCCGGCTTCGGCCGGGCTTGATCATTTGCACACGAGCTCAGGCTTGGCACACTAGGCACCTTGTCCACCAGGAGGTAGGGCCAACAAGCCCAGCACAGATGTATTACTACGAACCCGCCAAAGGCCACGGCCTGCCGCACGACCCGTTCAATGCCATCGTCGGTCCCCGCCCTATCGGCTGGATCTCCTCTCAGGACCGCGAAGGCCGCCTGAATCTGGCGCCTTACAGCTTCTTCAATGCGTTCAACTACATCCCGCCGATCATCGGTTTCTGCAGCGTCGGGCGCAAAGACAGCCTGAACAACATCGAGCAGACCGGTGAGTTCGTCTGGAACCTGGCCACCCGCCCACTGGCCGAGCAAATGAACCTGAGCTGCGCACCGGTTGCTGCCGAAGTGAACGAATTCGAATTGAGCGACCTCACTGCCGCACCGTCTAGCATCGTCAAGGTGCCGCGCGTGGGTGAAACGCCGGTAGCCTTCGAGTGCAAGGTCAGCCAGATCGTCCAGCTCAAGCGCGCCGACCAGCAAGAGGTGCCCAGCTGGCTGATCCTTGGGGAAGTGGTGGCGGTGCACATTGCCGAGCACCTGTTGAACAACGGCATCTACGATACCGCTGCCGCCGAGCCGATCCTGCGCGGGGGTGGCCCGGCGGATTACTTCGAGCTGGGCAACCTGTTCAAGATGGCCCGGCCGCCGGCCTGATCACCAGACCAGCTCACCCTCTTCGCTGACGCCCTGCAGGCGTTGCAGCTCGGCGGTGGCCGCTTCGTCGGCGGCCACAGCGCCCTTGAACACCTGCCCGTCGAGAACCTTGTGAAAACGCGGCGCACCGCCCATGCCCAAGGCTTTGACTGCGATGGCCGCGTGGTAGCCGCCACCTTCCACCGGCACCATCGCCGATACCGCTTCGAAATGAGTGAATTCCTTACGTGCCATGTTGCTGTCCGCGTGATTGAACAAGGGCGTCACTTTACCTCATCCACGCTCAGTCGAAGGTATGCAAGTCCAGGCTGCTGACCACCTGAGCCTGCACCAGCTCACCGAACACCTCCAGTGTCGGTGAAGCAAAGTAGCCACTCATCGCCTGCTGGTCCTGCCAGCTTCCGCTGAGCAACCACAGGTCAGCATCAGCCTGAGAACGCTGCACGGTGAAACTCAGGCATCCCGGTGTACGCAGCGAGGGCTCGAGCAGGTCACGCAGGCGCGCGCCCAGCTCTGCCGAGCGCCCGCTGCTGGCACGGATGAAAGCAAGGTGGGTGACCGGTTGTTTAAGGGTCATTGCACAATCTCCTTGAAGCAGGCGGACGGAAAAGCCAGGCTGCCAAGGTTAGGCGCTCACCCGCGCGGCGCGTTAGGCCATTACTGCATGTCGATTGCCTGATCCTGCAGCACGGCAGGATCAGGCAATCGACATGCAGCTTTCGACTAGCGCCCGTCTTTGCCCAAACCTATGCTGCGTCGGTCAGCAGAGGAAAGCCATCATGACCACCGCCACGTCCACCGAACCGACCCTGGAACTGCAGCGCCTGGAGCTGGCCGAGCTGATCAACCGCCACGCGGGCGAGCCCTATGGCCCAGCATCGGCCATCGATGACCTGTACCTGGTGCGTTACACCGAAAATGTGCGTTCTGTACCCACCCTGGCGCAGCCTGCCCTGTGCATCCTTGCCCAAGGCAGCAAAAGCCTGTTCCTGGGTGACGAGCAGTACGCCTACGACCCACTGCATTACATGGTCGTTTCGGTGACCTTGCCACTCAGTGCCGTGAGGCTGGATGCCAGCCCCGAGAACCCAAGCCTGGGCCTGCGCATGGACCTGGACCCGGCCGAGATCAGCCAGCTGATCGCCGAGAGCGGACCGATGCTGGTACCCAATCGACCTTCCGGCCGTGGTTTGTATGTGGAAAGGACTGATGCCGCGTTACTCGATGCCCTGCTGCGGTTGCTGCGGCTGCTGGACACCCCGCGCGACATCGCAATGCTGGCGCCGCTGTTCCGCCGCGAGATTCTCTACCGCCTGCTGCGTGGGCCGCAGGGTTACCGGCTGTATGAAATTGCCTTGGCCAACAGCCAGACCCACCGGGTTTGCCAGGCCATCACTTGGCTCAACAACAACTTCCAACAGCCGCTGCGTATCGAGGACCTGGCCCGTGAGGTCAACCTCAGCACCTCGACCTTGCACCACCGCTTCAAGGCCGTGACCTCGATGAGCCCGCTTCAGTACCAGAAGCAACTGCGCCTGCAAGAGGCGCGGCGGCTGATGTTGAACGACGGGCTGGAGGCGGCGGTGGCGGCTTATCGGGTGGGTTATGAAAGCCCGTCGCAATTCAGCCGTGAATACAGCCGGCTTTACGGCGCGCCGCCAATTCGCGATGTGGCTCGGTTGCGGGCTACTGCGGTCTGAAGCTCGACACTCGCCTGCCCCGGCGCTTTCGCGGGTAAACCCGCACCTGCAGGTTTTTGCACAGATGCGAAAATTGCGCGCTGCCTGCAGGCACGAGAGGCCGATACAGGCAATCGCAATGCTTCAACCCAACACCGCGGCCTGCCACTGATTCTGGTCCACCTGAATCAAGGTCGGCCCCTTGCGCTCCACCGCTTGCCCGAGCGCCGCCTGCAATTGGGCAATATCGGCCACGTTCTCTGCTGCCGCGCCCAACGCTCGCGCCACGCCGATGAAATCCGGGGTATGGATATCAACCCCGACCGGCTCGATCGCCCGATTGACCATGTATTTCTTGATTTCCTCGTACCCCTGGTTATTCCACAGCAGCACGATCAGCGGTACCTGTGCCTCCACTGCACTGGCCAGTTCCGGCAGGGTGAACTGCAAACCACCATCACCAATCAGGCACACCGCCGGAGCCCGTTCGACGGCCTGCTCGGCACTGCCCAACCAGGCGCCCATGGCTGCTGGCAACGCGTAACCCAAGGTGCCGTAACCGGTCGAGGCGTTGAACCAGCGGCGTGGCTGCTCCATGTCGAGTGTCAGGTTGCCGGTGTACACAGGTTGGGTCGAGTCGCCCACCAGAATCGCATCAGGCAGGCGCTCCAGTATGGCGCTCAGCAAACGTGTCTGGCTCAGGGTGGGCTGGTCCCAGTCTGCCGCCAGCACCTTGCGCAGGTTGGCCACGCGAGCCATGCCCCAAGTGCTTTCGTGCGCTGGCTGCGGCTGGGCTTGCAAGGCACCGAGCAGCGCTTCGGCTGCCAGCTCGGCATCGGCTACCAGCGCCAGCTCCGGCAGATAATTACGCACGGTCTGGTCCGGGTCGATGTCAATGCGCAGCAGCCTGCCCGGGATCTCGAAGCCTCCCTTGAAGGTCACGTCATAATCGGTTTCAGCCAGTTCGGTACCGATCGCCAGCACCACGTCGGCCTCGGCCACCAGCGCCCGTGTGGCGGGTAACGACTGGGTCGAGCCGATCTGCAATGGGTGGCTGGCTGGCAGCAAGCCTTTGGCATTGATGGTCAACGCCACCGGGGCCTGAAGGAGTTCGGCCAGGCGTGCCAACGCAGCGCCCGCAGCCAACGCCCCGCCACCGGCCAGAATCAGCGGCCGACGCGCACTGGCCAGTCGCTCAGCCATCTGCGCCACGGCCTGCGGTGCAGCCCCTGCCCGACTGCCCCGTACAGGGCGGCCCGGCAGCAGGAAGTCGGCCGGTTCAACCAGCACATCGAGCGGGATTTCGATATGCACCGGGCGTGGCCGGGCACTGTCGAACACGGCAAATGCCCGGGCCAGCACCTGCGGCAAGTCGGCTGCACTCATCAAGGTGTGGGAAAACGCCGCCACACCCGATACCAGCGCGGCTTGGTTAGGCAGTTCGTGCAGCTTGCCACGGCCACCGCCCAGCTGGTCACGGGACTGCACGCTGGAAATCACCAGCATCGGGATCGAGTCGGCATAGGCCTGGCCCATGGCAGTGGTGATATTGGTCATGCCCGGGCCTGTGATAATGAAGCACACCCCGGGTTTGCCGCGGGTACGCGCATAGCCGTCAGCCATGAACCCGGCACCTTGCTCATGACGCGGGGTGATGTGGCGAATGGAAGAGCCCGCCAGGCCACGATAGAGCTCCACGGTATGTACACCGGGGATGCCGAAGACATGATCGACGCCATAGCCTTCAAGGAGTTTGACCAGTACTTCGCCGCAGGTTGCCATCAGGGGTCACCATGAATCGTGTTGGGGTATGCCCTTATTGGACCCAAGCCACGGCTATCGCCACAATGTAAAAAAACACATACTAGCCATGTCCTGTGATCATGGCTTACTGCAATGAAACGCCTCCCGCCCCTGCCTGCCCTGCACACGTTTCTGGTCACCGCCCAGCACTGCAACTTCACCCGCGCCGGGCAGCAGTTGCACATCACCCAGGGCGCTGTCAGCCGCCAGATTGCAGCCCTCGAAGAACACCTCGGCTATGCCCTGTTCAAGCGCGAGGCACGTGGGTTGAGCCTGACCCGTGAAGGCCTGGACTGGCTGCCACGGGTGCAGCAGGTGTTCGCCCTGATCGAACAAGGGGTGCGCGAGGTGGGTGAGCACAGCACGACCTTGCAGCTGAAGGCACCCACCTGCGTAATGCGCTGGCTGCTGCCGCGCCTGATGGAATGGCAGGCACTGCGCCCGGATGTGCCGGTTGAGCTGACCACGACCGTGCAGCACGGGGTGGATTTCCGTCGCGAGGGCTTCGATGCGGCAGTGGTCTACGGCGATGCGCCGAACCACGGGCTGCAGGTGCGCAAGCTGTTCGATGAGCAGCTGACCCCGGTGTGCGCACCGTCACTGCGTGAAGGGCCAGTGCCGTTGCAGCAGGTGGAAGACCTGGCCCGACATATGTTGCTGCATCCCTCGCGGGATGAACACGACTGGCGGTTGTGGTTGCAGGCGGCTGGAGTGACGCTCGCCACGCATGGGCCTAAACAACATTTCGAGACACTGGACATGGCGATGGCCATGGCCTCGCAGGGGACAGGGGTGGCAATCGGTGACTGGTCGCTGATTGGCGATGACCTGCGCGGTGGGCGGTTATGCATGCCGTTTGCGCTGAAGGTGCTGACAGGCAAGGGGTATTACCTGGTGAGCCAGGCCAGGAGCTTGCCGCCGGGGCTGCTGGAATTGCTGGACTGGCTGGAGGGCCAGGCCAGCCTGTGACGGCCCTTTCGCAGGCTCACCCGCTCCCACAGGTTTGCACAGGCCTTGGTAGCTGTACGGTACCCATGGGAGCGGGCATACCCGCAACGCAGGCGACTCAATAGCCGACTGTGAACCGTTGCCGCGAGTGCTGCGGCTTCTCCAGCTCATCCAGCATGGCAATCGCATAGTCGGCAAACGTGATCCAGCTCTTGCCGTCCGCACCGATCAACAGATGATCCTTGCCCAGCGTATAGTGACCTCTACGCTCACCCTCAACGAACTCAGCCGAAGGCGAAAGGAAGGTCCAGTCCAGGTTCGGCTCGCGCCGCAGCGCCTCCAGAAAACGCACGCCGGCACTGGCCTCGGCTTTATACGCCTCCGGGAAATCCGGGCTGTCGATCACCCGGTGCCCTGACGGCAGCAACAAGCTACCGGCGCCACCCACCACCAGCAGGCGCTTGACCCCGGCGCGCTTCACCGGCTCGATGATGGCGTGCGGCTCCATTGTCGAGAAATGCGCGGCACTCAACACAGCGTCCATACCTGCGACCGCTGCCTGCAGGGCCGCGCTGTCCGTGGCATCCAGCGACTTGACGGTCACACCCTCACGCCCTTCCAGCGTGGAAGGGTCGCGGGCTATGGCCAGTACACGGTGACCACGGCGCAGGGCCTCTTCCAGTAACTGGCTGCCAGCACGGCCGGTGGCACCGATGATTGCGATCTTGCTCATGAAATACTCTCCATCAGTTGAACGGAATGACCGCCCTTGGTGACCTTCGCCGCCAGCGCCAGGGCACTCGCCTGCCGGCTTCGGGTAACGCCTTCTACCAAACAATGCGCATAGCTTAGTTACCCGATTCGTCACAAAAAATGCGATGCTCAGACATAGTTTGTTTCTGAAATCGGGCAAATCATGGACCGTCTCAACGCCATGCGGGTATTCGTCACAGTCATCGACCTGGGCAGCCAGTCGGCGGCGGCGGACTATCTGCAGTTATCGCGGCCGGTCGTGTCGCGCTACCTGGCAGAGTTGGAAGACTGGGTTGGCACGCGGCTGATGCAGCGAACCACGCGCAAGCTCAGCCTCACGGCAGCCGGCCAGGAAACCCTGCCTCGCTGCCGGCAACTGCTGGAACTGGCCGGCGACCTGCAGGCTGCCGTGCAGCAGCCGGAAGACGCGCCAAGGGGGGCACTGCGTATCAGCGTCAGTACCTCATTCGGCCAGGCACAGCTGGTGGATGCAGTGGCCGCCTATGTGCGGCGCTTCCCTGACGTGAAGGTAGAACTGCAGATGCTCGACCGCACCGTCAACCTGGTGGACGAGCGCATCGACCTGGCCATTCGCACCAGCAATGACGTGGACCCCAGCCTCATCGCCCGGCGCCTGAGCGTGTGCCGCTCGGTCGTGTGCGCGGCACCCGCCTACCTGAATGAGCGAGGCACGCCGCAACGGGTTGAGGAACTGAGCCTGCACAACTGCCTGACCCATGCCTACTTCGGACACAGCTTGTGGCATTTCGCGGTAGCCGGCCAGCAGGTCGCCGTGCCCGTATCCGGAAACATCAGTGCCAACGAAGTGATGACCCTGCAAAGGGCTGCGCTGGCTGGCGCAGGTATCACCATGCTGCCAACCTACCAGGCCGCAGACGCCATACGCCGGGGTGAACTGGTGCGTCTGCTGCCCGAGGCCAAACCGCGGGAACTGAACCTGAATGCGGTGTATACGTCGCGCAAACACATGCCGGCGACCTTGCGCAGCATGCTGGATTTCCTGGTGCAGCGTTTCAAGGACGAACCGGAGTGGGATCGGGATCTATACTAGTGGCGTACACCCCTATCGCTGTCACGGGAGGTGAGCACCATGGGCATCAAATCCAGAAGAGTCGCCCTTGTCATGGCCCTTACCGCAGTCGCAGGGCTGTATGGATCAGCCTGCTGGCGCGCCGAACTGCTACGCAGCCAGCCCAGCGTCGCCAATAGCTGCGAGCAGGCACATTGCGTGCCTCACAGTGCAACCTTGAGCGCCGTCCGTTGAATGGACGGCGCCCTGCTGATCACTCTTCGACGCTCATGTATTCCTTGGCCCAGCGAATGTAGTCTTCAGGCTGGGTGTAGGTGTGCGAGAGTTCGGTGGCACTGAGGTTTTCCGACTTGTTCTGCCGACCACGCTGCAGCCGCAGGCAGTCGTAAGTGGCCTTGATCGCGGCAAAGTAAGCCGCATGGCCATCGACCACGATGCGCACGCCCAGACGCGCCAGGCGCTCGTCATCGCGCAGGTTCGGGTTGCCATAGGTAACCAGCATCAGCGGCACGGTCAGGTGCTCGGCAATCTGTTCGAGCTGCTCGAAGTCCTTGACCCCGACCATGCAGATGCCATCAGCGCCCGCCTTCTGATAGCTCTGGGTACGCACGATGATTTCTTCGGTGCTGAGTACGCCCGCGTTGGTACGGGCAATGATCGACAGGGACGAATCGACTCGTGCCTCCAGCGCCGCGCGGATCTTGCCAACGCCCTCCTCGACCGGGATCAGGTCAGTGGACTTGCGCCCGAACTGGGCAGGCAGCAGGGTGTCCTCGATGGTCAGTGCGGCCACACCGGCGCGCTCCAGTTCGATCACCGTGCGCATCACGTTCAGTGCGTTGCCATAGCCATGGTCGGCGTCGGCCAGTACCGGCAGTTGCGCGACCCGACCAATGCGGGTGGCCTGCTCGACGAACTCGCTGAGGGTGATCAGAGCGAAGTCTGGAGCAGCCAGTACCTGCAACGAAGCGACCGAACCGCCGAGGATACCGACTTCGAAGCCCAGGTCTGCGGCAATGCGTGCCGACATCGGGTCGAACACCGAGGCAGTGTGGAAACACGAACCCGAAGCGAGCAGCTCGCGGAAGGCAAAACGCAAATCTTGGTGGGAAGCCTTGGGCATGATCACTCCGCAAAAAAGTTGAAATTTGAACGGTAACTACCGACCCCTGTAATCGGGTCTACCTGACCTGTTCCAACCGTCGCCATCTGGGCGGTCATGCTCGACATGCAGGCAGAGGAATAAAAGGTGTGGGAGACAGCGGACTGAAAAACCTGCGGCAATATGCTGCACCAACCTGGTGCAACCCCCGGATTTCAGCCTCTGTGGCATACCAACGATATCACGCAGCCATGCAGCACTGGATGAATGCGCCAATGCCGATCTTGCATAGGGGATGCAGATAGTACATAGGAAGCTACCTAACTCAGGTTACAATCCGAGGGCTTCTGTGAGAGCAGGCTTGCCCGCGAAGGGGCCGCCATAGACAAACAAGGTATTCCCGTGACCGCCGCCCTGCCCCCCACCGCCCTGCGCAACGTGCTCACCGCCCTGATGCTGGCCATCTTCCTCGGCGCACTGGACCAGACCATCGTCGCCGTCTCGCTGCCCGCCATCTCGGCGCAGTTCAGCGATGTCGGCCTGCTGGCCTGGGTCATCTCCGGTTATATGGTGGCCATGACCGTGGCCGTGCCGATCTACGGCAAACTGGGCGACCTTTACGGCCGGCGCCGGATGATCCTCACCGGCATCAGCCTGTTCACCCTGGCCTCCATTGCCTGCGCCATGGCCCAGGACATGCCGCAACTGGTGCTGGCCCGGGTACTGCAGGGTATCGGCGCAGGCGGGATGGTCTCGGTGAGCCAGGCAATCATTGGCGACTTCGTGCCCCCACGCGAACGCGGCCGCTACCAGGGCTACTTCAGCAGCATGTACGCCGCGGCCAGCGTGGCCGGGCCAGTGCTGGGCGGCTGGTTGACCGAGTACCTGTCGTGGCGCTGGGTGTTCTGGATCAACCTGCCGCTGGGGCTGGTCGCCTTGTGGGCCATTCGCCGTGCGCTCGCTGACATGCCGGTGCAGCGTCGCGAGGCACAGGTGGACTACCTTGGCGCCATGTTGTTGATTCTCGGCCTTGGCAGCCTGCTGCTGGGCATTACCTTGGTGGGCCAGGGCCACGCCTGGGCCGACCCGGCCGTGCTGGCGCTGTTCGGCTGCGCCCTGCTGGGCCTGGCGCTTTTCATCGCACACGAACGCCGCTGCCCAGAACCGCTGCTGCCGCTCAGCCTGTTCGGCAACCGTGTGGCAGTGCTGTGCTGGGCGGTGATCTTCTTCGCCAGCTTCCAGTCCATTTCCCTGACCATGCTGATGCCCTTGCGTTACCAGGGCATTACCGGCGCCGGTGCCGACAGCGCCGCCCTGCATCTGCTGCCGCTGGCCATGGGGCTGCCCATGGGCGCCTTCACAGGAGGCCGGATGACCAGCAGGACCGGGCGCTACAAGCCACAGATCCTGGCCGGTGCACTGCTGATGCCAGTGGCCATTTTCGCGATGGCACTGACTCCGCCGCAATCAGCGTTGCTCAGTGCGCTGTTCATGCTGCTGACCGGTATAGCCTGCGGGCTGCAATTCCCGACCTCACTGGTGGGTACACAAAGTGCGGTGGCCAGCAAGGACATCGGCGTGGCCACCAGCACCACCAACCTGTTCCGCTCGCTGGGCGGAGCCATGGGCGTAGCGTGCATGTCCAGCCTGTTGCTGGCACTGCTGCATCAAGGTGGTTTCGACTTGACGGGTAACCCGTTGCTGGGGAGTTTGAAGGCCGCAGAGGTGGACCTGGTGACTCAAGGGCGGTTGCTGGAGACGTTCAGGCAACTGCTGATGGGGAGTGCGCTCGTCGCGGTGCTGGGACTGTTCGCGGCATTTGCTTTGCCTGACCGGCAATTGCGCGGCCGCTGAAGGTTGCACACGCGCTGCCGCCTTGTGGTGCGAACAGCTGCAAGGCGGCGGCGACCTTAATCTCCCCTTAACACAAAGGGGAAACACTCCCTCACAATCCTTAACAAAGTGTCATTTGCGCAGAGCCGGGCTCAAGCGCAGCATATCCAGCCCGGTGTCGACCCATTTTTCGACATCACCCAACAGATCGACACTGTCAGGCAGCAATAGCCAGCGCCCGATCAGGCCATCGACATAGGCAAACATGGCCACCGCCGCGCGCTCGACATCCAGCTCGCCAGGCAACTGGCCCCGGCGTACGGCATTGGCCAGCGCCAGGGTGATGCCCTTGTGGCAATCCAGCACCGCACTCTGGCGCTGCTGGCGAATTTCACACATGTCATCGGTGAACTCGCACTTGTGATGCAGGATTTCATTGATACGACGGGTTCGGGCATCGAGCACCAGCTCGTTGAACACTTGCAACAGCAGCTTGCGCATGCAGCCAAGCGGGTCGAGTTCATCCTCGCTTTCGCTCGCGCGCGCCAAATGGTCATGGGTCTCGCGCAGGCTGTCGAGCAACGCCTGCACCAGCTCGGCCTTGTTGTTGAAGTGCCAGTAGATCGCCCCCCGCGTCACACCCGCCAGTTCGGCGATGTCGGCCAGGGTGGTTCGCGCGACCCCGCGCTTGTAGAAGGCCCTTTCCGCCGCCTCGATGATCTGGGCACGGGTTTCCTGGGCTTCTTCTTTGGTTCGACGGACCATGGCAGTACAACCTCATCTGGCCCGAACGCGCAGCGCGTGCGGGGAACGCTCCGGGGGCACCTCTGCCGGGGCCTCTCGGATAAGCTAATCAAGCGCTGAGGCTGTACCTGAGTACCACCCAGCAGTATTTACAAACAACCATGAATGTAAGTATATTCCTTAGCAAGCTATTTATCCACCGGATAGCATTTTTTCCAGATCAAGATCTCTTCCATTACTCTTGAGCGTCTCCCTGCTCCAGCGACCCGAGGATCCTCATGCAATTCAAGCCAGCCGTTACCGCTCTGGTTTCCGCCGTCGCCCTGGCAACCCTGCTCAGTGGCTGTAAGAAAGAAGAAGCAGCGCCAGCGGCGCAGGCTCCTCAGGTCGGCGTCGTGACCATCCAGCCGCAAGCCTTCACCCTCACCTCGGAATTGCCGGGGCGAACCAGTGCCTACCGCGTCGCCGAAGTGCGCCCGCAGGTCAACGGCATCATCCTCAAGCGCCTGTTCAAGGAAGGCAGTGAGGTCAAGGAAGGCCAGCAGTTGTATCAGATCGACCCTGCCGTGTACGAAGCCACCCTGGCCAATGCCAAGGCCAACCTGCTGGCTACACGCTCACTGGCCGAACGTTACAAGCAACTGATTGACGAACAGGCCGTCTCCAAACAGGAGTACGACGACGCCAATGCCAAACGATTGCAGGCTGAGGCTTCGCTCAAGAGCGCACAGATCGACCTGCGCTACACCAAGGTTCTGGCGCCAATCAGCGGCCGTATCGGTCGCTCTTCGTTCACCGAGGGTGCACTGGTGAGCAATGGCCAGACCGACGCCATGGCCACCATCCAGCAGCTCGATCCTATTTATGTCGACGTTACCCAGTCCACCGCCGAGCTGCTCAAGCTGCGCCGTGACCTGGAAAGCGGCCAGCTGAAGAAGGCCGGCGACAACGCCGCCTCGGTTCAACTGGTACTGGAAGACGGCAGCCTGTTCAAGCAGGAAGGCCGCCTGGAGTTCTCCGAAGTCGCGGTGGACGAGACCACCGGCTCGGTGACCCTGCGCGCGCTGTTCCCCAACCCCGATCACACCCTGCTGCCAGGCATGTTCGTGCATGCGCGGCTCAAGGCCGGGGTCAACGCCAACGCCATCCTGGCACCGCAACAAGGCGTGACCCGCGACCTCAAGGGCGCACCCACCGCCCTGGTGGTCAACCAGGAGAACAAGGTTGAACTGCGCCAGCTCAAGGCCAGCCGCACCTTGGGTAGCGACTGGCTGATCGAGGAAGGCCTCAACCCGGGTGACCGCCTGATCACCGAAGGGCTGCAGTACGTGCGCCCAGGCGTCGAGGTGAAGGTCAGCGATGCCACCAACGTCAAGAAGCCGGCCGGCCCTGATCAGGCCAACGCGGCGAAAGCAGACGCCAAAGCGGAGTAAACCATGTCGAAGTTCTTTATCGATCGCCCGATCTTCGCCTGGGTGATCGCCTTGGTGATCATGCTGGTCGGGGCCTTGTCTATCCTGAAGCTGCCGATCAACCAGTACCCCAGTATCGCGCCGCCGGCCATCGCCATCGCCGTGACCTACCCGGGCGCCTCGGCGCAAACCGTGCAGGACACCGTGGTGCAGGTGATCGAGCAGCAGCTCAACGGTATCGACAACCTGCGTTATGTGTCGTCGGAAAGTAACTCCGACGGCAGCATGACCATTACCGCCACCTTCGAACAGGGCACCAACCCCGACACCGCGCAGGTACAGGTACAGAACAAGCTGAACCTGGCCACCCCGCTGCTGCCGCAGGAAGTGCAGCAGCAAGGTATCCGCGTCACCAAAGCAGTGAAGAACTTCCTGCTGGTGATTGGTCTGGTCTCCGAAGACGGCAGCATGACCAAGGACGACCTGGCCAACTACATCGTCTCGAACATGCAGGACCCGATCTCGCGTACCGCGGGTGTAGGTGACTTCCAGGTGTTCGGTGCGCAGTACGCCATGCGTATCTGGCTCGATCCGGCCAAGCTGAACAAGTTCCAGCTGACCCCGGTCGACGTCAAGACCGCTGTGGCTGCACAGAACGTGCAGGTGTCTTCCGGCCAGCTCGGCGGCCTGCCAGCCCTGCCGGGCACCCAGCTGAACGCCACCATCATCGGCAAGACCCGCCTGCAAACCGCCGAGCAGTTCGAGAACATTCTGCTCAAGGTCAACAAAGACGGTTCACAGGTGCGTCTGGGTGACGTCGCCCAAGTGGGCCTGGGGGGTGAAAACTACGCAGTCAGCGCCCAGTTCAACGGCAAGCCGGCTTCCGGCCTGGCGGTAAAACTGGCAACCGGCGCCAACGCCCTGGACACCGCCAAGGCACTGCGCGAGACCATCAAAAGCCTGGAACCGTTCTTCCCGCCGGGGGTCAAGGCGGTATTCCCGTATGACACCACCCCCGTGGTCACCGAATCGATCAGCGGCGTGATCCACACCCTGATCGAAGCCGTGGTGCTGGTGTTCCTGGTGATGTACCTGTTCCTGCAGAACTTCCGCGCCACCATCATCACCACCATGACCGTGCCGGTCGTATTGCTGGGTACCTTCGGTATCCTTGCCGCCGCGGGCTTCAGCATCAACACCCTGACCATGTTCGCCATGGTCCTGGCCATCGGCTTGCTGGTGGACGACGCCATCGTCGTGGTGGAGAACGTCGAGCGGGTCATGTCCGAAGAAGGCTTGCCGCCCAAGGAAGCGACCAAGCGCTCGATGGAACAGATCCAGGGCGCCCTGGTGGGTATCGCCCTGGTGCTCTCGGCCGTACTGCTGCCCATGGCGTTCTTTGGCGGCTCCACGGGTGTGATCTACCGGCAGTTCTCCATCACCATCGTCTCGGCCATGGGCCTGTCGGTGCTGGTTGCGCTTATCTTCACCCCGGCGCTCTGCGCAACCATGCTCAAACCGCTGAAGAAGGGCGAGCACCACACCGCCAAAGGCGGCTTCTTCGGCTGGTTCAACCGCAACTTCGACCGCAGCGTCAACGGCTACGAGCGTAGCGTAGGCACCATCCTGCGCAACAAGGTGCCATTCCTGCTGGCCTATGCGCTGATCGTGGTCGGCATGATCTGGCTGTTCGCCCGCATCCCTACCGCGTTCCTGCCAGAAGAAGACCAGGGCGTACTGTTCGCTCAGGTGCAGACCCCGGCCGGTTCCAGTGCCGAGCGCACGCAGGTCGTGGTCGACCAGATGCGTGAATACCTGCTCAAGGACGAAGCCGATACCGTATCGTCGGTGTTCACGGTCAACGGTTTCAACTTCGCAGGCCGCGGCCAGAGCTCAGGCATGGCCTTCATCATGCTCAAACCCTGGGATGAACGCTCGAAGGAGAACAGCGTGTTCGCCCTGGCCCAGCGTGCCCAGCAGCACTTCTTCACCTTCCGTGATGCGATGGTGTTCGCCTTCGCCCCGCCAGCGGTGCTTGAACTGGGTAATGCCACCGGCTTCGACGTGTTCCTTCAGGACCGCGGCGGTGTCGGCCACGCGAAGTTGATGGAGGCGCGCAACCAGTTCCTGGCCAAAGCGGCGCAGAGCAAGATCCTCAGCGCCGTGCGCCCGAACGGCCTGAACGATGAACCGCAGTACCAGCTGACCATTGATGACGAACGTGCCAGCGCCTTGGGCGTGACCATTGCCGACATCAACAACACCCTGTCGATTGCCTTGGGTGCCAGCTACGTCAACGACTTCATCGACCGTGGCCGGGTCAAGAAGGTGTACATCCAGGGCGAACCCAGCGCGCGGATGAGCCCGGAAGACCTGCAAAAATGGTACGTGCGCAACGGCGCAGGCGAGATGGTGCCGTTCTCCTCCTTCGCCAAAGGCGAATGGACCTACGGTTCGCCGAAGCTGTCGCGTTACAACGGTGTCGAAGCGATGGAAATCCTCGGTGCGCCGGCGCCTGGTTACAGTACCGGTGAAGCCATGGCCGAGGTCGAGCGCATTGCAGGCGAGCTGCCGAGCGGTATCGGCTTCTCCTGGACCGGCATGTCCTACGAGGAAAAACTCTCCGGCTCGCAGATGCCGGCGCTGTTCGCCCTCTCGGTGCTGTTCGTGTTCCTGTGCCTGGCGGCCCTGTACGAAAGCTGGTCGATCCCGATCGCTGTGGTGCTGGTGGTACCGCTGGGTATCATCGGTGCGCTGATCGCCACCAGCCTGCGCGGCCTGTCCAACGACGTGTACTTCCTGGTTGGCTTGTTGACCACCATCGGTCTTGCGGCGAAAAACGCCATTCTGATCGTGGAATTCGCCAAGGAGCTGCACGAACAAGGCCGTAGCCTGTACGACGCAGCGATTGAAGCGTGCCGCATGCGTCTGCGCCCGATCATCATGACCTCGCTGGCGTTCATCCTGGGCGTGGTACCGTTGACCATCGCCAGCGGCGCCGGCGCCGGCAGCCAGCACGCCATCGGTACTGGCGTGATCGGCGGCATGATCAGTGCGACCGTGCTGGCTATCTTCTGGGTACCGCTGTTCTTCGTCGCAGTGTCGTCGCTGTTCGGCAGCAAAGAGCCGGAAAAAGACGTCACCCCTGAAAATCCACGTTATGAGGCTGGGCAATGACCAAGTCTTTGTTGTCCCTGGCGGTAACCGCTTTCATTCTTGGCGGCTGCTCGCTGATCCCTGACTACCAGACCCCAGAGGCGCCGGTGGCTGCACAGTGGCCGCAAGGCCCTGCATACTCGCCGACGCAATCGGCGGATGTTGCCGCTGCTGAACAGGGCTGGCGCCAGTTCTTCCACGACCCGGCGCTGCAACAGCTGATCCAGACCTCGCTGGTCAATAACCGCGACCTGCGGGTCGCGGCGCTGAACCTCGATGCCTACCGTGCGCAATACCGCATTCAGCGCGCCGACCTGTTCCCGGCAGTTTCGGCCACCGGCAGTGGCAGCCGCCAGCGTGTCCCGGCGAACATGTCGCAAACAGGCGAATCTGGCATCACCAGCCAGTACTCGGCCACCTTGGGCGTCAGCGCCTACGAGCTGGACCTGTTCGGCCGCGTGCGCAGCCTGACCGAGCAGGCCCTGGAAACCTACCTCTCCAGCGAGCAGGCGCGTCGTTCCACGCAAATCGCCCTGGTAGCCAGCGTGGCCAACGCCTACTACACCTGGCAGGCCGACCAGGCCCTGTTCAAGCTGACCGAAGAAACGCTGAAGACCTACGAGGAAAGCTACAACCTCACCCGTCGCAGCAACGAGGTCGGCGTGGCATCGGCCCTGGACGTCAGCCAGGCGCGTACCGCCGTGGAAGGCGCCAGGGTCAAGTACTCGCAGTACCAGCGCCTGGTCGCCCAGGACGTCAACAGCCTGACCGTGCTGCTGGGCACCGGCATTCCTGCCGACCTGGCCAAGCCGCTGGAGCTTGATGCCGACCAACTGGCCGAAGTACCGGCCGGCCTGCCATCGGATATCCTTCAGCGTCGCCCGGACATTCAGGAAGCCGAGCACCTGCTCAAGGCTGCCAACGCCAACATTGGTGCAGCCCGCGCAGCGTTCTTCCCGAGCATCAGCCTGACCGCGAACGCCGGCAGCCTGAGCCCCGACATGGGCCACCTGTTCGCGGGCGGCCAGGGCACCTGGCTGTTCCAGCCGCAGATCAACCTGCCGATCTTCAACGCCGGTAGCCTGAAAGCCAGCCTGGACTACTCGAAAATCCAGAAGGACATCAACGTCGCCAAGTACGAAAAAACCATCCAGACGGCCTTCCAGGAAGTCTCCGATGGCCTGGCGGCACGCAAGACCTTCGAAGAGCAGTTGCAGGCCCAGCGCGACCTGGTGCAGGCGAACCAGGACTACTACCGCTTGGCCGAA
Source organism: Pseudomonas sp. 22515 (assembly GCF_052044625.1). NCBI lineage: Bacteria > Pseudomonadati > Pseudomonadota > Gammaproteobacteria > Pseudomonadales > Pseudomonadaceae > Pseudomonas > Pseudomonas sp. 22515. Next base: position 67,901 of record NZ_JBQENN010000025.1, read on the forward strand.
CGCCGTTACCGCATCGGGATTGACAGCAACCTGACCTTCCTCGATGCCCAACGCAACCTGTTCAGTGCCCAGCAAGCGCTGATCGGAGACCGCCTGTCGCAGCTGACCAGCGAGGTCAACCTGTACAAGGCGCTTGGCGGTGGCTGGTACGAGCAGACCGGGCAGGCCAACCAGCAGGCATCGGTGGAAACACCGAAAGGCTGATCGGCCTTGTTACAAAGTAGGAAGCCCACCCTTAGCGGTGGGCTTTGCTTTTTTACTGCCTGTGCCGGCCTTTTTGCGGACGAGCCCGCGCAAGGGCCGGGCCTGCTGGCCAGTATCCCTGGCGATTCACCGTCACAGCCACCACCGTATTCGCGGGTGAACCCGCTCCTACACGGATCGTGTGGCGGACACATACGGTGGTTGCGCGCAAGCCGCTGTAGAAGCGGGTTTACCCGCGAAGACGCCGCCACACGAGAGTTATTAACCAACCGGAACATTCCGTTCGATTATCGCCCCGTTCCGTTTGCGGCGAATTGCCTCACCCCCGCACTACCCCGCACCATCCCCCCACGCAACGTCACTCAAGTTCATCAAAAACACCCGCACCTGCAGGCCCGATCCCGCAGTGCACCGGCTCGACCATAAAAACAAGAGATCCACGACAGATGAGCATTTCGCTACCCGCACGTCAGCTGCTGCCTGGCCTGTTGGCCATGTCCTGCGCCCTCCCCGCATTCGCCGCCAACGAAGGTGGTTTCATCGAGGACGCCAAGGCCACCCTCAACCTGCGCAACTTCTACATCAACCGCAACTTCGTCGACCCGGCCCACCCACAGGGCAAGGCCGAGGAATGGACACAAAGCTTCATCCTCGATGCCCGTTCCGGTTTCACCCAGGGCACGGTCGGTTTCGGCGTGGACGTACTGGGCCTGTACTCGGTCAAGCTCGACGGTGGCAAAGGCACCACCAACACTCACCTGCTGCCCGTGCATGGCGACGGCCGCCCGGCCGATGATTTTGGTCGGCTGGGTGTGGCGCTGAAGGCCAAGCTGTCCGAAACCGAGCTGAAAGTCGGTGAATGGATGCCGGTACTGCCAATCCTGCGTTCGGACGATGGCCGCTCACTGCCGCAAACCTTCCGCGGTGGCCAGCTGACCTCCAAGGAAATCGCCGGCCTGACCCTGTACGCCGGCCAGTTCCGCGGCAACAGCCCGCGCAACGATGCCAGCATGGAAGACATGTCGCTCAACGGCAAAGCCGCCTTCACCTCCGACCGTTTCAACTTCGGCGGCGGTGAGTACACCTTCAACGACAAGCGCACCATGATCGGGCTGTGGGATGCCCAGCTCAAGGACATCTACCGCCAGCAATACCTCAACCTGACGCACAGCCAGCCGCTGGGCGACTGGACGCTGGGCGCCAACCTGGGCTACTTCATCGGCAAGGAAGATGGCGCCGAACGGGCCGGCAAGCTGGACAACCGCACCGCCTCCGCCTTGCTTTCGGCGCGCTACCAAGGCCACACCTTTTACGTTGGCCTGCAGAAGGTCAGCGGCGACGATGCCTGGATGCGGGTCAATGGCACCAGTGGCGGTACCCTGGCCAACGACAGCTACAATTCAAGCTTCGACAATGCCAAGGAGCGTTCCTGGCAGGTTCGCCATGACTTCAACTTCGCCACCGTCGGCGTACCCGGCCTGACCCTGATGAACCGCTATATCAAGGGTGACAACGTCACCGTGGGCAGCGTGGACGATGGCAAGGAATGGGCACGGGAAACAGAGCTGGCCTATGTCGTGCAGTCGGGCAGCTTCAAGGACCTGTCGGTGAAATGGCGCAACTCGACCATGCGTCGCGACTTCAGCACCAACGCGTTCGATGAGAACCGCTTGATCGTGAGTTATCCGCTGAATCTTCTGTGAATCAAATGGCCTCTTCGCGGATAAACCCGCGAGGAGGCCAGACGCCTCCTCAAATGACCTGAAGCCATAAAAATCCATGCCCCTTTTTTGAAGGCATGATTTGCAACAGCTTGATGAAATCCCTGCCATGAATTTGCCAGTGCACGCTGCCGCCATTCGCTGAGCTGATGATGGTGGTGACTGCAGGCTATCCTGATCACTATCAGGTACAGGTGAAACAAAGCAGAACAGGGAGGCACAACAATGAAAACCCTCGTCGACCACCTGAGCCAATACGCCAACTACCACCGCGATCCGCGCAATATCGCCACCCACTTCGTCGGCATCCCCATGATCGTGCTGGCAGTCACCATCCTGCTTTCACGCCCAGGCTGGGAGATAGCTGGCATGTGGCTGTCCCCTGCCCTGGTGGCAGCGGCGGCGTCTGTGTGGTTCTACTTGCGCCTGGACCTGCGCTTCGGGCTGGTGATGGGGCTGTTGCTGGGCCTGTGCCTGTGGGTCGGTGAGGCGCTGGCAGTACAGTCGACAACGCTATGGCTCGGCGCCGGGCTGGGAGCGTTCGTGGTGGGCTGGATCATCCAGTTCATCGGCCATTACTACGAAGGCCGCAAACCGGCATTTGTTGACGACGTGAGTGGCCTGATCATCGGGCCGCTGTTCGTGGTGGCGGAAGCTGCGTTCATGCTGGGCCTGTGCCCGACCCTGAAGCGCGCCGTGGAAACCAACGCCGGCCCGATTGCCATGCGGCAAAAAAAGGCATCGGTGTAAAGGCCATTCGCGGGCAAGCGCCCTGTTGCAGGGGGCTTGCCCGCGAACACGGTTTACTGGCGCGACTCTACGCCAAGTTCATCCCACACCGACTCAGCCATGTGGAACGTGGCATTGGCCGCCGGAATGCCGCAGTAGATCGCGCTCTGCATCAGCACTTCCTTGATCTCGTCGCGGGTCACACCATTGTTGGCCGCCGCACGCAGGTGCAGCTTCAGCTCGTCGTTGCGGTTCATGCCAATCAGCATGGCGATGGTGATCAGGCTACGGGTATGACGCGGTAGCCCCGGGCGGGTCCAGATGTCACCCCAGGCGTGGCGGGTGATCATTTCCTGGAACTCGCCATTGAAGTCGTTAAGCTTCTCCAGGCTGCGGTCCACGTGGGCATCACCCAGCACTGCGCGGCGCACTTGCATGCCAGCGTCGTAACGTTGTTTCTCGTCCATGGCGTTGTCCTCAGTGAGCCAGCAGAAAATCGAGCACGCGGCGGCTGAAGGCCTCGCCAATCTCGACATTGGACAGGTGCGCCGCCGGGAAGTCGACGTACTCGGCACCTTGGATACCGGCCTGCATGAAGCGGCCATGCTCAGGGGTGGTAACCACGTCTTCCGTACCGGCAACGATCAGCGCGGGCACCTGGATGCGGCCCAGTTGCTCACGATAATCAGCGTCACGTACTGCTGCACAGTTGCCTGCGTAGCCTTGCGGGCTGGTTTGCGCCAGCATCTGGCAGATACGCTGGGCCTGCTCCGCCTGTGCCTGGGCAAAGCCCGGGGTGAACCAGCGGGCGATAGAGGCATCGCGCAGGTCGACCATGGCCTGCTGGCCGCCTTTGAGTACCGTGTCGATACGGGTGTTCCACACCTCGTCGTTGGCGATCTTGGCGGCCGTGTTGCACAGGGTCAGGCTGTGCAGGCGCTCACCTGCATGAATACCCAGCCACTGGCCGATCAGGCCTCCCATCGACAGGCCGACGAAGTGAGCCTTTTGAATGTCCAGGCCATCGAGCAGGGCCAGCACGTCGCGGCCCAGCTGTTCGATGCTGTAAGGGCCTTCTGTGACCAGCGATGCGCCGTGACCACGGGTGTCATAGCGCAGCACCCGGAAGTGCTGGCTCCAGAGCGGAATCTGGGTGTCCCACATGCCCAGGTCGGTACCCAGCGAGTTGGACAGGACCAGCACCGGGGCGTCATCCGGGCCATCGATCTGGTAATTCAAAACGCCATCGGCCAGTTGCAAGTGCGCCACAGCGGTCTCCTTCAGGCAGTAAAACGTTGATGTTCGGACACGGCGCGCGCCACCCAGACGCGGGCCTGGCCCAGGTAATGGGCAGGGTCGAGCAGGCGATCGAGTTCTTCGCCAGACAGCTCGGCGCTGACCTGCGGCTCGTCACCCAGCACGGCACGCAGGTGCCGCTGTTCGGCCACCGCGCGCTGGCAGCATTGTTCCAGCAGGTGGTGGGCACGGTCGCGACCCAGACGCTGGGCGAGGACGATGCTAACCGCCTCAGCCAGCACCAGGCCTTGTGTCAGGTCGAGGTTACGGCGCATGCGCGCGGCATCCACCTCCATGCCCTCGGCAATCACTTGAGCCTGGCGCAGGGCACCCGAGACCAGGCAGCAGATGTCCGGCAGGGTTTCCCACTCGGCATGCCATAGGCCCAGGCTGCGTTCGTGCTCCTGAGGCATGGCTGCAAACAGCGTCGACAGCAGGCCCGGCACGCGGGTTGCGGCACCGATCAACACGGCGGCACCCACCGGGTTGCGCTTGTGTGGCATGGTCGAAGAACCCCCCTTGCCCGGCGCAGAAGGCTCAAATACCTCCCCCGCCTCGGTTTGCATCAGCAAGCTGATATCACGGCCAAACTTGCCCAGGCTGCCGGCAACCAGGCCCAGCACCGAGGCAAACTCCACCAGGCGGTCGCGTTGGGTGTGCCAGGGCTGCTCGGGCAGGGACAGCTTGAGCTGTTCGGCCAGCGCTTCGGCCACCGGCATTGCCTTGCTGCCCAGGGCCGCCAGGCTGCCCGAGGCACCGCCGAACTGCAGGACCAGCAGGCGCGGGCGCAGTTCCTGCAGGCGCTGACGGTGGCGGGTCAAAGCCCCCAGTACACCGGCCAGTTTCATGCCCAGAGTCACCGGGGTGGCGTGTTGCAACCAGGTACGACCCACCAATGGCGTATCGGCGTGCTTCAAGGCCTGCTGCGACAGGGTATCGGCCAGCTTGCCGAGGTCGGCCTCGATCAAATCGAGGGCATCGCGCAGCTGCAGAACCAGACCCGTGTCCATCGCATCCTGACTGGTGGCCCCAAGGTGCACATAGCGCTCAGCCTCAGGTACGCCAGTGGCGATCACCTTGCCCAACGCTTTCACCAGCGGAATGGCCGAGTTGCCGGCGGTGGCGATGGCATTGGCCAACGCACCAACGTCATAGCGCTCGGCCTGGCATGCCGCCTCGATGGCTGCTACCGCGCTGTGCGGGACCAAACCGGCAGAGGCTTCGGCACGGGCAAGCGCTGCTTCGAAATCCAGCATGCCCTGCAGGCGGCCACGGTCGGAGAAAATCTCGCGCATGGCCGGCGCGGTGAAATAGGCGTCGAACAGTTGGTTGCTCATGCAGCGTCCTTAGTCATCATGGTGCAGGTACGCCGCCTGCTTCGGCAGGCGCAGGCTGAACAGGAAGGCAATCGCCATCATCGCCGTGACGTACCAATAGAAAGTGTTTTCCATCCCCAGGGTCTTCAGGCCCAGGGCCACATACTCGGCCGAACCGCCGAATGCTGCGTTCGCCACCGCATAGGCCAGGCCAACACCCAGTGCACGCACCTGCGGCGGGAACATCTCAGCCTTCACCAGACCGCTGATCGAGGTGTAGAAACTGACGATACACAGGGCCAGGCTGATCAGCACGAAGGCCATGAACGGGCTGGTCACGGTTTTCAGTGCCATCAGCAGCGGCACGGTGCACAGGGTACCGAGGCCGCCGAACAGCAGCATCGAATTGCGCCGACCGATACGGTCGGACAGCATGCCGAAGAACGGCTGCAACACCATGAACAGGAACAACGCCCCGGTCATCACGTAGCTGGCGTTCTTGGCTGTCATGCCCGCGGTGTTGACCAGGTACTTCTGCATGTAGGTGGTGAAAGTATAGAAAATCAGCGAGCCACCCGCGGTGTAGCCCAGTACCGTGATGAACGCCGCTGCGTGATTGCGGAACAGGCCTGCGATAGAACCTGCATCCTTGTCATTGCGGGCTTCGGCGCTACTGGTCTCGTGCAGCGAACGGCGCAACATCAGCGAGATCAGGGCGGCGATGGCCCCCACCACGAAGGGAATGCGCCAGCCCCAGGCCCGCAGTTCATCTTCAGTCAGCAGCTGTTGCAGGATCACCACGACCAATACCGCCAGCAACTGGCCACCGATCAGGGTGACGTACTGGAACGAAGCAAAGAAGCCGCGCTGCCCACGCAGTGCCACTTCACTCATGTAGGTGGCCGTGGTGCCGTATTCGCCCCCTACCGACAGCCCCTGGATCAGGCGGGCCAGCAATAGCAGCGCCGGGGCCCAGGTGCCGATGCTGGCATAGGTGGGCAGGCAGGCGATCATCAGGGAGCCGAAGCACATCATCAGCACCGAGATCATCAGGGAGTTCTTGCGACCGTGGCGGTCGGCGAGGCGGCCGAAGATCCAGCCACCAATGGGGCGCATCAGGAAGCCTGCGGCGAATACACCTGCCGTGTTCAACAGCTGCACGGTGGGGTCGTCGGAGGGGAAGAAGGCCGGGGCAAAGTAGATCGCGCAGAAGGCGTAGACGTAGAAGTCGAACCATTCCACCAGGTTGCCTGACGAGGCACCGACAATTGCGAAGATGCGCTTGCTGCGTTCTTCGCCGGTGTAATAGGTTGAGGTCATGAGGGTTTCACTCCTGGAGGGTCCTAGGTAAGTCTAGACATACCTAGTAACACACTCGTTCCGCTATCTGGCTGGCAATTGGCCTTGTGTCTCACAGGACAGACCTCTTCGCGGGCAAGCCCGCCCCACAGGTGATTGCGTGGATCCCTGTAAGAGCGGGCTTGCCCGCGAAGCGGCCGGTACAGGTCAAACCCGCTCGATGGCCAGTGCCAGACCTTGGCCAACGCCCACACACATGGTCGCCAGGCCTTTACGCCCACCACTCTTCTCCAGTTGGTGCAGCGCAGTCAGCACCAGGCGTGCACCGCTCATGCCCAGCGGATGGCCCAGGGCAATGGCGCCACCATTAGGGTTTACCTGTGGTGCATCGTCAGCGACACCCAGCTCACGCAGCACCGCCAGGCCTTGACTGGCAAATGCTTCGTTAAGCTCGATCACGTCGAAATCGCTTACCGCAACCCCCAGACGCTCGGTCAGCTTGCGCACCGCCGGTACCGGGCCAATGCCCATGACACGTGGAGCAACGCCGCCGCTGGCCATGCCCAGAACGCGGGCACGCGGGGTCAGGCCGTGTTTCTTCACCGCTGCGGCCGAGGCCAGGATCATCGCCGCAGCACCGTCGTTCACGCCCGAGGCGTTGCCGGCGGTGACCGTCTTGTCCGGGCCGTTGACCGGTTTGAGCTTGGTCAGCGCCTCCAGCGTGGTTTCCGGGCGCAGGTGTTCGTCACGTTCGACGATGATTTCGCCCTTCTTGTGAGCGATACGCACCGGCACAATTTCTTCGGCAAAGAAGCCGGCAGCCTGTGCAGCGGCAGCCTTCTGCTGGCTGCGCAGGGCGAAAGCGTCCTGGTCGGCACGCGAAACCTGATAGTCGTCAGCCACGTTGTCGGCGGTTTCCGGCATGGAATCCACACCGTACTGGCTCTTCATCAGCGGGTTGATGAAACGCCAGCCAATGGTGGTGTCTTCCAGCTTCATGTTGCGCGAATAGGCGCTTTCAGCCTTGCCCATGACGAACGGGGCGCGCGACATCGACTCGACGCCACCGGCAATCACCAGTTCCATCTCGCCGCTGGCGATGGCGCGGAACGCGGTGCCGATGGCATCCATACCCGACGCGCACAGGCGGTTCAAGGTGACGCCCGGGATGCTTTCCGGCAGGCCGGCCAGCAGCAGTGCCATACGGGCCACGTTGCGGTTGTCTTCACCGGCCTGGTTGGCGCAGCCGAAGAACACTTCGTCTACCTGGTCCCACTGCACGCCAGGGTTGCGCTCGATCAGCGCCTTCAGCGGCACGGCTGCCAGGTCGTCGGCCCGCACGCTGGCCAGGGCGCCGCCAAAGCGGCCGATCGGGGTACGGATGGCGTCACATATGAATACGTCGTGCATCAGGCTTCTCCTGCCAGCTGACCATGATCAGCGGCGGTACGGGCGTCGAGGTCACGCATGGCGGACGGCTCGATTGGGGTGGGTGTGGAAATGGTCTGCGCGTGGCATTTGGAGGCTCCTGGTCAGGGTGCTTCGATGAACCCAGATTAAGGAGACTGGTGGGCGCCTTACAATCCGATAATCGACTATTTGTGCGATTAACGAACCATTTGTTGCGCAACTGCCCACGCCCACCGCAGGGCAGCTGTGCGCCCTGATCGCAGCACAACGCCGCACCTGTCGGCGCGGCGTTGCGCTGTGAATGGGCCGTACCGCGGCCCTCGCCCTCAGGTTGCGTCGGCGTGGCTGACCAGCCCCTTGACGACCACACCCACAGTCGCCAGCGCTGCCGGCACCAGCAACGCCGTCAGCACCTGCTCGAAGTTCCAGCCCAGGCCAAGCAGCGTTGCACCACTCCAGGCCCCAAGAATCGCACCAAAGCGGCCAATACCCAGCATCCACGATACACCTGTGGCACGGCCCTGAGTGGGATAGAAGCGCGCCGCCAGCGATGGCATTGCCGACTGCGCACCGTTCACACACATACCGGCAACCAGTACCAACGTACCTAGCAAGGTGATGTTGCCCAGGCTCTGCCCCACTGCGTAGGCGAACACCCCGGCCAGCAGATAGAAAATGCCAATCACCTTGTGCGGGTTGAAACGGTCCATGGCCCAACCCACGCCGACTGCACTCAGCACGCCGCCAAACTGGAACAGCGCACCGATGAACGCCGCCTGCTCCATGCTCGCGCCGCTGTCACGCATCAGGGTTGGCAGCCAGCTGGTCAGAAGGTAGACGATCACCAGGCCCATGAAATAGGTCAGCCACAGCAACACGGTACCCAAGCCGTAGGTGCCAGAGAAGATCACCGCGAACACGTTGCGCGCAGCCACCGCCTTTTGCTCAGGCACGCTGAAACTGCCTGCCTCGGCCACCACTTGCGGGGCGATTGGCGACAAGGTCTTGCGCACCTTGTCGGTGCCGCGGTTGCGCACCACCAGGAACCGCGCCGACTCCGGCAGCCAGACCATCAGCACCAGCGCCAGCAGCAACGGCAGCACGCCACCGATGACCAGCAGGCTGTGCCAGCCGTAGGCCGGGATCATCTTGGCGGAAATGAAGCCACCACCCGCCATGCCCAGGTTGAAGCCACAGAACATGCTGGTCACCAGCAGCGACTTGAGGCGCTCCGGGGTGTATTCGGACAACAGCGTGGTAGCGTTGGGCATGCCTGCACCCAGGCCCAGGCCAGTCAGGAAGCGCAGTATCAGCAACTGGTCGACGTTGGTGGCATAGGCCGAGGCCAGGCTGAAACCACCAAATACCAGCACCGCCCCCACCAGCACGCCTTTGCGGCCGAAACGGTCAGCCAGGGGCCCGGAGCCCAGGGCGCCGAACACCATGCCGATCAACGCGGCACTCATGACCGGCCCAAGGCTGGCGCGGTCGATTCCCCACTCTTGCGACAGTGCCGGGGCGATGAAACCCATGGCAGCAGTGTCCAGGCCATCGAGGAAGACGATCAGAAAGCACAGCAGCACGACTCGCCACTGATAGCGGGACAGCGGCTGCTGATTGATGAACGACTGAACGTCGAGGCTTTTGCCGACGTTGGTTTGCGCTTGATTCATTATTGTTATCCAGAATGAGGGACACAGTCAGGCCATTGCACGCGGGTAACCGGTACAAAGGCGATGATTGGGGTATATGGCCTGGGTCAGCCTGGATACAACGGTACTGCATGCGGGTGCGGCCGCAGCAGCGAGGTGACAGTATTCATGCGTAAGTGCCTCTTATGTTTTTCTTGTTCGGTCGGCTAGCCGACCGTTGCGAGAGACATTAATCAGCGGGCCGGGGTGAAGCAATTCACCCGGCACGACACTGTGCGTTTATCGCACAAGAAACGGTTTTGCCTGTTCTGATCCGGGGCCGCAACGTGCTCCCTGCGGTTTCAACCAAACAACTGATGGCAAAGGTCTCGACTGGCTGCCAGTAAAATCGGCAAGAACCGCTGCTCCAATTCACTGCGGGTCACCCGCCCAACATGGGTACTTACGTTCAAGGCAGCCAACACCTGCCCCGAAGCGTCATACACCGGCACTGCAATCGATCGCAGCCCCTGTTCCAGTTCCTGGTCCACCACGCACCAGCCCTGGGCGCGCACCTGCTGGATGCAGGCGAACAACGATTCGGGATCATTCAGGGTGCGGCTGGTGCGCGCTTTGAGATCAGCACGTTCCAGATACTCACGCAGGCTGGTGTCGTCCATGGCCGCCAGCAGAATGCGCCCCATCGACGTGCAGTAGGCCGGCAGGCGTCCCCCCACCGAGAGATCGACCGAAATCAGCCGCTCGACCGTGGCCGAACGGGCTATATAAAGGATGTCGTCGCCTTCGAGGGTGGCCATGTTGGCCGCCTCATGCAACTGGTCGCTGATGCGATCCAGGTACGGCTGGGCAGAAATTGCCAGTGGCGTCGACGACAGGTAAGCATGCCCCAGGGTCAGCACTTTGGGCAGCAGCGAATAGGTACGCCCGTCGGTGGTGGCGTAACCCAGTTTGATCAACGTGTGCAGGCAACGGCGCACCGCTGCGCGAGGGATTTCAGTACGGTGGCTGATCTGGGCGATGGTCAGGTGGCGCTTGCGCTCCTGGAATGCCTGGATCACCGCCAGGCCACGTGCCAGCGAGGTCATGAAGTCCGGGTCACCGGTAAAGGCCTGGATGCGCTTGGCCGGGGAAGCCACGATCGGCGGCGCCATGGCAGCCGAAGCAGGTCGCGCCACCTCTGCATTGCCGGAATCGTTGCCCAGGGTTTCGTCACTCATCGCACACCTCAAAAAAAACACCGGTTCGTGCGATTATCGAACAAACGGCCGATAATCGCAATTGACCGCCGACACTTTTGCTTATACCTTTCTCATGCCACTTGTGGCTTCTTTGGAGAGACTGGTCAGGTACCCACCGTAGAAGTCCCCAGGCAACGGCCTCGCCTTTCGGCGAGGCCGTTTTTCATTACGGCCCGCCCTGACATTGCAACGAACTTCTATCCGTCATTCCTTTCTAACTTGTACGAAAGGTCCAAACTGTTCGCGGGCACATCCTGCTATTTACGCCAGATGATGTCAGGGCTGAGTAAATTAACGATGATCGGCGAATTATCGGTTGCTATAATCGATTGCGCAGGCCCTCCGCTTACCGTGGTCATGGAACCTTCCGCTTTATCAAGCCGTTGCGGCCCGCAAGGCAAAATGCATGTTGCACAATGCATAACAACAGTCATTACACTTATTTCAGGTACTGCACGTGACGAAAGATGAACTGCGCGCGGAACTCGAGCGCCAGGCTGAACGTTACAAGGATGTTTATGGTGGCGAAGTCACCACATACGCCGCACAACCGGATCCGGAACGCAAACCCTGGCGCAAGCGTGCCAGCGTTCGTGACCAGGCCTTCAGCCAGGAACTGGAACGCATCGAAAAAGAACTGCGCAGCGACAACCCCTGAGCGTCGGGGGCGCCCTCTGCGTGTCGTCGCCCGGTGCACCCGGGCGAGGTCGATCTTTACTGTCTGGCCGATGATGAAATGGAATCACACAAATTTCATACGGCCGTTTGAATTTTAGGGAAATGACCATTTCTCAACATTTCGGCCTTATTTCGCCATATTTTGTGATTTTTTACCGCCATTTATCGCATTGAGCGCCCCCCTCCGCACGACACGGTTGCACCATGAAGGCGGTCATCTGTCTGTTGCAGGTGCATCGATTGCCAAGGTTTTCTGGCATAATCCCGCCCCCCTATGACCCGCCAGACAACCTTCATGATCGATTTATTCAGCGGACTGGATGCCTGGGTGTTGGTGAGCCTGCTGCTCGCCTTGACCTTCGTACTCGCCTTCGAGTTCATCAATGGCTTTCATGACACCGCCAACGCGGTAGCTACCGTCATCTATACCAAAGCCATGCCGCCACACCTCGCCGTGTTCTTCTCCGGCGTGTTCAACTTCCTTGGGGTTCTGCTCGGCGGTGTAGGGGTGGCCTATGCCATCGTGCACCTGTTGCCGGTAGAGCTGCTGATCAATGTGAACACCGGACACGGCCTGGCCATGGTCTTCTCGTTGCTGGCCGCGGCCATCACCTGGAACCTGGGCACTTGGTACTTTGGCATCCCTGCCTCCAGTTCGCACACGCTGATCGGCTCCATTCTCGGTGTCGGCCTGGCCAACGCCCTGATCAACGACATTCCGCTAGGCGACGGCGTCAACTGGCAGAAAGCGATTGATATCGCCATGTCGCTGGTAGTCTCGCCAATGGCCGGTTTCGCCGTTGCTGCCCTGGTGTTGATCGGCCTGAAATGGTGGCGCCCGCTGTCGAAGATGCACAAAACCCCGGAACAGCGCCGCAAGCTCGATGACAAGAAGCACCCACCCTTCTGGAACCGTCTGGTCCTGGTTGTTTCCGCCATGGGCGTGAGCTTCGTGCACGGCTCCAACGACGGCCAGAAGGGCATTGGCCTGATCATGCTGGTGCTGATCGGTATTGTGCCGGCCAAGTTCGTACTCGATCTGAACAGCACCACCTACCAGATCGAACGTACTCGCGACGCTACCCTGCACATGAGCCAGTTCTACCAGCGTAACGCCGCCACCCTGGGCGAGTTCCTGGCACTGGGCAAGGCCAAGGCCAGCGATCTGCCGGAGCAGTTCAGTTGCAACCCGCAGCAGACCGAGCCGACCATTGCTGCGCTGCAGACCTCGCTGAAGGGCGTGACGGACTACCACAGCCTCGATGCCGAGAAGCGCGTTGAAGTGCGCCGCTATTTGTTGTGCCTGGATGACACGGCAAAGAAGGTTGGCAAGCTGCCAGGCCTGGACGCCCGTGAAAAGTCCGACCTTGAAAAACTGCGCAAAGACCTCACCGCCACCACCGAATACGCCCCGTTCTGGGTGATCGTGGCCGTTGCCCTGGCCCTTGGCCTGGGCACCATGGTTGGCTGGAAGCGCGTGGTATTGACGGTGGGCGAGAAGATCGGCAAACAAGGCATGACCTATGCCCAAGGTATGTCGGCACAGATCACCGCAGCCTGCGCCATCGGTATGGCCAACGTATTCGCCCTGCCGGTGTCGACCACCCACGTGCTGTCGTCCGGCGTGGCCGGCACCATGGTCGCCAACAAAAGTGGCCTGCAAGGCGGCACTGTGAAAACCATCCTGCTGGCATGGGTCCTGACCCTGCCTGCCTCGATGGGCCTGGCGGCCGGCCTGTTCTGGCTGGCGTCCAAAGCCATTGGCTGAGTGACACCGCAATGAATAAAGGCGCCCTCGGGCGCCTTTTTCATAGCCGTTATGCCTGCCGAAGCAGCCTTCTGCTACCAAGGGTATGGGCGCGGCGCCGGAAGACTACCTTTTCTTGCCCCCTAACAACGACCCCATCAACCCGCGCACCAACTGCCTCCCCAACTGGTTAGCGGCCTGGCGCACTGCTGACTTGATCGCCTGCCCCGCTGCACTCTGCAAGAACTCACCCGCCTTGTCGGCAAAACTCTCTTCATCCGCCTTCGGTTGCGGCGCCGGTTCCACCGGCTCGCCCTTACGCTGGCTCAGCATTTCATAGGCTGACTCACGGTCCACCGGTTTGTCATAGCGCCCCGACAATGGCGAAGCCGCAATCAGCGCACTGCGCTCAGCCGCACTCAGTGGCCCGATACGCGACTGCGGCGGTGCAACCAGCACCCTCTGCACGATGGCCGGTGTGCCCCTTTCTTCCAACGTACCCACCAGCGCTTCGCCAATACCCAGTTCGGTAAGCACCGCCAGGGTGTCGAATGTTGGGTTGGGACGGAAACCATCGGCTACGGCCCGCAGCGACTTCTGCTCCTTGGCCGTGAACGCCCGCAAGCCGTGCTGAATGCGCAAGCCCAACTGGGCCAGTACCGCGTCCGGCAAGTCACCCGGCGACTGGGTAACGAAATAGACCCCCACCCCCTTGGAGCGGATCAGCCGGACCACTTGCTCAAGACGGTCTTGCAGCGCCTTGGGCGTGCCGTTGAACAGCAAGTGTGCTTCATCGAAGAACAGCGCCAGCACCGGCTTGTCGGCATCACCGCGCTCGGGCAACTGCTCGAACAGTTCGGCCAGCAACCACAACAGGAACGTCGCGTACACCTTGGGTGCCTCGTGCACCAATCGGCTGGCATCGAGCAGGTGGATACGTCCACGGCCATCCGGATCAGGGCGCAGCAGGTCCTCCAGTTGCAATGCCGGCTCGCCGAACAATGCCTCGGCACCCTGCTGCTCCAAGGTAGCGAGCCGGCGCAACAAAGCCTGGGTGGAGGCCGTGGTCATCAGCGCGCTGTCTTCGCCGAGCAGATGCGGGTTGTCCTTCAGATGCGCCAGCAGGGCCTTGAGGTCTTTGAGGTCCAGCAGCAGCAGACCTTCGCGGTCGGCCACCTTGAATGCTGCATACAGCGCCGCCTGCTGGCTGTCGGTCAGTTCCAGCAAGTTGCCCAGCAGCAGCGGCCCCATTTCACTAAGGGTGGTGCGCAGCGGGTGGCCCGACAGCCCGGCGATATCCCACAAGCTCACCGGGTAGGCCTTGGGCGTATGCCCCAGCCACGGCATGCCGGCGATGCGCTCAGCCACCTTGCCTTGTGGCGCACCAGCAGCCCCCAAGCCACAGAGGTCGCCTTTGACATCGGCGGCGAACACCGCTACCCCCGCGTCGCTGAACACCTCCGCCAGGTGCTGCAGGGTGACGGTCTTGCCAGTACCGGTTGCGCCAGCCACCAGACCGTGGCGGTTGGCCAGGCGCATTGCTTGCCCGACTGGCTGGCCATCCGGGCCCGCACCTACAACGATGGTCGAAAATTCCGACATCTCTTTAATCCTCTGCTCAAGCTTTAGCTTAATTCGGCCGATACCCGTGGGTGTTATTCGCCTTAATTAGAGAGGAACAGCCGAAAAGGGACTTTTCGGGATGTTGCACAACCTACGGCTCCACTCGTGCGAACGCCTGATATAAAACCTTAGCGGAACCGATTACGCCATGAACAAAAGCCTTCGTTTCAGCCACAAGATTCTTTTGGCGGCATCACTGATCGTGATACTCGCCTTCAGCCTTTTCACCCTCTACAACGATTACCTCCAGCGTAATGCGATCCGCGAGGACCTGGAAAACTATCTGGCTGAAATGGGCACCTCCACGTCGACCAACATTCGCAACCTGTTCGAGGGCCGGATAAAGCTGGTGGAGAACCTGGCGCAGAACATTGCCCAAGACCCAGCCAACGCCGAAACCCTGATGGGTCAGAATGCGCTGATATCCAGCTTCCTCACCGTCTACCTGGGCAAAGTCGACGGCGGTTTCAGCGTACGCCCGGACGCGAAGATGCCCGACGGCTACGACCCGCGCACCCGCCCTTGGTACAAGGACGGCATGAACGCCAGCGGCGCGACGCTGACCGAACCCTACATCGATATGACCACCAACAAGATGGTCATTGGTATCCTCAGCAAGGTCTCCAGCAGCGTGGGCGTGGTCGGCGGCGACCTGGCCCTGGACGGCCTGGTGCAGATCATCAACTCGCTGAACTTCGGCGGCATGGGATACGCCTT
Source organism: Pseudomonas sp. 22515 (assembly GCF_052044625.1). NCBI lineage: Bacteria > Pseudomonadati > Pseudomonadota > Gammaproteobacteria > Pseudomonadales > Pseudomonadaceae > Pseudomonas > Pseudomonas sp. 22515. The sequence continues at coordinate 83,531 of NZ_JBQENN010000025.1, forward strand.
CCTGGTCAACGACCAGGGCAAGATCCTGGTACACCCGGATAAGGATCTGGTCATGAAGTCGCTGTCGGACCTGTTCCCGCAGCGCACGCCGAAGCTGACCGGTGAGCTGACCGAAGTGCAAAGCGAGGGCCAGACCCGCCTGCTGACCTTCAGCCCGATTACCGGCCTGCCGTCGGCAAACTGGTACATCGGCCTGTCGGTGGACAAGGACAAGGCCTTCTCGATGCTCAGCACCTTCCGCACCTCGGCGGTGATCGCCACGGTGGTGGCAGTGGTGATCATCATCGGCCTGCTCGGCTTGCTGATCCGCGTGTTGATGCAGCCGCTGCACACCATGACCCGCGCCATGGAAGACATTGCCGAAGGTGAAGGCGACCTGACCAAGCGCCTGCACATCCACAACCACGACGAATTCGGTGTCCTCGGCAACGCCTTCAACCGCTTCGTCGAGCGCATTCACAGCAGCATTCGCGAAGTGTCCTCGGCCACCGAGCAGGTCAACGAAGTAGCCCTGCGGGTGATCAGCGCTTCGAACTCGTCGATGACCAACTCCGACGAGCAGTCCAACCGCACCAACAGTGTCGCCGCCGCCATCAATGAATTGGGCGCTGCGGCTCAGGAAATCGCCGGCAACGCCGCCCAGGCTTCGCAGCACGCAAGCTCCGCGCGCCTGTTGGCCGAAGAAGGCCAGCAAGTGGTCGAGCGCAACATTGCCGCGATGAACCGCCTGTCCGACCTGATCGTCACCTCCAGCGCGCACATCGAAACACTGAACAGCAAGACCGTGAATATCGGCCAGATCCTGGAAGTGATCACCAGCATTTCCCAGCAGACCAACCTTCTGGCGCTGAACGCCGCCATCGAAGCGGCCCGCGCCGGTGAGGCCGGGCGTGGCTTTGCCGTGGTCGCCGATGAGGTGCGCAATCTGGCGCACCGCACCCAGGAGTCGGCGCAGCAAGTGCAGACCATGATCGAAGAACTGCAGGTCGGTGCCCGCGAGTCGGTCGACACCATGGACCAGAGCCAGCGCCACAGCCAGGACAGCATGCAGATCGCCAACCAGGCGGGTGAGCGACTGGACAGCGTTACCGTGCGCATTGGCGAGATCGACGGCATGAACCAGTCGGTGGCCACTGCCACCGAAGAGCAGACCGCTGTGGTCGAGGCGATCAACATGGACATCAACGAGATCAACATGCTCAACCAGGAAGGTGTGGAGAACCTGCAAGCGACCCTGCGCGCCTGCTCCGACCTCGAGCAGCAGGCTGGCCGCCTGAAGCACCTGGTGGGCAGCTTCCGTATCTGATAAAGGCTACACCTTCACCTGGAGCAGCCTTGTGCTGCTCCAGGCATTGCGCACTCCCCCTCTCAAACCGATCGAACAAACTATCCTTCTGATAGGTCCACCTTTAGGCGTTTCATCGCCGGCCATTCAACGCCGGATGACAGACCCGAAGACGATCCCGGAGGGATGCTGATCGTGCATATCGCCGACATCACCATGTTCTACGCCCCGGCCAGCGGTGGCGTACGTACCTATCTTGATGCCAAACATCACCGTCTCGACGCCATTCACGGCGTACGCCACAGCCTGTTGATTCCCGGTGCCAGCGCCCAACACGGCGATGGCATCTATCAGGTACCTGCGCCGCCCTTGCCGTTTGGCAAGGGCTACCGCTTTCCGGTACGCCTGGCCCCCTGGTGCAATACACTGCGCACGCTCAAACCCGACCTGATTGAAGTTGGCGACCCCTACCTGACCGCCTGGGCGGCGCTGGAAGCGCGGCGCCAGCTCGACGTGCCCGTGATCGGTTTCTACCATTCCGACCTGCCGTTACTGGTCAGCAACCGCATGGGCAACTGGTTCGCACCCAATGTCGAGGCCTACGTCAGCAAGCTATACGGCAATTTTGATCGGGTACTGGCCCCCAGCCAGGTGATGGCCGACAAATTACGCCGCTTGGGCGTGCGTGATGTCCATGTGCAGCCGCTGGGCGTTGACCTTGCCACATTCCACCCCTCCCGGCGCGACCCACATGTGCGTGCCGAACTGGGCATTCCCGACACCAGCCGCCTGTTGATCTTTGCCGGCCGCGGCTCGCGGGAAAAGAACCTGCCGGTGCTGCTTGACTGCATGCAGCAACTCGGCGACCCCTACCACCTGTTACTGGTGGGCTCGAACATGCCGGCCAGCGTGCCACGCAACGTCAGTGTCATCGATGACTTCTGCCCGGCTGCCGAGGTGGCCCGGCTGATCGCCAGCGCCGACTTGCTGGTGCATGCTGGCGACCAGGAAACATTCGGCCTGGTCATTCTCGAAGCGATGGCCAGCGCCACCCCCGTGGTGGCCGTGCGCGCCGGTGCGTTCCCTGAAATCATCAACGAACAGAGTGGCCGCCTGTGCACGCCCAACGATGGTCGGGCCATGGCGTGCGCCGTGCGCGAGGCGTTCGAGGCGGGTACCCGCGAGCTCGGCCTGCAGGCCCGCCACCATGTAGAGCAACATTATTCTTGGGATAACGTGGTAGCTGGCCTGCTCCAGCACTACCAGGCCGTGCTCGGCCACCAGCCGCAGGTGCGCGCCCATGCTTGAGCCCTCCGCCAGCCAGCGCAGCCTCATGCTGGTGTTGCACGATGTTGCCCCGGAAACCTGGCCGGACTATGAACCGTTCGTAAGGGCCGTGGACGCACTGGGCCACGTGCCAATGACATGGCTGGTGGTCCCGGACTTCCATCGACGTAATCCGCTGCACCAGGCACCTTCGTTCTGCCGCCTCCTGGACGAACGCCTTGCCAAAGGTGACGAACTGGCGCTTCACGGCTATGCCCATGCTGACGAAGGCCCCGCACCGCGCAGCCTCATCGACTACTTCATGCGGCGCATTTATACCCATGAAGGCGAGTTCTACGGCCTTGATGAGAACGAAGCGCTTACCCGGCTACAGGAGGGCCTGGCGCTGTTCGAGAGCCAAGGTTGGCCTGTGGCAGGCTTTGTCGCACCGGCCTGGCTCATGAGCCAGGGCACGCGGCAAGCCCTGTGCCGCCTGCCACTCAAATACACCAGTACACCGCAGCATCTGTACCGGTTGCCAGACTTTACAGCCATTGATGCGCCAGGCCTGGTCTGGAGCGCACGGAGCGCATGGCGTCGCACATTGTCCCGCACGCTGTGCGACTGGCAATGCAGGCGCTGGCGAGGCGCGAGCACATTGCGCTTGGGGCTGCACCCTGTAGACATGCGTCATCGCTCATCCCGAGACTATTGGTTGCGAACGCTGGAAACACTGGTGAAGGATGGCCGCGAACCGCTGACCAAATCTGCCTGGCTGGAGCGCCAGGGGGCAGCATGAAGCGTTGGGCCTGGCTGGCGCTGGCACTGCTGGGGGCAGCGCTGGTGCCAGCGTTGCTGGGTGGTAGCGAGCTGCTGCCGAGGCTGAGCCGGTTCGACCCGCACCTGCTGCTCATGCTGCTAGGCATGATTCTGTTGTGCTGGGTCATCAATGCGCTGCGCCTGCGCCTGTTGCTGGGTGAGCAGGCAAAACAGTTGAGCCATGCTCGCAGCCTCGGCGTGGTCATGGCCACCGAGTTTGCCATCTGCACCACCCCTGGCGGCAGTGGTGGGCCGCTGACCCTGATGGCCCTGCTGGCGCGAGACCGCATCCGCCCGGCGCGCAGCGGCGCCGTTTTTGCCATGGACCAGCTGAACGACCTGGTGTTCTTCTTCTGCGCAATGCTGGCGATTGCCGGCTACGCGCTGTTCCACAGCCTGGGCCGCAGCCAGGAAAGCATGTTGCTTGGCAGTGCGTTACTGCTGTGCACAGCGTTGGCCGGGGTGATCGGGCTGTTGCGCTACCGGCGCCCGATAATGCGCATGAACGGCAGGCTGTTGCAGCGCATGGGGATGGGCCAGCCGCGCAAACGTCGCTGGGCGCGCAAACTGCTGCACTTTGTTGCAGCACTGGCGCAGACCTGGCGCCTGCCCAAGCGCAGGCTGAGCCTTGTGTTCACCCTGACCTGCATCCACTGGGGGCTGCGCTACAGCGTGCTGTACCTGGTGTTGCGGGGCTTGGGGGTAGACCTGCAGTGGATTCCCAGCTTCCTGGTGCAGATGCTGTCGCTCAGCGCCGGCCAATTCAGTCTGCTGCCTGGCGGGGCCGGGGCCGCCGAGCTGACGTCGGCCAGCCTGTTGACACCCTTGGTAGGCAGCTCGACCGCAGCTGCGGCAATCCTGATATGGCGGGCGGTTACTTACTACTTTTATCTGCTGGCTGGGGGGCCGGTGTTTGTGTGCCTGCTGGGACGTCCGTTGCTGGAGCGCTGGCGGCGTCAGGCGGGTTGAGCTGTTGCCAGAGTTCGGCGGCGCCGGGGAAGTCGGTGCCATCCGTATCATCCAGGGCTTCAGGGTCGTAGCGGGCCAGGCAGCCTTCGCCAAGGGTCGGTGGAGGTGAGGCGACGGGGTTGTTGCGTTGCTTGGTCATTGCCGTTTCACCCAGGATTGCCGGGGCGCTCTGCGCCCCTGTCGCGACAGGGCTGCGCAGCAGCCCAGCATCTCACAGCAAGCCGGACGGTGTCAGTCGAACACCACAGTCTTGTTACCATGCACCAGCACACGGTCTTCCAGGTGATAACGCAGGCCACGGGCCAGCACCATCTTCTCCACATCACGGCCAAAGCGGACCATGTCCTCGATGCTGTCGGCATGGCTGACACGCACCACATCCTGCTCGATGATCGGGCCGGCATCCAACTCTTCAGTGACGTAGTGGCACGTCGCGCCGATCAGCTTCACCCCACGCAGGGCGGCCTGGTGGTAAGGCTTGGCGCCGACGAACGACGGCAGGAAGCTGTGATGGATGTTGATCACCTTCTCGGCATAGTCCCGGCACAGTTGTGGTGGCAGGATTTGCATGTAGCGGGCCAGGACCACGACGTCGGCGGCATGCTCCTGCACCAGGCGCGACACTTCGGCAAAGGCCGGGGCCTTGTCTTTGGGGTCGACCGGAACATGGAAGAACGGAATACCGTGCCACTCGACCATGCTGCGCAGGTCGTTGTGGTTGGAGATGACGCAAGGGATCTCGCAGTCCAGCTCATCGGTGTGCCAGCGGTGCAGCAAGTCTGCCAGGCAGTGCGACTCACGGCTGGCCATCAATACCACGCGTTTTTTCTGAGCCGAGTCGGTAATGCGCCAGGTCATGGAGAACTCTTCGGCGATCGGCGCAAACGCCTCACGGAAGGCTTCGATACCGAACGGCAGCGATTCAGCGCGGATTTCATGACGCATGAAGAACCAACCGCTCTGCTCATCGGAGTGGTGGCTGGCTTCGTTGATCCAGCCATTGTACAAGGCCAGGAAATTACTGACTTTCGCCACGATGCCTACACGGTCGGGGCAGGCGATCACCAGACGATAGGTGCGCATGAATGAGACTCCAGAACTTCGCAAAGGCGCCTATTCTAGCGGCCCGCCAGAAAAAACGCAGTATTGATCGCTGCCGCGATTGCATATGCAGGCCCGAAAACGCCACACGGGCGCTGCCTGACAGACAAGAGGAAACGCACGGGGCATATGTAAAAATTTGTTCACGTAGAGAAATGCTGTCACAGCTTAATTAACAGTTAATTGCCCAATCTTATGTTTACTTGCGAGTAGGGGCTGTCTATTATTGCCCCACACATTTCTGAACACGCATTAAGGAACACTCCATGTCCCTGATCAACGAGTACCGCGCTACCGAAGAAGCCATCAAGGAACTTCAGGCCCGCCTGGCCAATCTGTCGCAGGATGACAAGCTGAAGAAAGAACTGGAGTTCGAAGGCAAACTGCGCACACTGATGGGCGAGTACTCCAAGTCGCTGCGCGACGTGATTGCCCTGCTCGATCCAGAATCGAAACTGAGCAAGGCACCTCGTGGTTCGGTCAAGACTACCGCCACCAAGCGCGCACGCAAGGTCAAGCAATACAAGAACCCGCACAACGGTGAAGTGATCGAAACCAAAGGCGGCAACCACAAGACCCTGAAAGAGTGGAAAGCCACTTGGGGCGGCGATGTGGTTGAAAGCTGGGCAACCCTGCTGGACTGATTATCCGCATACGCCTCTTGCTTCGCACAACAAAAACGCCGGCACACTGCCGGCGTTTTTGTTTACCGGCCATCAGCCGATTGAATAGTGCTCCTGCAATTGTCGAGCATGCAGTTGCCAGGCCTCCAACACTCGCCTGCCCGCCTCGTCGGCGCCCTCCCAGGCTTGCTGGCGTGCCTGTTCGAAGTCGCCCAAGGTATTCGGCGCGCCCCACTGCGGGTCGCTCAGGCGTTGCTGGCAGAAGTCATACCAACGTTGCCGCTCTTCGGGGGTCAAGGTTTCAGGGAAGTTACGTGCCCGGTAGCGGAACAACAGCTCCGGCAAACGCGGATCATCGAACATCCATTGGCCATGGCTCAACTGCGCCGGTTCCAGCGCACGAACTTGCTCGCATAAGCGCCGGTCGCGGTCACCTATAAAACCCTCATACAACTGCTGTTCCGGGTCCTCGCTCGGAGCGAACTCGTCCTTGCCATAGATGTGCTCCAGCTTTTCTTGCCATTGCGCCTGTTGATTGGCCAATTGTTCGCCGCGCGATTGTAACAACGTCAAGTCCAGGCCCAATCGTTGTTGATCGACCGGGCGCAATACCGACAGCGGCGCCACTACCGGGCAACGATTGATCTGCACCAATTTGAGCGGTACCGGTAATTCACCTTCAGCCAATTCATCATGCCGGGTGTACAAGCGCTGACGCAAAACTTCAGCACTTTCCCGCAGTAACGGTAGGGTTTCCTGATGCAGGTCGCAGACAATCAGTGCATTGCGATTACGCGGGTGCCAGGCCAGTGGCAATACGACCCCCAGGTAATTGCGCGCCGCCGAAAAACGCCCGGATATATGCACCAGTGGCTGCAACAGACGGATCTGCTCCATCACTTTATGCTTGCTGCGCAGTTGAAACAGCCAGTCATACAACTTGGGTTGTTTCTGCCGAATCAGGCGAGCCAAGGCAATGGTTGCCCGCACGTCGGAAAGCGCTTCGTGGGCATGACCGTGGTCAATGCCATTGGCCTTGCTCAGCAGCTCCAGACGCAGGCTGGTGCGCCCGTCCTGCTGCGGCCATTCAATGCTTTCCGGGCGCAGGGCATAGGCGGTGCGCACAATGTCGATCAGGTCCCAGCGGCTATTGCCTCCCTGCCATTCACGGGCATAGGGGTCGAAAAAGTTGCGGTAAAGGCTGTAGCGAGTCACTTCATCGTCGAAGCGCAGGGTGTTGTAGCCGGCACCACAGGTGCCCGGTTGCGCCAGCTGGGCGTGCACGCGAGTCATGAACTCGGCTTCGCACAGGCCCTGCTCCGCCAACAGTTGTGGCGTGATGCCTGTCACCAGGCAGGCCGCCGGGTGCGGCAGGATGTCGTCCGACGGTCGGCAATAAAGGCTGATTGGCTCGTCGATTTCGTTGAGGTCGAAGTCAGTGCGCAGGCCGGCCACCTGCAGCGGCCGATCGCAGCGCGGGTTGATGCCGGTGGTTTCATAGTCGTGCCAGAAAATGCTGGAGGTCACGGGGTCGTCCTGTATCGAGGTCGACCCGATTCTAGCGCGATTCTGAAAAATGAACGTTCAGACGGGAGCGTTCGCGGGGCGGAAACTGAAATAGTCGCGCAACGAACGTACGAAATCATCGTACTCGCGCGGAGACTGCAGCAGCATGAAGCCCGAATCGTAGTGCCCAGGCGTCTGGTCCTCGCGGCACCACAGGCAACTGGCCGTGAGGTTGACGAACTGGTGCCCGCCGCCAGGCAGGGGCATACGCAGTTGCAGCTCGTAATCAGGCCCGACCAACACGGGCAGCTGGCTGATGACCATCAACCCATTTTCAGAGGCATTGCCTAGCTGACCGATCTCCTGACCGGTAAAGCGGTTGAACACCTTGAGGACACAAGGTAGCTGATGACGTTCGATGTGGCGCTTGTTAAACATGATCGCGAGTGTATTCCGTACCTGATGCCAGGAATACTAGGTACTGGCGGTTGTTGTAACAGCTGAGTTACAGATTAGCGCAGCACGCGCAGCAAATCCCGTGAAATAAACCACACCTTTGTGTTAGCGCCAAGGTACGGTCGTCACCGGATTGGCCACGGCCGTTTCTGCGCCGCGCAAATGGCCGAGTTTTTCCAGCGTCTGCAGGCGCGCTCGGGCGCGATAGGCATATTCGTTGCCCGGGTACTGCTGGATCAGGTACTGATAGGTTTGCGCCGCGTCCACGTACAACGCCTGGCGCTCCAGGCACTGGCCGCGCAGCAGTGATACTTCGGGGTGGATGAACGGCCGGGCACGGCTGGTGCGATCAACCTGCGACAGTTCGAGCATGACCCGTGCGCAATCGCCGCGGTCGTAGGCGCGGTAGGCATTGTTCAGATGGTGGTCCATGGACCAGCGGGTACAGCCGACGGCGCTGGCGGCCAAGGCTAAAACGATCAGGGCTCGCATGGGGATCTCCTTTGATGCCAGTGTATCGGCGTTTGCCTGCAAATCTTCACACCCTTTTGCAAGGATACCCTGCCCCGTTCAAATGCCACCCTGCCTTGGTCGCAGGTAGTGCAACGGAACAATGACTACAGCGAGATTCAGGAGTAGCCTTTCGCTGCGCTTCACTATAGGAGTCTGTGCATGAGCATCCGCCGCACCAAAATCGTCGCCACCCTTGGCCCCGCCAGCAACTCGCCGGAAGTGATCGAACAACTGATCCTCGCCGGCCTGGACGTGGCACGTCTGAACTTCTCCCACGGCACGCCGGACGAGCACAAGGCCCGCGCGCGCCTGATCCGTGACATCGCCGCCAAGAACGGCCGCCATGTTGCACTGCTGGGCGACCTGCAGGGTCCGAAAATCCGCATCGCCAAGTTCGCCAACAAGCGCATCGAACTGAAGATCGGTGACAAGTTCACCTTCTCCACCGCCCACCCGCTGACCGAAGGCAACCAGGACATCGTCGGTATCGACTACCCCGACCTGGTCAAGGACTGCGGCGTTGGTGACGAACTGCTGCTCGACGATGGCCGTGTGGTCATGCGCGTCGAAACCGCCACTGCAGACGCCCTGCACTGTGTGGTGATCATCGGTGGCCCGCTGTCGGACCACAAAGGCATCAACCGTAAAGGTGGTGGCCTGACCGCACCGGCCCTGACCGAAAAAGACAAGGCCGACATCAAACTGGCTGCGGAAATGGACCTGGACTACCTGGCCGTGTCCTTCCCGCGTGACGCCAGCGACATGGAATACGCGCGCAAGCTGCGTGACGAAGCTGGCGGCAGCGCCTGGCTGGTGGCCAAGATCGAACGCGCCGAAGCAGTTGCCGATGACGAGACCCTCGACAAGCTGATCGCCGCCTCCGACGCTGTGATGGTTGCCCGTGGTGACCTGGGCGTGGAAATCGGCGACGCCGAGCTGATCGCTATCCAGAAGAAGATCATCCAGCACGCCCGCCGCAACAACAAGGCCGTGATCGTGGCGACTCAGATGATGGAGTCGATGATCCAGAACCCGATGCCGACCCGCGCGGAAGTGTCCGACGTGGCCAACGCCGTGCTGGACAACACCGATGCGGTGATGCTGTCGGCCGAGAGCGCCGCCGGTTCCTACCCGATCGAAGCGGTCCAGGCCATGGCACGCATCTGCCTGGGTGCCGAAAAGCACCCGACCAGCCAGAAGTCCAGCCATCGCCTGCACACCACCTTCCAGCGCTGCGACGAAAGCATCGCCTTGGCGGCCATGTACACAGCCAACCACTTCCCGGGCGTAAAGGCGATCATCGCCCTGACCGAAAGCGGCTACACCCCGCTGATCATGTCGCGCCTGCGTTCGCATGTACCGATCTTCGCCCTGTCGCCGCACCGCGCCACCCAGGCACGCGCCTCGATGTTCCGTGGCGTGTATCCGATTGCCTTCGACCCGGCCGCGCTGCCGGCCGACAAGGTGAGCCAGGCAGCGGTCGACGAACTGCTCAAACGTGGCCTGGTGGAGCAAGGTGACTGGGTGATCCTGACCAAAGGTGACAGCTACCACACTATCGGTGGCACCAACGGCATGAAGATCCTGCACGTGGGGGATCCGCTGGTCGGTTGATCCACGCTTTTCACAGCACAAGGCTCAAGCGCAGCCTTGTGCTGCGAAGAGGCCCCGACTGGAATAACAAAAAGCCCCGGTTCTCGCGAACCGGGGCTTTTTGATGGTGCAGGGGGTAAGGCTGGCTTACATCATGCCGCCCATGCCACCCATGCCGCCCATATCAGGCATGCCAGCAGCTGGCTTGTCTTCCGGCAGGTCGGCAACCATGGCTTCGGTGGTGATCATCAGACCGCCGATCGAAGCAGCAGCTTGCAGCGCCGAGCGAGTAACCTTGGCTGGGTCCAGGATGCCCATCTCGATCATGTCGCCGTATTCACCGGTAGCGGCGTTGTAGCCGAAGTTGCCCGAACCTTGCTTGACCTTGTCAGCAACCACGCTTGGCTCATCACCGGCGTTGGCAGTGATCTGGCGCAGCGGGGATTCAACAGCGCGACGCAGCAGCGCGATACCGACGTTCTGGTCTTCGTTGTCGCCTTTCAGGTCGACGATGGCAGCCAGGGCGCGAACCAGGGCAACACCACCGCCAGGCACCACGCCTTCTTCAACGGCTGCACGGGTAGCGTGCAGGGCGTCTTCAACGCGGGCTTTCTTCTCTTTCATTTCAACTTCAGTGCCGGCACCTACCTTGATCACGGCAACACCGCCAGCCAGCTTGGCCAGACGCTCTTGCAGCTTCTCACGGTCGTAGTCCGAGGAAGTTTCTTCGATCTGGGCACGGATCTGCTTGACGCGTGCTTCGATCTCGGTGTCAGCGCCAGCACCGTCGATGATGGTGGTGTTTTCCTTGGACAGGATGACGCGCTTGGCGTTACCCAGGTGCTCCAGGGTAGCGGTTTCCAGGGACAGGCCGATTTCTTCGGAGATGACCTGGCCGCCAGTCAGGACGGCGATGTCCTGCAGCATGGCCTTGCGGCGATCGCCGAAGCCTGGAGCCTTGACTGCAGCAACCTTGACGATGCCGCGCATGTTGTTGACTACCAGGGTAGCCAGCGCTTCACCTTCAACGTCTTCGGCAACGATCAGCAGTGGGCGGCCGGCCTTGGCAACGGCTTCCAGAACTGGCAGCAGCTCACGGATGTTGGAGATTTTCTTGTCGACCAGCAGCAGCAGCGGGCCTTCCAGCTCGGCAACCATGGTGTCCGGCTTGTTGACGAAGTACGGCGACAGGTAGCCGCGGTCGAACTGCATGCCTTCTACGACGGACAGTTCGTTTTCCAGGCCCGAGCCTTCTTCAACGGTGATCACGCCTTCTTTACCGACTTTTTCCATGGCTTCGGCGATGATTTCACCGATGGAGTTGTCGGAGTTGGCAGAGATAGTACCTACCTGGGCGATGGCCTTGGAGTCGGCGCATGGCTTGGACAGGTTCTTCAGCTCGGCAACAACGGCAGCAGTGGCCTTGTCGATACCGCGCTTCAGGTCCATCGGGTTCATGCCGGCAGCGACGGCTTTCAGGCCTTCGTTGACGATGGCCTGAGCCAGAACGGTAGCGGTGGTGGTACCGTCACCGGCAGCGTCGTTGGCCTTGGAAGCGACTTCCTTGACCAGCTGGGCGCCCATGTTTTCGAAAGCGTCTTTCAGCTCGATTTCTTTGGCGACGGAAACGCCGTCCTTGGTGATGGTCGGCGCGCCGAAGCTCTTGGCCAGTACCACGTTACGGCCTTTCGGGCCCAGGGTCGCTTTTACCGCGTCAGCCAGAACGTTGACACCAACCAGCATTTTCTTACGGGCGGAATCACCAAATTTTACGTCTTTAGCAGCCATGATCGTTTAATCCTTGAAAAACTTTGGAGTAACGGGAAGTCGGGGGGAAATCAGCCTTCAACAACGGCGAGGATTTCGTTCTCGGCCATGACCAGCAGGTCTTCGCCATCGACTTTCACGGTGTTGCTGCCCGAGTACGGGCCGAAAACCACTTTGTCACCCACTTTCACGGCCAGCGCGCGAACTTCGCCGTTGTCCAGGACGCGACCGGTGCCGACGGCTACAACTTCGCCGCGGTTTGGTTTTTCAGCGGCCGAACCCGGCAGGACGATACCGCCAGCGGTTTTCGATTCTTCTTCGCTGCGACGGATGACTACGCGGTCATGCAGAGGACGAAGTTTCATTGTCGATCTCTCCCAAATTGTGGTTTTCATCGGCCGGTTCGACACCGGCGGTTTTGATGCTGTCCGGCGTTGCCGGGGGTGGCCCGCTGTGAGCGAACCACCTGTGTAATGTCTGGTGTTGCCACCAGAAACCTTGCGGTGACCACATACATGAGGCCGCCACATCCAATTACAAGGCTCGAGATAGAAAATTTTTCATCAGGCCAAAAAAAACCGGGGCCGCTTGCGCGGCCCCGGTCCTTCTTACTTGTCGCGGCGCTCGTACTCGCCTTCGATCACGTTCGGGCGGTGGCCGCCATCACGCGGCTGCGCCTGGAAGGGGTCGTCCTGGAATGCACGCTGGCGCATGGCCTGGGCCTCGGCACGCTCGCGCATCTTGCGCGCTGCCAGGCGGCGGGTGAATGGCAGCAGGCACAGCACACCCAGCACGTCGCTGATGAAGCCGGGCAGCAACAACAGGCCACCACCCACGGCCAGCATCATGCCCTGGAACATGTCCTCGGCGGGCAATTCACCGCGCTGCAGGCTTTCACGGGCGCGCAATGCAGTCGCCAGGCCGGCCACCCGCATGACCAGTACGCCCAAGGCGGAGCCGGCGATGATCAGCAGCAACGCCGGAAAGAAACCGATTGCCGCGCTGACCTTCACGAAGACGAACAGCTCCAGCACAGGAAAAATCAGAAACAGCAGTAGAAAAGCACGCATCAAGGGTTCCTCGACGGAAGATAACCTTCCAATAAGACCTCAAATGGATGCCTGCGCTCCGGATTTCAACCCTCGGCTTGCATCACAAGCGGCCAATTGTCGGCGCGAGCCAGCAAAACCAGGGCCTCGCGGACTTGTGTCGGCGTGTTGCAAGTAGTGGGGAAAGGCAACCAGTGCACGGCCTGGCCGATGCGCAGGTGCATGCCTTCACTGTCTACCCCAACCATCTGCGCCGGTACGTGCCGTGGCAACCCGGTCAATTCGACGTAGTGGGCAATGGCACTGGCGTGATCGCTGTTCATGTGTTCGATCATGCTCCCCTCGGCCTTGCCCGCGAACGGGTTGGCCAAGGTCACATGGTCAAGCCAGTGGATCGCACCGAAGCCGCCGATGTAGCGGTGGCGCACCGGTTGCAGCACCCAGAAATCGAAGTCGTGGGCCTTGTGGTAGTTGGCCGCGTCCGGGAAATAGCGGTAATAGCGTTCGGCGGCGGCCTCGATGACGGCTTCGTCGACCAGCTTGTGCGCTTCGGCCATCACCGTCAGGCGCCCTACCGCCTGCACATCCTCAGCCTCGCGCTCACCCACCAACAGCGAACACTTGGGGTCCTTCTGCAGATTATGGGTGTGCTGGGCAATGCGGCTGATCAGGATCAGCGGGTTGCCCTGGGCGTCCAGGCAGTACGGGACGACCGAACCGAAGGGGTAGCCAGGCATCGACCTGGAATGTGTCGAAAGCACGCCGCGGTATTCCTTGAGCAGCAGTTCCCGGGCGGGGCGGATGGCGTTGGTACTCACTTGAGGGCGGCTCCTGGCGGACGGGTTGGGGACAAGATAAGCATTATCAGCTGCCTGTGCCACTGACCTGCATCCAGACGCCTTACCAGGTAACGCCGAAGCCCGCGGTATAGCGTGTCTTGTCCAGGTCACTTTCACGCGTGCCGGTGATGATATCCTTCTCCGCCTTGAGGTTCAGCGAGGCCCACTCGGTGACCTTGTAGCGCAGGCCAACCTCGGCATCCAGCGAGTAGTCGGCCACGCCACCCAGCGGCTTGGCGAACTCGCCGTTGGTGAACAGCTGCACGTTCTTGCCGATCAGGTATCGGGTGTAATCCCACTTCACGGCCGCAGAATAGAAATTATCCTTGCCGCCGTCCTGATACTCGAAGTCAGTACGGTTGATCAGTGAGCCCAGCGAGAACGCGCCCAGCTCATCGTCCCAGAACTGGTAACCCGGGCCGGTACCCACGGTGCGCTGGCGGGCCAGGTCTTCGATGCGATCGCGTTTGTATTCCGCACGCCCCTGCCAGAACCACTTCTCGGTAATGAAGCGGTCCAGCGCGTACTCGGCGCTCCAGTTGTCGGTTGTGGTGACGTCGTCCTTGGTCTCGCGGTTGTACTCACCCTCGGCGTTGTGCCGCCAACGGCCATGACGGGCGGTGGTCTTGAAGCCTACGTCGTAATCGTCGGTGTCGTTCTCGGCGCGCTTGTAATCCAGGGCCACGTCGACATTGCCTTTCCACACGAAATCCTCGACCAGCGGCTTGGGCTTCATGATCTGCTCGATACTGGCCAGCTCCACCGTCTTCGGAGCCTCGCCATTGGCCAAGGTCACCTTGCCTGGCTCTGCCGCCTTGAGCGACTTGGCTTTCTCTCCGCTGTAGGCGTCCTGCTTGACCAGCATCTCCTGGTCGCTTTCCAGCGTCTGGACCTGTTTCCAGTCCAGGGCGATGGACCCGCCATAAGGGGTTTCCAGCAGCAGCTTGCCGCCATCGAATACCTTGATCTTGCCACTTAGCCGGTCACCGTTCTTCATCCACACAGTGTCGGCGAACACCGGAGAGGCACACAGGGAAACAGCAAGAAGGCACAACAAGGATCTAGAATTCATAAACGGGCTTTGTTTGCGGACTATGGGTTCGATTTGACGAAAAAGCCGGGCATTATCCAGATACCCACGACCAGAGCAAGGACAGACCGGGAGTATGCCGTTGAGTTCAACTCTCATTGACCAGACCACCGGTCCGGTTTCATCTGCAGCCCAAGGCGGGCGAGATGTCTGATGGATATGAGCACGCCCTCGATTCGGCCGAGGGCCGACGAACGGCGCTGTATTCAGTACTGGGCCAAGTGCCACCCGGCAAGGTCGTGAGCTATGGCCAACTGGCCGAACTGGCAGGGCTTGGCCGTGCGGCGCGCTGGGTTGGGCGCACCCTGGGGCAGTTGCCTGCAGACACACGCCTGCCTTGGCACCGGGTGCTTGGTGCAGGTGGCCGGCTGAGCCTGGCGCTGGGCACCCCGTCGGGCGATGAACAACGGGCGCGGTTACGCGCAGAAGGTGTGAATGTAAGCAACAATCGTGTGGATATGACGCGCCATGGCTGGCGCCCAATGGAGCACAGCGGTTAGAGTGCGCGCTTTGTTTTCGAAAACTTGAGGCAGATGTTGGCCCATGCCCCGTAAAACCTGGCGCGCTGCGCTTGCTGCCTATGCCAGCCCGTCAACATTGGTACTTTTGCTACTCGGTTTCGCCGCCGGCCTACCCTACATGCTGGTGTTTTCGACCCTGTCGGTATGGTTGCGCGAAGCCGGCGTTGCCCGTGAAACCATCGGTTATGCAAGCCTGATTGGCTTGGCCTACGCCTTCAAGTGGGTCTGGTCACCGCTGCTCGACCAATGGCGCTTGCCGCTGCTTGGCGGCCTCGGGCGCCGGCGTTCGTGGCTGCTGTTGTCGCAAGCGCTGGTGGTGATCGGGCTGGTCGGCATGAGCCTGTGCGACCCGCAACAGCATCTCTCCTGGCTGATTGCCATGGCCGTACTGGTGGCTTTCGCCTCGGCTACCCAGGACATTGCTGTCGACGCCTACCGCCTGGAAATCGCTGACGACCAGCGCCAGGCCGCGCTCGCAGCCAGTTACATGGCCGGCTACCGGGTGGCTGCCTTGCTCGCCACGGCCGGTGCCCTGTTCTTCGCCGAGTGGTTCGGCTCTACCGGCTTCAGCTACCTGCACAAGGCCTGGGCCGGCACTTACGTGATGTTCGGGGTGATGATGCTGCCCGCCCTGTTCACCACGTTGGTCATGCGCGAACCGCCAGTGCCCATGCGCACCCAACTGTCGGCAGCGCGCTACGGGCTGGTGCACCAGATGGCTTCGGTGTTCGTGCTGATCATCCTGCTGGTCTCGGTACCGGCCAGCTTCACCCAGATGTTCAATACCGGCTGGTCCAGCGTGGTCTCCGGTGATGCCACGCCGCTCGACCTGCTGCTGGAAGACCGCGCCTTCCTGCGCCTGATCCTCTACGTGCTGCTGACCTGGGCCTGCCTGTCGAGCCTCGGCCGTCGCGGCCTGGCCCCCGTGCTGACCCCGATCAACGACTTCATCACCCGCTACCGCTGGCAGGCTCTGCTGCTGCTCGGCCTGATCGCCACCTATCGCATGTCGGACACGGTGATGGGGGTGATGGCCAACGTGTTCTATATCGACATGGGCTTCACCAAGGACCAGATTGCCAGCGTCAGCAAGATCTTCGGCCTGATCATGACCCTGGTCGGCGCCGGGGTTGGCGGCCTGCTGATCGTACGCTTCGGCATCATGCCCATCCTGTTCATTGGCGGCGTAGCCTCTGCCGGCACCAACATCCTGTTCCTGATGTTGGCTGACATGGGGTCGAACCTGGAAATGCTGGTGGTGACCATCTCGCTGGACAACTTCAGCTCCGGCATGGCTACCTCGGCCTTTGTCGCCTACCTGTCCAGCCTGACCAACCTGAAGTTCTCGGCGACCCAGTACGCGCTGCTCAGTTCGATCATGTTGCTGTTGCCGCGGCTGATCGGCGGGTATTCGGGCGTTATTGTGGAGAAGTTCGGCTACCACGACTTCTTCCTGATCACGGCGCTGCTGGGGGTGCCTACGCTGATCCTGATCGCCCTGCAGTGGCATCAGGAAGCCGGGCGGGGAACGCCGGTGGCGGACGACCACTCGGTGGCTGAGCGGCCCTGAAACTTTGTATTGCCTGTACAGGCCTCTTCGCGGGTAAA
>NZ_JBQENN010000026.1:0-91038 GCF_052044625.1 Pseudomonas sp. 22515
GGGCTTTGCCCGTGTTCGCGGGCAAGCCCGCTCCCACAGGCGCCAGCTTTTAGAAATTGAGCAAGACAGTTGCTCCCACAAAGATCGCGTGCGGTTTTCAATCAGTTGCACATTTTTCGCGCAGCTTGCTCCACCTCGGCGCACCGAAATTGTGCATGTTTCCGATGCTGGCGACTGGCCAATCCCGACAAAATCACATAACGCTCTGTTTTTCGGCGCTTTGTCCGAACTGGCAAGGTTTCTGCAAAGACCTGTACGAGCCATGCACTGAAGCAGTTCCTTGTGACCAGGCAGTGCGCACGCGGAGCCGGATGCCGACGACGCGTTACAAAGCCAACCGCTGCGCTTAGACTTGAGACGGGTTTGTTTTCCTGGGGCAAGTCCACCAAATCGGGAGAGAGTTTCATGAAGCTAGTCACAGCCATCATCAAGCCGTTCAAGCTGGACGACGTGCGCGAGTCGTTGTCGGAAATCGGCGTGCAGGGCATCACCGTCACCGAAGTCAAAGGTTTCGGTCGGCAGAAGGGCCATACCGAGCTGTATCGCGGTGCTGAATATGTGGTCGATTTCCTGCCCAAGGTGAAGATCGATGTCGCCATCGATGACAAGGACCTTGATCGGGTAATCGAAGCCATCACCAAGGCAGCCAACACCGGCAAGATTGGTGACGGCAAGATTTTCGTGGTGAATCTGGAGCAGGCAATCCGCATCCGTACCGGCGAAACCGATACCGACGCGATTTAAGCAGCAACAAAGCCTCACCAAACCCAACGCCCCAGGAGAAAACAACATGACTCTGCGTAAGATCGCAGGGCTAGGAGCCCTATTGTCCCTCGTAATGCCCGGGCTTGCCCTGGCAGAGGAAGCTGCCCCAGCGCTGAACTCCGGCGACACCGCCTGGATGCTGACCGCAACGGCGCTGGTGCTGTTCATGACCATTCCAGGCCTGGCCCTGTTCTATGGCGGCATGGTGCGTTCCAAGAACGTGCTGTCGGTGATGATGCAGTGCTTTGCAATTACCGGCCTGATGAGCATTCTCTGGGTCGTCTACGGCTACAGCATGGCCTTCGATACCGCCGGTATGGAAAAGGGCGTGCTCAACTTCAACTCTTTCGTTGGCGGCTTCTCCAAGGCCTTCCTCAGCGGCGTCACGCCCAACAGCCTGACCTCGGCCACCGCGCTGTTCCCTGAAGCGGTGTTCATCACCTTCCAGATGACGTTCGCCATCATCACCCCGGCCTTGATCGTCGGCGCCTTTGCCGAGCGCATGAAGTTCTCGGCGATGCTGGTATTCATGGGTATCTGGTTCACCCTGGTGTATGCGCCGATCGCACACATGGTGTGGAGCGGTGACGGTGCCCTGATGTGGGACTGGGGCGTACTGGACTTCGCTGGCGGCACCGTGGTGCATATCAACGCCGGTATCGCAGGCCTGGTCTGCTGCCTGGTACTGGGCAAGCGCAAGGGCTACCCGACCACGCCGATGGCCCCACACAACCTCGGCTATACCCTGATGGGCGCAGCGATGCTGTGGATCGGCTGGTTCGGTTTCAACGCAGGCTCTGCTGCTGCCGCCAACGGTACTGCCGGCATGGCCATGCTGGTGACTCAGATCGCGACCGCCGCCGCCGCCCTGGGCTGGATGTTCGCCGAGTGGGTCGGTCACGGTAAGCCAAGTGCTCTGGGCATCGCTTCGGGCGTGGTTGCTGGCCTGGTTGCCATCACCCCGGCTGCGGGCACCGTCGGGCCGATTGGTGCGCTGATTATCGGCCTGGTTTCGGGTGTGCTCTGCTACTTCTGCGCCACCACGCTCAAGCGCAAACTCGGCTATGACGATTCCCTGGATGCCTTCGGCGTGCACGGTGTTGGCGGCATCATCGGTGCCATCCTCACGGGTGTGTTCGCGGCCCCGGCGCTGGGCGGCTTCGGTACCGTCACCGACATCGGCATGCAAGTCTGGATCCAGGCCAAAGGTGTGATTTTCACCGTGGTCTACACCGCCATCGTCACCTACGTGATTCTCAAGGTGCTGGATGTGGTGATGGGCCTGCGGGTCAACGAAGAAGAAGAGTCGGTCGGCCTCGACCTGGCTCAGCACAACGAACGCGGCTACAACCTGTAACTGCGACGCGGTAAAAAATTGCCCGGCTTGCCGGGCATTTTTTTGCCAGTTTTTCAGCATTTCCCGCACGGCAAACGGTTTATTCGGCACGTTCGTGACGTAGGTAAAAAACTTACAAGCCACAGGGCGTTTATGGTGCTTTGCTTTTTCCACGGGCGCGCTAGAATGCGCGCCGAAGGGTGTTTGACGAGTAGTCCACACACTTCGCCAGCCTTTGCTAGGCTTGCCAATAGCGTGTGGCCAGCAGGGGCTAATGGATTTGTCAGGTCCTGCCAGGAGCAGGGCCTGCTGGGTGCCGCCTCCCATCAGGAGTGCCGACCCAAGGGCAGTGGCCTAACCCACGGCCAGTTGAATTTTCACTGGTGGCTGCCGGTCTACGGCTGCACTGGTCTATAACCAACCTGCTTTTCGCAAGTCATGAGGTAGAACATGAGCGACGACGATCTGGAAAATGATGACCTCGAAGTAGGCGACGAAGACGAGGGTGATGAGGTCCTTGAAGGGGCGGCTGACGACGGCGTGGAAGACGCTGGCGATGACGACAGCAGCCCGGCACCCGTTGCCAAGGGCAAATCCAAGGCAGCAGTCTCGGTAGACGAGATGCCGAGCATGGAAGCCAAGCAGAAAGAGCGTGATGCACTGGCCAAGGCGATGGAAGAATTCCTTTCTCGTGGTGGCAAGGTGCAGGAAGTCGAGGCCAACGTGGTCGCTGACCCGCCCAAGAAGCCGGACAACAAGTACGGCAGCCGCCCTATCTGAGTGGCTGATCGCAAAAAAGCCCGCCGTCGCTGCGGGCTTTTTTACGCCTGTGGGTTTTGTGTTGCCCGTGCCGGCCTCTTCGCGGGCATGCCCGCTCCCACAGGTTCACCACAGGGTTCAGGACCTGCGCGGTCCCTATGGGAGGGGGCGTGCCCGCGAATGGGCCGCAAAGCGGCCCCGTCAGCGCCAGCGTGCAAGCACGTCAGGTAGTTGCGACAGGCGCTGGATCTCGGCGTCCGGCGCCTGATCGCCAGCCCAGGCCTTGCCTTGCGGGTTGAACCACACCGCCCGCAACCCGGCGCGCTGGGCACCGGCAATGTCATCGCCAGGGTGATCGCCGATGTGCACTGCCGCACCCGCGTCCACCTCGCCGCGGCGCAACGCTTCAAGGAATGGTGCAGGGTCTGGTTTGCCGATGCCCAGGTCCTCGGCGCACAGCGCAAAGCGGAAGTAATCCGCCAGCCCTAGCCGGCTGACGTCGGCATTGCCGTTGGTGACCACGCCCAGGATGTATTGATGGCGCAAGATTTCAAGTACCGGCTGCACCTCTGGGAAGATCTCCACCTGGTGGCGGGCATGCAGGAACACTTCGAAGCCTTCGTTGGCCAGCGTCTGTGCGTGCTGCTCGCTGTAGCCGACCTCTTCCAGGGCATGAAACAGCACGCGCCTGCGCAGGGCACTGATGCGGTGCTTGAGGCCGGGCTCTGCTTGCACCAGGCGCTCGCGGATGGCGAACAGGTGTTCCACCGGCACACTGCCGAGGGTGGGTGCGTTGGCCTCGAGCCAGTCGCGCAGCACGACTTCCGCGGTAGCAATCACCGGCGCGGTGTCCCACAGGGTATCGTCGAGGTCGAAGGTGATCAGCTTGATGCTCATGAGTCTGTGCCTTTGCTGCGTTTGGCCCGAGGGTGGGCGCTGTCGTACACCGCGGCCAGGTGCTGGAAGTCCAGGTGGGTGTAGATTTGCGTCGTGCTGATGTCGGCGTGGCCGAGCATCTCCTGCACCGCGCGCAGGTCCTGGGATGATTCCAGCACATGGCTGGCGAAGGAATGGCGAAGCATGTGCGGGTGCAGGTGTTGGCCCAGCTCACGCTCACCGGCGGCCTTTACCCGCAGCCGAACTGCCTGGGGGCTGATGCGATTGCCCTGGCGGGTGATGAACACTGCACGGTCGCGTGGGTTGCCGATGCCGCGCAAGCGGTACCAGGCCTGCAACGCCTCGCGAGCCTTGCGACCCACCGGCAGTACGCGGGCTTTTCCACCCTTGCCCAGTACCTGCACCAGGCCGGCGGCGAGGTCGAGGTGATCAAGATCGAGGTTGGTCAGTTCCGATAGGCGTAGGCCTGAGGAATAGAACAGCTCGAGGATCGCCTGGTCACGCCGGGCAATGAAGTCGTCGTCGACGCCACCATCGAGCAGCTGCAGTGCGCGATCGGTATCCAGTACCTTGGGCAGCCGACGCTCACCTTTGGGTGCGCTCAGGCCGGTGGCCGGGTCGTGCTGGCACAGGCCTTCGCGGTTGAGGTAACGGTACAGGCCGCGTACTGCCGACAGCAGGCGTGCCAGGCTGCGCGGGGACTGGCCATGGTGGTGCAAGCGGGCGATCAGCTGGCGCAGTTGCTGGATTTGCAGCGCCTGCCACTCGGCAATGCCGTGTTCTTTGCAGTAGGCGATGACTTTTTCCAGGTCGCGACGGTAGCCCAGCAAGGTGTGCTCCGACACCTGGCGCTCGTTGCGCAGGTGTGCGCAATAAGCCTCCAGCTGGCGTTTCATCAGCGTACCGAGCGCAGGGTCTGGGTAACGCGTGGCACAACGCGGCCGAGCACTTCGGCGATATAGCCGAGGAAAAGGGTGCCGACGCTGCTCTTGTAGTGTTGCGGGTCGCGGCTGCCGATGGCCAGAACCCCATGCAGCCCTTGGTACTCAAGAGCTGCCACGGCGCTGGAGCCTACTTCTCGGCGCTGTTCTTCACCGAACAGGAAAGCCAGCTCGTGCTCGCGCAGGTTGCCACTGACGGTCTTGCCACCGCCCAGCAGGGCACCGATGGCTTGCTGCGCCTCGGCATTGCTGACCCAGCGCCCCACCGGCGCGACGTTGTCGCCGAACAGGATCAGGCTGACGAAGGGCACCTGGAATTCCTGGCGCAGGCTGTCTTCGACCGCCATTACCACTTCTTCCAGGCTGCCGGCATCGAGCAGGTCAAGGATCAGCCGGCGGGTCTTGTCGAACAGCCGGTCGTTGTCGCGGGCCACGTCCATCAGTTGCGACAGGCGATGGCGCATTTCGATGTTGCGGTCACGCAGCAGCTTGAGCTGGCGTTCCACCAGCGACACGCTGTCTCCTCGCTGGTGCGGGATGTGCTGTTCGATCAGCAGCTCGTCGTGCTCGGCGAAGAAGGTGGGGTGGGCGCGCAGGTAGGCGACCACCGCTTCGGCATCGAGCTCGGCGGACTGCTTGGGTACAACCTTGGGCTGATCGGTCATGGCGGTTACTCGTTTAGAGACGAACCTGTCCTTCGTAGACGCGTACGGCCGGGCCGGTCATCATCACGGGCTTGCCGGGGCCGGCCCATTCGATGTGCAGGCGACCACCGGGCAGGTCGAGGGACACCGGGGAATCCATCCAGCCCTGGCTGATCGCCGCCACGGCTGCGGCGCAGGCGCCGGTGCCGCAAGCCTGGGTTTCGCCGGCGCCGCGCTCCCACACGCGCAGGTTGGCGCGGTGGCGGTCGATGACTTGAATGAAGCCGGCATTCACCCGCTGTGGGAAGCGTGGGTGGTTTTCGATCTTCGGGCCCAGCTCATGCACAGGCGCAGTAAACACGTCGTCTACACGCAGCACGGCGTGCGGGTTACCCATGGACACGGCGGCTATCGAGTACAACTGGCCGTCAACTTCCAGTGGGTAGCTTGGCGCCTGTGCATCGGCGACAAAGGGAATTTCGGCAGGGATGAAGCGCGGCGGGCCCATGTTGACACTCACCTGGCCGTCGTTCTGCACGTCCAGCACGATGATGCCGCTCTTGGTTTCCACGCGGATGCGCTTTTTCGCGGTCAGGCGCTTGTCCAGCACAAAGCGGGCAAAGCAGCGCGCACCGTTGCCGCATTGCTCGACCTCGGAGCCGTCGGCGTTGAAGATGCGGTAGCGGAAGTCCACTTCCGGGTTGTTCGGCGCCTCGACGATCAGCAACTGGTCAAAGCCGATGCCGGTGTGACGGTCACCCCATTGCTTGGCGTGCTTGGGCTGAATGTGCGCGTGCTGGCTGACCAGGTCCAGGACCATGAAGTCGTTGCCCAGCCCATGCATCTTGGTAAAACGCAGCAGCATGGGCTTACTCCGGCAGCAGGCTTTCGCCAGCATACAGTTCGGCGACGGTCTCGCGGCGGCGTACTTCGAACGCCTGGTCGCCGTCGACCAGGATTTCAGCGCAACGGCCGCGGGTGTTGTAGTTGGAGCTCATGACAAAACCATAGGCGCCCGCGGACTCTACGGCCAGCAGGTCACCTTCGGCCAGGTTGAGTACGCGGTCCTTGCCGAGGAAGTCGCCAGTCTCGCAGATAGGGCCGACCAGGTCATAGGCACGGCCTTCGCCTGCACGTGGCTTGACCGCGCTGACACCCATCCAGGCCTGGTACAGGGCCGGGCGGATCAGGTCGTTCATCGCTGCATCGATGATCGCGAAGTCCTTGTGTTCGGTGTGCTTGAGGTATTCCACGCGGGTCAGCAGCACGCCAGCGTTGGCGACGATGTAGCGGCCAGGCTCGAACACCAGGGCCAGGTCGCGCTCGCCCACGCGTTCGCGGATGGCCTTGATGTAGTCGGCCACCCGTGGTGGCTGTTCGTCGCGGTAGCGCACGCCGACACCGCCACCCAGGTCCAGGTGGCGCAGGTGTATGCCGCACTCGGCCAGGCGGTCGACCAGCACCAGCAGGCGGTCGAGGGCGTCGAGGAATGGCTCGACGGTGGTCAGTTGCGAGCCGATGTGGCAGTCGACACCGACCACTTCCAGGTTCGGTAGCTGTGCGGCGCGTACGTAGATGGCCTCGGCATCGGCAATGGCGATGCCGAACTTGTTTTCTTTAAGGCCGGTGGAGATGTACGGGTGGGTACCGGCATCGACGTCCGGGTTGACCCGCAGCGACACCGGGGCAACCTTGCCCATTTCGGCGGCGACTACTTGCAGGCGCTCCAGCTCGTCGGTGGATTCGACGTTGAAGCAGTGCACGCCAACTTCCAGGGCACGGCGCATGTCTTCACGGGTTTTGCCAACGCCGGAGAACACCACGCGGTCGGCACGCCCGCCAGCGGCCAGTACACGCTCCAGTTCACCACCGGAGACAATGTCAAAGCCTGCGCCCAGGCGCGCCAGCACGTTCAGCACGCCAAGGTTGGAGTTGGCCTTGACCGCGAAGCACACCAGGTGCTCGGTGCCTTGCAGGGCGTCTGCGTAGCTACGGTACTGGGCCTCGATGTGGGCGCGCGAGTACACATAGGTGGGGGTGCCGTAACGTTCAGCAATGGCCGACAGGGCCACGCCTTCCGCGAACAGCTCACCGTCGCGGTAGTTGAAAGCGTTCATCTGGTTTCCTTACTGCGCTGGCGACTGCTCGGGCTCGGGCTCGGACTGCAGCTCGGGCTGCTGTTCTTGTACCGGGGCCGGCTTGGCTTTTGGCTGGTGCTGGTGCGACGTGTGCGCTTTGCCGTTATCGCCATCTTCAGGCAGATACAGCGGGCCTTTCTGGCCACAGGCCGAAACGAGGCAGGCAACAGCGACCAGCGCCGCGAAGGAGGAAATCAGGCGCTTCATGGGTGAAATCCTTAGAAAAATGCAGTATTGCGCCCGAGTATACCGAGCGACCGGCGGCTTGCCTATGCAAGGACCGGTCCGCCGGGCGGGCTATGCTTAGCCTCTGCGCAGCCCCCCGTAGGAGCGGGCTTGCCCGCGAAGAGGTCGGTGAACGCAACGGCTAAACCTTTGCATTCGGCGGCAAGCGCCCGTATCTTGCCCGGCTTGCCTGTAACGCAGCCAATTTCGAGGTTCCTGCAATGAGTTTGAGTGAAGCGCGTTTCCATGATCTGGTCGACGCGACCCAACAGGCCCTGGAAGATCTGTTCGACGAGAGCGGTCTGGACCTGGACATGGAGAACTCCGCCGGTGTCCTGACCGTCAAGTTCGAGGGCGGCGCCCAGCTGATCTTCAGCCGTCAGGAGCCATTGCGCCAGCTGTGGCTTGCCGACCGCTCCGGTGGTTTCCACTTCGATTACGACGAAGACAGCGGCAAGTGGGTGTGCGAAAAGAGCGAAGAGTTGCTGGGTGAAATGCTCGAGCGTATCGTCTGGGAGCGGGCCGGCGAGAAGCTGGACTTCGACGAAATCTGACATGAGTAGCGCCCAGGCCCGGCCGCCCAAGCCGCTTTATAGCAACGTCAGCCCTGCAGTGCCGTCACCGTGCATCAGCGTATGCCGGCTGGACGAACAGCGGGTGTGCACCGGTTGCCATCGGCATGTCGAGCACATTCGCGAATGGCGCTCGGCCGATGACGAACGGCGCCGTCAGATCTGCCGCGAGGCCCAGGTCTTGCGCGAGCAGCGCTAAGGCACACTGAGCGCAGGGGCTTGAGTATTTGCCCGGCTGTGGTAGTGTCGGGTTCTGCGTCGGTGACGCCAAAGCCTTCTCAAACCCCGCCCTTGGGCGGGGTTTTGCTTTATTTGCACATTGAAAACTGCCTGTTCAAAGGAGTCTGACTGGATCATGAGCACCAAGCCTTCCCTCATCCTCACCCGATTGGACGTACAACGTCTGGAGCGTCTGATCGACAGCCTCGACGAGAGTACGCCGGGTGTGCTCGCCCTGCAGGACGAGCTTGACCGCGCCGAGCAGGTGGTCGGTCACGAGGAAGTGCCGGCGGGCGTGGTGACCATGAACTCGCGGGTGCACTGCCGTGAGGAAGCCAGCGGCAAGGACTACCACCTGACACTGGTGTACCCCAAGGATGCCGGGCCGGAAGGCAAGGTCTCGATCCTGGCGCCGATTGGCTGCGCTTTGCTGGGGCTGTCGGTGGGCGAGCAGATCGACTGGCCGGCACCGGGGGGCAAGACCCTCAAGCTGAAGCTGCTGGAAGTGGAGTACCAGCCGGAGGCGGCGGGCGATTACGACCTGTAAGGGCCAGGGGGCCGTTTCGCGGCCCGTTTGCAGCGCAAGGCTGTTGCTACAGAGAGATGCACTCTTTTGTCGCCGCCTTGTGCTGCGAGTTCAGGCGCCCTCCGCCAAAACCTGCTCCAACCCCTCATTCAGAGCCTGCTCCAGCACCCGCTTGTAGCTCAGGTAGGCCTGCGTTGCCCCCAGCCGGTCATCCAGCAACTCGGACAAATCCAGGTCGGTGATATAGCACCGGTACTGCGCTGTGCCACGGCGCTGACCGATGATCTGCCTGGCCACCACCGCATACAGCTGCTCACCATGTTCCAGCTCGGAAAACTCCTGCTGGTCGCAGTACAGCGTCACATGCGCCACGCCCGCTACACCCGCCTGGATAATCGCCTGTACCTCATAGTAAGGCTGGTCGCTGCCCTCGGCCGGGGCCAGGCGCGGCTCGATGTTGCGTGCCTTGCCTGGGCCGGTGGGCAGCAGCTGCGCGTAGTGGATATCCAGCGAGGCGGGTCGCAGGCTATCGAGGGGCAGGCGGGCATCGCGGCGCATCACCACCGAGCGCAGAAAACGTTGCAGTGGCAACAGCAGATGCGCTTCGTCATGCAGCGGCAGGCGTTGTTGCCACAATGCGTTGTATTCATCCAGCACATACACATCGGCCCAGCCGCCCTGCAGGCGGTAGAACACCTGAATGCAGGCTGGCCGGCCTTGCTCCAGCACCAGGCGCAGGTCGTGGTCCTGCAGCGCATTGGCATCCAGGTACAGCGGGCTGTAGGTGCCTCGCTCTTCGCCCAGGTAGGCCAGTAGCGCCTCATGCTCGGCCAGGGTCGTCAGGCTGACATGCTCGGGTAACAGCTCCAGCACATGGGTGTGGTGGGCCACTTGCAGCAGGTAGCGGTGGTGGAGCCCTTGATCCCGCAGCAGCTGGGCGGTGTCGAAAATTTCCTCTACGCGCTGGCCGATCGGCTGGGCGCGGCTTTGGCAGAAGCAGCGTACTCGCACCCTTGGCCGGTGGCCGCGCTGCGCCGGGCTGTTGAGGAAGTCGCGCAGGCAGCGCACCAGCGCGTGTTCACCGTCATAGCGCTGGACCAGCACCTCGTTCCAGCTGTTGACGGTGACCTGGTCCAGGGTCAGCACCAGGTTTTCGCGCACGCCAGCGTAGCTCAACGCGTCGGTGCGCTCTGTGGTCATCAAAACGTTCAGCTCGCGGTGGTGGCGCAGCGGGTCGACGCCGACGTTGACCAGCAACAACACCTCATCGGCAACGCTGGGCTGCAAAAGGCGCACTTCGCTGACGGTCGGCAAGGGCAGGGGGACACTTTGCCGCAGACAGCCCAGCAGGTTGAACAGCTCGAATTCCCCAAGGTCGCTGGCCCCTGGATGCAGCGCCATGCGGGTGCTGCTGTCGATCACTCCGTTGCGATGGGCCCAGGTCAGCAGTTCGAGTAGCTCGCGGCAGCGTTTGATCGGGCTGAAGTGCTGCACCTCATGGGTGCTCAGGTTGCCGCTGTACAGCTCCCAGTGGTAGCTGCCCGGCTCCTTGCGGTTGGGTGCCTGGACCAGCGTCAGGGTGCCTTCGGCGAGGTCAGGGGCGATGCCGGGGTTAATCACTTCGACCTTGCCGGCGCGGCGCTCGAAGGCTGCGTACAGGCGCCGGCCCAGCACATTGAGGTCGCGCTGGTCGGCGCGGCTGCTGGCGTTCTGGGTGCGAGCGAACTGGCTGAGGAAGCGATAACTGAGGTTAAGCTCGGCCACCAGCTCACGCCGCTCGACGGCAACCTGCTGCACTTTCCATTGGCTGCGGCTGTCCAGCAGGGCCAACTGGCGCTGGTCCCAGCCCCACTCGTCGGTCAGGCGCTGCAGCAGCCGGCGTTGCCAGCCATGGCTGCGGCCTTGGTCGCTGAGCTTCTTGTTCACCTTCAGGTACAGGCTGCGCCGTACCAGCTCCAGGCGCGCGGGTTCGCCGCGTTGCAGCAGGTAACGTTCGATGCGCCGGTAGACCATCACGTAGGGGTCCAGCTCGTCGAGGTCGAGCTGGTTGGCAAATACTGCCTGCTTGTAGTCCAGGCTCAGGCAGCGCACCGCAGGGTGTTCGCCGGCGTAGGCTTCGGTCAGCAGCAGTTTGAGCAGCGATTTGTAGGGCGAGTCGATGCCTTTGAACAATTGCCACAGGCCAGCGCCGACGAACTCACCGGGCGGAATGTGCGCCAGGTTGCCGAGGTCAAGGGCTTCCTGGCTGCGGATAAAGCGCTTGGACAGCAACGTCTGGGTGTAGCTGTAGTAGTTGTGTTCCTCGTACACCGGTACCAGCCACCACAGCGGCGTACGCCCGGCCAGCCACAGGGTGGTGCGGTAGAACTCGTCCAGCAGCAGGTAGTGCTGGGTGGTGCCGCAGTCGTCGGAGCCGAGCTGGCCATCGCGCTGACCCTGGGCGAAGCCCTGTGTGTCGATCAGGAAAAAGTGTGCTTCGGCGCCCAGGCTTGCCGCCCAGGCCTCCAGCAGCTGGCACTTGCGGCGCAGCTCACCCAGCAGCTGTTCGGGCAAGCCGGGTGCATGGCACACCCACAGGTCCATGTCGCTGTGCTCGGCCTGCGCCAGCGAGCCCAGGCTGCCCATCAGGAACAGGCCGTGGATCGGGCGTGGCGGGTTGCCATGCTGGGCCTTGTAAGTGAACGAGCGGGCCAGGCGTTGGGCATCGGCCACCAACTCGGCGCTTGGCTCGTAAGCCGATACGCCCGCAGGGGTGCTGCCGGAGACGTAACCCGGCAATAGCGGGTGGTTCACGTGAAACAGCAGCGGCAGCAACGACAGTACCTGTTGCTGGCGCGTTGACAGGCCTTCCTTTGCCCGCTGCAGTCGGCCCTGGTTGAGATGCAGGAAGCGCGCACGCAATGTCGCCAGGACCTTGCGGTCGATGCCTTCGTCCAGGTCAGGGCGGATTTCGTGAGGGTGGTTCATTGCGCGCTCGGGCAGGCCATTGAAGCTGTGGCGAGTTTAGCCTGAGTGGCGGGGTCGGATAAGCGGTAATTGAAATTCTGGCGCCATTTTTCCAGCGCTGGCCTGCTCCAGCTTTCGCTGCGCTTCAGGCATGATGGGCGCATTGAGTTCATGTAGAGAGTGTCCAATGCGTGTATGGATCGATGCCGACGCCTGCCCCAAGGCGGCCAAGGATCTGATCGTCAAGTTCGCCCTCAAGCGCAAGTTCGAGGTGGTGATGGTGGCGGGGCAGGCTGTGGCCAAGCCGGCGTTCGCGATCGTGCGTCTGATCGTGGTGCCCAGCGGCATGGATGCGGCCGACGATTACATTGTGGAACACGCCGTGCCTGGCGAGCTGGTGATCTGCAGTGACGTGCCGCTGGCCGACCGTCTGGTGAAAAAGGGCGTGGCCGCACTGGACCCGCGTGGGCGTGAGTTCGACGAGCGCAACATGGGCGACCGTTTGGCGGCACGCAACCTGTTCACCGAGCTGCGTGAGCAGGGTCAGGTGGGGGGCGGGCAGGCGGCCTATGGCGAACGCGAGAAACAGGCGTTTGCCAATGCACTGGACCGGATCATTGCCCGGCTCTCGAAAGGCTGAGCACTGACACGGCTCCTGTCGGCAACAGCCCAGCGTGGCGCGGTGGATGGCACCGACTCTGCCGGTGTTCGCGGGTGAACCCGTTCCTACAGGCGATTGCGCAGGCTTTTCAGATTTGAGCAAGACAGTTGCCCCACAGGTACCGCGTGACCTTGAAGCCTGCGCTGGACCTGTGGGAGCGGGCATGCCCGCGAAGAAGCCGATGCAGTAAGTTACTCGTGCGCCAGCTCCAGCACTCGGTCCACCAGCTTGTAGATCCCGCCCGCCGCCTCGCTGATCGACTTGGCCTCCATGTACGCCGGGGTCGTCACGAGCTTGCGCTGGGTGTCTTCGACAATGTCGTGTACATCGCATTCTTCATGGGTGCCACCCATCTTTTCGACAGCCGCCGCAGTGCCGGCATCGCTCCCGATGGTGCAGACAACGCCCGGCCCATAGATCTTCGCCGCCAGCGCCGGCGAGATGCAGATCAGGCCAACGGGTTTGCAGGCGTCGGCAAAGGCTTCGGCCAAAGCCAGCACGTCTGGGTTCACGCTGCAATTGGCGCCTTCCACGGCAAAGTTGGAGAGGTTTTTTGCTGCCCCGAAACCACCCGGCACGATCAGCGCATCGAAGTCTTCGGCCTTGGCCTCACGGATATCCTTGACCTCGCCGCGGGCAATGCGCGCCGACTCCACCAGCACATTGCGCGATTCGGGCATTTCTTCGCCGGTCAGATGGTTGATTACATGCATCTGTGCGATGTTCGGCGCGAAGCACTGCACCTGCGCACCGCGCTGGTCGAGGCGCAGCAGCGTGATCACGCTTTCGTGGATTTCGGCGCCGTCATACACGCCACAGCCGGAAAGAATCACCGCTACTTTTTTTGTCATGCTCATTACTCCAGTGTCGAGGCGCTAAATGTCCTCTAGTTTGGCAGATGTCGCCATAGGGATTCCTGCGGGGGCGGCCTAATCTTGGTGGATAACGCCTGAGGTCGCGCCCATGGACCTGATACTGCTGGCCGTGCCGTTCTTTTTTGTGCTGATAGCCGTCGAGCTGGTCGCCGACCGCGTGCGCGGCCGGCACAATTTCACCCTGGCCGACTCGATCAACAGCCTGAGTACCGGCGCACTGTCGACCAGTACCGGCCTGCTGACCAAAGGCGTAGGGCTGGTCACCTATGCTCTGGTCTTCGAGCACCTGGCGCTGTTGCAATTGCCGGCGCAGGCAGGGTGGGTCTGGTTGCTGGCCTTTGTCCTGTACGACTTCTGCTACTACTGGCTGCACCGCCTGGGGCATGAGCGCAACGTACTGTGGGCTGCGCACTCGGTGCATCACCAGAGCGAGGAGTACAACCTCACCACGGCGCTGCGCCAGACCAGTAGCGGGTTCCTCTTCTCGTGGTTGTTCTACCTGCCGCTGGCGCTGCTGGGTGTGCCGCCACTGGTGTTCATCACCGTCGCCTCGCTCAACCTGCTGTATCAGTTCTGGGTGCATACCCGGCATATCCCTAAACTTGGCTGGCTGGAGTGGGTGTTGATCACGCCGTCCAATCATCGCGTCCACCATGCGCAAAACCCTGCTTACTTGGATCGCAATTACGGTGGTGTGTTCATTCTCTGGGACCGTCTGTTCGGCACGTTCAAGGAGGAGGACCCGGCCGAGCCGGTGGTGTTCGGGGTGACCACGCCGCTGGCCAGCTGGAACCCGCTATGGGCCAACCTGCAGTTCTATGCCCAGCTCTGGCACGACGCCCGGCGCACCACTAGCCTGTGGGACAAGCTGCGTATCTGGTTCATGCCTACCGGCTGGCGCCCGGCCGATGTGGCCGCACGCTACCCACAGGCCAAACAGGACTTGGCGCTGTTTCGCAAGTTCGAGATTGCCCTGGGGCGCGGGCAGCAAGCCTATGTGGCGGCGCAGTTCGTGGTTTATGTGGCCTTGGGCAGCTACCTGATGGATGTGGCCGACCGCGTGCCGGCCGCCGCGCTGGTGCTAGGCTGGTCACTGATGGCGTTTGGTTTGTTCGTGCTGGGCGCGTTGCTGGAGAACCGGCCCTGGTCTGCACGCCTGGAGCTGGCGCGGTTGTGTCTGAATGCGCCGGCATTGTACCTGGCCGGCGCCTGGGGCTTAGCGGTGGTCGCCCCGCTGGCCTGGTTTCTGCTCGTGGCTTACAGCCTGCTCAGCCTCTGGGGGCTGGGCCTGGCTCGCCGCCCTGCGCTCCGCGCGCAGAGTACGGAAGCGCCGGCGCAGCCACAGCAGGCCACCCAGCGCCACCAGGCCGCCAAGCACCCATAGCTCGTAACGTTTGACGTTGCCTAGCAAGCCTTCGAGGATGGCGCCGAAGTGGTAGGCGGCGGCGCCCAGGGCCACTGCCCAGATGCCCGCGCCAATCCCGTTCAGCAGCAGGTAGCGGCGTGGCGGGTAACCCGACAGGCCGATGGCCACCGGCATGACCGTGCGCAAACCATAGACAAAGCGGAAGCTCAGCACCCAGATATCGGGGTGGCGGCGGATATGGTCCAGCGCCCGGTCGCCCATTGCCTGCCAGCGCGGCTTGCGCGCCAGGATCCTGCGCCCGTGGCGTCGGCCCATGAAGTACCACAACTGGTCGCCCGCGTAGCTGCCGAAGAAGGCCACCAGGCACACCAGATTGATATCCATGTAACCGCGGAACGCAAGGAATCCCGCAAGCACCAGAATGGTCTCGCCTTCAAAGAAGGTGCCTAGAAAAAGGGCGAAGTAGCCGAAATCCTGCAGGAATTGTTGAAGCATTTTCTGAGGTGCTGGCGAAATGAACGCGCAGCCTACCCCTTCGCGCGCGTTCGTGAAAGTGTCCAAATGTGTCTCGACGTGAACATTTCCAGCGCAGACAATGCCAGAGGCCACTTGCCACGGCTTGCCCATGTGTGTAACACGGGCGTCATAATGGGCGCTTATCTTGCCGCTCAATAGATGATAGGGCGTTAACGTCCTCAGGAACGCCAGATGAATAATGAAGTGCTAAGCCCTGTCGCGATCAAGGATGCTCAGGAGCTTCCAGAAGAGATGCTGCAGACCCCGCCAGACCTGCCTCCGGTGGCCGAGCCTGTAGCGGAACAGGTGGTCGAACCTGTGGCTCCGGTGCCCGCGCCGTCCCCGGCCATCGCCGTCCCTGGCCTGGACGACAGCAGCCTGTACATTCATCGCGAACTCTCGCAACTGCAGTTCAATATCCGGGTGCTGGAGCAGGCACTGGACGAGAACTACCCGCTGCTGGAACGCCTCAAGTTCCTGTTGATCTTCTCCAGCAACCTCGACGAGTTCTTTGAGATTCGTGTCGCAGGCCTGAAGAAGCAGATCAACTTCGCCCGTGAACAGGCCGGCGCCGATGGCCTGCAGCCGCACCAGGCGCTGGCGCGTATCAGCGAACTGGTGCACATCGAGGTAGAGCGCCAGTACGCGATCCTCAACGACGTGCTGCTGCCAGAGCTGGAAAAGCACCAGATCCGCTTCATCCGCCGCCGCTACTGGACACCCAAGCTCAAGACCTGGGTGCGCCGCTACTTCCGCGACGAAATTGCCCCGATCATTACTCCGATTGGCCTCGACCCGACTCACCCGTTCCCGCTGCTGGTGAACAAGAGCCTCAACTTCATCGTCGAGCTCGAGGGGGTGGACGCCTTCGGTCGCGACTCGGGCCTGGCGATCATTCCGGCACCACGCCTGCTGCCGCGGGTTATTCGCGTGCCGGAAGAGGTGGGCGGCCCGGGCGCAAACTACGTGTTCCTGTCGTCGATGATCCACGCGCACGCCGACGACCTGTTCCAGGGCATGAAGGTGAAGGGCTGCTATCAGTTCCGTCTGACGCGCAACGCCGACCTGGCGCTTGACTCTGAAGAGGTCGACGACCTGGCCCGCGCGCTGCGCGGCGAGCTGTTCTCGCGCCGCTACGGTGACGCCGTGCGCCTGGAAGTGGCCGACACCTGCCCGAAACACCTGTCGGACTACCTGTTGAAGCAGTTCAGCCTCAGCGAAAGTGAGCTGTACCAGGTCAATGGCCCGGTCAACCTCACCCGCCTGTTCAGCATCACCGGCCTGGACAGCCACCCGGAGCTGCAATACACACCGTTCACCCCGGCGATCCCCAAGCTGCTGGCGAACGCTGACAACATTTTCAGTGTGATCAGCAAGCAGGATATCCTGCTGATGCACCCGTTCGAGTCCTTCACGCCAGTGGTCGACCTGCTGCGCCAGGCCGCCAAGGACCCGCACGTGCTCGCCGTGCGCCAGACCCTGTATCGCTCGGGGGCTAACTCGGAAATCGTCGACGCCCTGGTGGACGCAGCGCGTAACGGCAAGGAGGTCACTGCGGTGATCGAGTTGCGTGCGCGTTTTGACGAAGAGTCCAACCTGCAGATGGCCAGCCGCCTGCAAGCAGCCGGTGCGGTAGTCATCTACGGTGTGGTCGGCTTCAAGACCCACGCCAAGATGATGCTGATTCTGCGCCGCGAGCAGGGCGAGATCGTGCGTTATGCGCACCTGGGTACCGGTAACTACCACGCCGGCAACGCTCGCCTGTACACCGATTACAGCCTGCTGACTTCTGACGATGCGCTCACCGAAGACGTCGGCAAGCTGTTCAGCCAGCTGATCGGCATGGGCAAGACCTTGCGCATGAAGAAGCTGCTGCATGCGCCGTTCACCCTGAAAAAGGGCATGCTCGACATGATCGCGCGGGAAACCCAGTTTGCCCTTGAAGGCAAGCCGGCGCACATCATCGCCAAGTTCAACTCGCTGACCGACGCCAAAGTCATCAAGGCGCTGTACAAGGCCAGCCAGTCGGGCGTGAAAATCGACTTGGTGGTGCGTGGCATGTGCTGCCTGCGCCCGGGCATTCCGGGGGTTTCGCACAACATCCAGGTGCGCTCGATCATTGGCCGCTTCCTCGAGCACACGCGGGTGTTCTACTTCCTCAATGGCGGCGAAGAGCAGATCTACCTGTCCAGCGCCGACTGGATGGAGCGCAACCTCGACAAGCGTGTCGAGACCTGCTTCCCGGTGGAAGGCAAGAAACTGTTGCTGCGGGTGAAGAAGGAGCTGGAAGGCTACCTGACCGACAATACCCACGCCTGGACCTTGCAGCCGGACGGGCGCTACGTGCGCAGCACCCCGACCGGCAACCAGAACCCGCGCAGCGTTCAGGCGACTCTGCTGGAGCGCCTGAGCAACCCGGTCCTCAACGTACGCTGAGGACGAAGCCGACCCGGGCCAGCCACTCCGCCTCGTTGGCGAAGTCGGCCTGGGTCAGCTGGTTCTGCTCCAGCCAACCGTCAGGGAAGGCTACATCCAGGCTGTTGTCCCCACCGTGCAGTTCTACCTTTGGCATTTGCTGAGTGCCGCGGATGTGGTGGAACAGGATGGCAAAGCGCAGCAGCACGCACAGGCGCAGCAGCTTGACCCCTTCATCACCCAGTTCGGCGTAACGGTCCTTGGGGATGTTGCGGCGGTGGCCGCGTACCAGCAGGGCCATCATCTGCTGATCTTCCCGGGAAAAGCCTGCCAGGTCCGAGTGCTCGATCAGATAAGCGCCGTGCTTGTGGTAGTGATAATGGGCAATGTCCAGCCCGATTTCGTGCACTTTCGCGGCCCAGCCCAGTAGATCGCGCCAGTTTCCGTCTTTCAGGTTCCAAGCGTCGGCCACCTGGTCGAATGCGTGCAACGCCTTGCGCTCGACGCGCGCAGCCTGGCCCTGGTCCACGTGATAGCGCTCCATCAGCGAGTTCAGGGTGCGTTCGCGCACGTCTTCGTGGTGGTGGCGGCCAAGCAGATCGAACAGCACACCTTCGCGCAGGGCGCCGTCGCAGTGGTCCATGCGGTTCAGTTCAAGGGCATCGAAGATCGCTTCGAGAATCGCCAAGCCAGCCGGGAAGATAGTGCGGCGGTCTGGCTTGACGCCGTCGAAGTCGATCTTGTCGACTTCACCCAGCTTGAACAGCTTGCGTTTGACCCAGGCCAGGCCTTCGGCGTTGACCTCGCCATTGCCCAGGCCGCCGGCCTTGATGGCAGCGCCGATGGCGCGAATAGTGCCGGATGAGCCGATGGCCTCATCCCAGGTCAGGCGGTGCAGGGCATTTTCGATGCTCATCAGTTCCAGGCGCGCGGCCGTGTAGGCCTGGGCATAGCGGGCGGGGGTGATCTTGCCGTCGCGGAAGTAACGCTGGGTAAAGCTCACGCAACCCATCTGCAGGCTTTCACGCAGCAGCGGCTCGAAGCGCTGGCCGATGATGAACTCGGTACTGCCGCCGCCGATGTCGGCCACCAGGCGCTTGCCGGGGGTGTCGGCCAGGGTGTGCGACACGCCCAGGTAGATCAGGCGCGCCTCTTCACGGCCAGAGATGACCTCCACCGGGTGGCCGAGGATGTCTTCGGCGCGCTGGATGAATTCGTTACGGTTGCGCGCTTCGCGCAAGGCGTTGGTACCGACGATACGCACGGAGCCTGCCGGCATGCCGTTGATCAGCTGGGAAAAGCGCTTGAGGCAATCCAGGCCCCTTTCCATTGCCTCTTCACTGAGCATGCGCTCTTCGTCGATGCCGGCGGCCAGTTGAACCTTCTCGCCGAGCCGCTCAAGGATGCGGATTTCGGTATGGTGGGCCTTGGCCACGACCATGTGAAAACTGTTGGAGCCAAGGTCGATGGCGGCGATCAGGGACAGGTTCTTCGCGATGGTATGCGGCATGATCTGGTTGTTCTCGGTCGTTAACCTGGCAATCGTGCCACGATAGCAGGCTATCGCCAACGCGTGACACTCAGCCGTTGTACTGGCCTTGATGCAAGGCAATGTGCCATTCGATTCTATGACGGCCATATGACAGTTTCGATTCGCGGCGTCTTGCGCAACTATAGTTACACTCAATCGTCCGTGGCTTCCTGTCCGGCGTAGGTGCGGCTATCATGGGCCACGTTTTTTGCTTACGACCCTGGAGATATCCATGAGCAGCGATCTGATCAAACATGTCACCGACGCCTCCTTCGAAGCCGATGTCCTGAAGGCCGAAGGCGCGGTACTGGTCGACTACTGGGCTGAATGGTGCGGTCCATGCAAGATGATCGCTCCGGTTCTGGACGACATCGCTTCCACCTACGAGGGCAAACTGACCGTCGCCAAGCTGAACATCGACGAGAACCAGGAAACCCCGGCCAAGCACGGTGTGCGTGGTATCCCGACGCTGATGCTGTTCAAGAACGGCAACGTCGAAGCCACCAAGGTTGGTGCACTGTCCAAATCGCAGCTGGCCGCATTCCTCGACGCCCACCTGTGATGTGAAAAGGCCCCGCAAATGCGGGGCTTTTCTTTTTCAGAGCACTAGACGCAGAAAAAAGCAAGTGTTACATTCGGCCTCGCACTGCTTTTCCAGTGCCCTCTACATGCCGTCGCCGAAGCATCCCTAATTCGAATCAGTACGCGATCCTGTCGCCATCCAGCGGCGCGGCCTCATTAAGCCAGAAGCTTAATTCTCCCTTCTTACATGATTACGTCATTCCCCTTATGAACCTGACTGAACTCAAGCAAAAGCCGATTACCGATCTTTTGGAAATGGCCGAACAGATGGGCATCGAAAACATGGCCCGTTCGCGCAAACAGGACGTGATTTTCGCCCTGCTGAAGAAGCATGC
The DNA here is from genome assembly GCF_052044625.1 of Pseudomonas sp. 22515. NCBI lineage: Bacteria > Pseudomonadati > Pseudomonadota > Gammaproteobacteria > Pseudomonadales > Pseudomonadaceae > Pseudomonas > Pseudomonas sp. 22515. Next base: position 20,250 of record NZ_JBQENN010000026.1, read on the forward strand.
GAAAAGCGGCGAAGAGATCTCGGGTGACGGCGTGCTGGAGATTCTCCAGGATGGTTTCGGTTTCCTGCGTTCGGCTGATGCGTCCTACCTGGCCGGCCCAGACGATATCTATGTCTCGCCCAGCCAGATCCGCCGTTTCAACCTGCGTACCGGCGACACCATCGTCGGCAAGATCCGCCCACCGAAGGAAGGGGAGCGTTACTTCGCCCTGCTGAAGGTCGATACCATCAACTTCGACCGCCCGGAAAACGCGAAGAACAAGATCCTGTTCGAAAACCTGACGCCGCTGTTCCCGAACAAGCGCCTGAAGATGGAGGCCGGTAACGGCTCCACCGAGGACTTGACCGGTCGCGTCATCGACCTGTGCGCCCCGATCGGCAAAGGCCAGCGCGGCCTGATCGTTGCCCCGCCGAAAGCCGGTAAGACGATCATGCTGCAGAACATTGCGGCCAACATCACCCGTAACAACCCTGAGTGCCACCTGATCGTCCTGCTGATCGACGAGCGCCCGGAAGAAGTGACCGAAATGCAGCGCACCGTGCGTGGCGAAGTGGTTGCTTCCACCTTCGACGAGCCGCCAACCCGCCACGTGCAGGTTGCCGAGATGGTGATCGAGAAGGCCAAGCGCCTGGTCGAGCACAAGAAAGATGTGGTTATCCTGCTGGACTCGATCACTCGACTGGCGCGTGCCTACAACACCGTGATCCCGAGCTCCGGCAAGGTGCTGACCGGTGGTGTCGACGCCCACGCCCTCGAGAAGCCCAAGCGCTTCTTCGGTGCTGCACGTAACATCGAGGAAGGCGGTTCGCTGACCATTATCGCCACTGCGCTGGTTGAAACCGGCTCGAAGATGGACGAAGTGATCTACGAAGAGTTCAAGGGCACCGGCAACATGGAGCTGCCGCTGGACCGCCGCATCGCCGAGAAGCGTGTGTTCCCGGCCATCAACATCAACCGTTCCGGCACCCGCCGCGAAGAGTTGCTGACCGCTGACGACGAACTGCAGCGTATGTGGATTCTGCGCAAGCTGCTGCACCCGATGGACGAAATCGCCGCCATCGAGTTCCTGGTCGACAAGCTCAAGCAGACCAAGACCAACGATGAGTTCTTCCTGTCGATGAAGCGCAAGTAAGCGAGCGTTTCAGGCTGGATTGATTGGGGCCGCCTTGCGGCCCTTNGAGCGGGCTTGCCCGCGAAGGGGTGCAAAGCGGCCCCAATGCATTTTCACCCCCAAACAAGGCCCGAACGGCGCTACACTCTGCACCCCGACCGATACGGCCAACACGAGGCTCCTGCATGCAGTATCGCGACTTGCGCGACTTCATCCGTGGCCTGGAACAGCGCGGCGAGCTCAAGCGCATCCAGGTACCGATCTCCCCCGTCCTGGAAATGACCGAGGTCTGCGACCGCACCCTGCGCGCCAAGGGCCCGGCATTGTTGTTCGAAAAGCCCACCGGCTTCGACATCCCCGTGCTCGGCAACCTGTTCGGTACCCCGGAGCGGGTGGCGATGGGCATGGGCGCCGAGTCGGTCAGCGAACTGCGGGAAATCGGCAAGCTGCTGGCCTTCCTCAAGGAGCCCGAGCCGCCCAAGGGCCTGAAGGACGCCTGGTCGAAGCTGCCGATCTTCAAGAAGGTCGTGTCGATGGCGCCAAAAGTGGTCAAGGACGCGGTGTGCCAGGAAGTGGTGGTCGAGGGTGACGATGTCGACCTTGGCACGCTGCCGATTCAGCACTGCTGGCCTGGCGACGTGGCGCCGCTGATTACCTGGGGCCTCACCGTGACCCGTGGCCCGAACAAGGACCGCCAGAACCTGGGCATCTACCGCCAGCAGGTGATCGGCCGCAACAAGGTGATCATGCGCTGGCTCAGCCACCGTGGCGGCGCCCTCGACTACCGAGAGTGGTGCGAGAAGAACCCCGGCCAGCCGTTTCCGGTCGCCGTGGCCCTGGGCGCTGACCCAGCGACCATTCTCGGCGCGGTGACCCCGGTCCCGGACACCCTTTCCGAGTACGCCTTCGCCGGCCTGCTGCGAGGCAATCGCACCGAACTGGTCAAGTGCCGTGGCAGCAACCTGCAGGTACCGGCAACCGCCGAGATCATTCTGGAAGGGGTGATCCACCCAGGCGAAATGGCCCCGGAAGGCCCTTACGGCGATCACACGGGCTACTACAACGAAGTGGACAGTTTCCCGGTGTTCACCGTTGAGCGCATCACCCACCGGCAAAAACCGATCTACCACAGCACTTACACCGGCCGGCCGCCAGATGAGCCGGCCATTCTCGGCGTGGCGCTGAACGAAGTGTTCGTGCCGATCCTGCAGAAGCAGTTCCCGGAAATCACCGACTTCTACCTGCCGCCGGAAGGCTGCTCGTACCGCATGGCGGTGGTGACCATGAAGAAACAGTACCCAGGCCACGCCAAGCGCGTAATGCTGGGTGTGTGGTCGTTCCTGCGACAGTTCATGTACACCAAGTTCGTTATTGTCACCGATGACGATATCAACGCTCGTGACTGGAACGATGTGATCTGGGCCATTACCACGCGCATGGACCCCAAGCGTGATACGGTAATGATTGACAACACCCCGATCGACTACCTGGACTTTGCGTCACCGGTGTCGGGGCTGGGTTCGAAGATGGGCCTGGACGCTACGCACAAGTGGCCGGGCGAGACTACACGCGAATGGGGCCGGGTCATCGTCAAGGATGAGGCCGTCACCCGCCGTATCGATGAGCTGTGGGATCAGTTGGGAATAGATTGATGCAGGTAACGTTGCAGCCGTCCGGGGCGGTGCTGGCGCTTGAACCCGGGGAAAGGATCCTGGATGGAGCACGGCGGCTGGGCTATGACTGCCCAAACAGCTGCCGCAATGGCAATTGCCATGTTTGCGCCGCGTTGTTGGTTGAAGGACGGGTTCGCCAGGATGGCGAAGTCCGCGACCATGGCGAGTTGTTCACCTGCATTGCCGAACCGCTGGAGGACTGCGTGTTGCTCTGGGACGGTGTGCTTGCCTTGGGCGAGCTGCCAGTGCGCAAGCTGGCGTGCAGCGTCAGTGAGTGCGTCGACGTCGGCGGCGACGTCTGGCGGGTGCGCCTGCGTGCGCCTGCCGGTAAACCTCTGCGTTATCACGCGGGGCAATACCTGATGATCGAACGTGAGGGCGGCAAGCAGGCAGCTTTCTCGCTGGCGTCCGCGCCACATGCCGGGCGTGAACTGGAGCTGCATGTGCTGGCGCGTGAGCCCAGTGCGGTGCAACTGATCGACCAGCTGAGGCGAGATGGCCTGGCGCGCATTGAAATGCCGTTTGGCGACACCCACCTGGCCGAGCTGCCCGACGGGCCGCTGGTGCTGATTGCCGCCGGCACTGGCATGGGCCAGATGCACAGCCTGGTCGAGCACTGCCGGGCTCAGGGCTTCAAGCACCCGGTACACCTGTACTGGGGGGTGCGCCGGCCCGAGGATTTCTATCAGATCGAGCACTGGGACGAATGGCAGCGTCTGCCTAATCTGTTCCTGCATCAAGTGGTCAGCGACCTGTGTGGCTGGGAAGGCCGCTGCGGCATGCTGCATGAAGCGGTCTGCGACGACATTGCCGACCTCAATAGCGTGCATGTGTATGCCAGCGGCTCACCGAACATGATCTACGCCACGCTCGACGCCTTGGTCGAAGCCGGTATGGATGCGCACCGCATGCGTGCCGATGTGTTCGCCTACGCGCCGCGCGGTTAATAACCGAAGTTTGAAAGTGTCGGTATAAGGCGGTAATTGTTACCGCCTTGGCCAATAACTTTCACCGCTGCTGAAACAGTACTTCCCAGTCGTCGGAGCCGTGTATGAAACACGTGCTCAAGGGCTTGAGTATTCCTGCAATTCTGGCCTATGGTTACTGCAAGCGCCCTTGGTAAAGCGGCCTGGGGCCGCAGCGTAATCGAAGCTCGCTACATCCGTAGTTCACAGGAATAATGGCGGCAGCTTATGTCGGCACTTGAAAGTATGTCTTGGGAAGTTTCATACCCTCCGGCACTTGATTTCGGTCAGCAACATACTCGCGAACAGTTGTTCAGCTCCATGAAAACAACCATGTCCAGGCATCAGGGTGGGCCGGTGTGGCTGTTTGCCTATGGTTCGTTGATCTGGCGCCCGGAGTGCAATTCGGTGGAGCGCCAGCGCGCGCGGGTACATGGTTATCACCGTGGCTTGTACCTGTGGTCGCATGAACATCGCGGTACCCCGGAAACGCCCGGGCTGGTGTTTGGCCTGGACCGCGGTGGCTCCTGCAGCGGCTTTGCCTACCGTCTGGATGAACGCAACCTGGACGACTCACTGATGGCCCTGTGGCAACGCGAGATGCCCTATCCGGCATACCGGCCGCACTGGCTCAACTGCCGCCTGGGCGATGGTAGCAAGGTGCAGGCCTTGGGCTTTGTACTGGAGCGGCATCTGCCGTGCTATGCCGGTAACTTGCCGGATACGTTGCTCAGCCAGATCCTGGCCAGTGCCAAGGGGCGGTATGGCACCACGCGTGACTATGTCGAGCAGACCTTGAATGCACTGCGCAGTCACCAGATGCCCGATCGCAACCTGGAAGCGCGATTCAGGCGTTGCCACAATCTGCGCGAAGTGTGAGCAACCTGTTCCGGCCTCTTCGCGGGTAATCCCTGTAGGCGCGGGTTTACCCGCGAATACGGTGGTGGCGACAACGGTGAACGGCGGGTGGAATTGGCTGGCAGGCCCGGCCCTTTCGCGGGTAAACCCGCTGCTACAGGCGACCGCGCAGAGGCCGGTACTGCCTTACCTGGCCAGCACCACCAACTTACCCACCGCCTGCCGTTGCCCCAGCTTCTCGATAGCAGCCCCGGCTTCTTCCAGTGGATAAGTCTGCGACACCAGCGGCTTCAACTTGCCCTCGGCATGCCAGGCAAACAGCTGGTGAAAGTTGGCCGCGTTGTCCTCCGGCTGGCGCTGGGCAAATGCCCCCCAGAACACGCCCAGTACCGCCGCGCCCTTGAGCAGCACCAGGTTGGCCGCCAGCTGTGGAATGCTGCCACTGGCAAAACCCACCACCAGCAGCCTGCCATTCCAGGCCAACCCGCGCACCGCTTGTTCGAACAGCTCGCCACCGACCGGGTCATAGATCACGTCCACGCCCTGGCCGCCGGTCAGGCGTTTGATTTCTTCGCGCAGGTTGGCCTGGCTGTAGTCGATCAGCTCATCCGCCCCGGCAGCCTTGGCCACGGCCAGTTTTTCGGCACTGCTGGCCGCCGCGATCACCCGCGCGCCCATGGCCTTGCCGATCTCCACCGCCGCCAGGCCCACCCCGCCGGAAGCGCCCAGTACCAGCAGGGTCTCGCCGGCTTGCAACTGGCCACGCTGACGCAGGGCGTGCATCGAGGTGCCGTAGGTCATGCCGAAGGCCGCAGCGGTGGTGAAGTCCATGCTCGCCGGGATCGGCAGAACGTTATAGAACGGCACCGCCACTTGCTCGGCGAACGCACCCCAGCCGGTGAGCGCCATGACCCGGTCGCCGACCTTGAACGCGCCGGCCTTTTCGCCGACGGCGGCCACCACGCCTGCTGCCTCGCCACCTGGAGAGAACGGCAGCGGTGGCTGGAACTGGTACTTGCCTTCGATGATCAAGGTGTCGGGGAAGTTGACCCCGGCAGCCTGCACGTCCAGCAGGATCTCGTTCTTCTTCGGCAGTGGGCTGGCCACCTCTTCCAGCACCAGGTTGCGCGCCGGACCCAGGGTTTTGCACAACACAGCTTTCATCGGGGCTATTCCTTTGCGGGTAGTGGCCGATAAGTGTAGGAGGGCCGCTTGGCAGGTCAACGAGCATGGCCCGCCCTGATGGGCCGGCATAAGCCCGGGCTTGGGTTTGAGCGGTGTGCTGGGTAAGCTGGCGCCAACTGTATTGAGGAGCGAATTCGTGAAAGCGTGGATCTTGATGGTGCTGGCGCTGCTGCTGCCGGCTGCGGCCATGGCCGAGGAAGCCAAGGAAGGGGTGCCCAAGGTCGCCTACATCAGTCTGAGCCCGCCCTTCGTTGGCAACTATGCGCTCGACGGCAGCCCGCGGCTGCGCGTGTACAAGGCTGACGTGGCCCTGCGCGTGACGGGCGACGAAGCGGCCAAGACGGTGAAGCACCACGAACCGCTGATCCGTAACCAGCTGGTGGCACTGTTCACCCAGCAGACGGTGGACAGCATGAGCAACGTCGAGGCCAAGGAGCATCTTCGCCAAGAGGCGCTGAAACAGGTGCAGCAGGTGCTGGAGGCGGAAGAGGGCAAGCCGATCGTTGAAGACTTGCTGTTCAACAACCTGATCGTGCAATAACCGCTGATAGTTGCCAGTCCGGCCCCGTGGGGATTGCGCAGGCCCTCGTCCTTGCTCAGGACGTCAGGGTACGGCGGAACCGCGCGAGGGCCACGCTGAAGAACACCAGGCCGATCAGGCCCAGCGCCAGGATATCCGGCCATACCACCGCCCACCCGGCATCCCTGAACAGGATTGCGGCACTCAGGCTGACAAAGTGCGTTGAGGGTGACCCTTGCATCACCCACTGCAGCCACTGCGGCATGCTGTCCAGTGGTGTGCTGCCGCCGGACAGCAACAGCATCGGGATGATCACCGGGATCGCCAGCAGGCCGAACTGTGGCGTCGAGCGCGCCAGGGTGGCGAGGAAAATGCCCAGCGATGTACTGGCGAACAGGTACAGCGCGGTCACGGCCAGGAACAGCCCCATCGAGCCAGACAGCGGCACGCCCAGTGCACCTTTGACGACTACCACCAACGAAATCCAGGTGCAGATCACCACCACCAGCGCATTGCTGCCGATCTTGGCCAGCATGATCTCCAGCGCGGTCAACGGTAGCACCAGCAGGTGGTCGAGGGTGCCATGCTCACGCTCGCGCAGCAGCGCGGTCCCGGTGAGGATGATCGCCAGGATGGTGATGTTGTTGACGATCTGGATCACGGCCAGAAACCAGCCCCCCTCCAGGTTGGGGTTGAACAGCGCCTTGGGGTTGATCAGCACCGGGCTTTGCTCGTTACCACGCTGGCTGTAGTCGAGCAGCTCGCGCTCGAAGATGCGGCCGATGTAGCCGGCGCCCATGAACGCTTGGCTCATGGCTGTAGCATCGACGTTGATCTGCAGCTCCGGCGAGCGCCCGGCCAGCAGGTCGCTCTGGAAGTTCACCGGTATGTTGATGACGAAGGTGTACTGGCCGCTGTCCATGGCCTGGTCCAGGCGCTGCGGAGGCAGCGGCACGGCTGGCTGGAACTCGGGCGGTTGCAGGGCTTCGCTGAGCTTGCGCGAGAGCAGGCTATGGTCTTCATCCACCACCGCCACGCTGGCGTTGTGTACACCGATCACCGAGCCGGCTGCCGGCATGTAGATCGCCACGCTGAAGGCATATAGCAGGAACAGCAGCAGGACGCTGTCATGGCGCAGGCTGGTCAGTTCTTTCAAGCCCAGGCGCAGGGTGTGGTTCAGGCGCGACATGTCAGGCCTCCTGCTTTTTCAGCATTGCCAGGCTCAGGCCGGTGAACGCGGCAAAGAAGCTCAGCAGGATCAGGCACTGCGGCCACAACTCGCGCAGGCCTAACGCCTTGGTGAAGGTGCCGACTGCGATGTCGAGGAAGTAGCCCGCCGGGAACAACTGGCCCATCACCGCTGCCGCGCCGTCCAGCGACGAGCGTGGCACGATCAGCCCGGAAAACTGGATGGTCGGCAGGCTGGTAATGATCATGGTGCCGAGAATGGCGGCGATCTGGGTGCGGGTGAATGCCGAAATCAGCAGGCCCAGGCTGGTGGTTGCCAGCAGGTAGGCCACGCCGCCACATGCCAAAGCCAGTACGCTGCCCTTGAGCGGTACGGCGAACAGCCAGCGGTTCATCGCCACCAGCAGCGCCAGGTTGACCAGGCTCACAGCCAGGTAGGGCATCTGCTTGCCAAGCAGGAATTCCAGGCGGGTGAGGGGTGTGGCGTAGAAGTTGGTGATGGAGCCGAGCTCCTTCTCGCGCACGATGCCCAGTGCCGTGAGCATGGCCGGAATGAAGGCCAGTATCAGTGCCATCACACCCGGGCCGATGGCGTTCACACTGACCACATCCTGGTTGTAGCGGAAACGCGTTTCCAGGCGCACCGGGTCCTGGCGTGGCTGCGGTTGTGGGCTGGCCTTTGCCAGTTGCTCAAGGTTGGCCTGGTGCACGGCTTCCACGTAGTTGCGGCTGGTTTCTGCGCGGAACGGCATGCCTCCGTCGAGCCAGGCAGCCACCACCGGCTGGCGCCCTGCGTACAGATCGCGGCCAAAGCCGGGCGGAATTTCCAGTGCCAGTTTGATTTCCGAGCGTTGCAGGCGCTGGTGCAGCTCGCTGCTGTCGCGGATCGGTGCCTGTTCGGCGAAGTAGCGTGAACCACGGAAGGCCTCGAGGTAGGCGCGACTTTGCGGGCTCTGGTCCTGATCGTGCACGGCGAAGGCGAGGTTTTCCACATCCAGTGAAATGCCGTAGCCGAAGATCACCATCATGAACAGTGCACCCAGTAAGGCGAAGGCCAGGCGCACCTTGTCGCGCAGCAGCTCCTTGCCCTCACGGCCGGCCACTGCGAGCAGGCGACGCAGGCTGAAACCCTGGCGCAGCGGTAGGGTGGGGGTGGACGCCTGTTCCAGCACGCTGCTGTCGGTGGCGGCTGGCGCCAGTTCCTGGGCCTGTTCCAGGCAGCGGACGAACGCGTCTTCCAGCGTGTCGCCCTGGTACTGGTGCTGCAGGGCATCGGGCGTGTCGCAGGCCAGCACCCGCCCGGCGTGCATCAGCGAAATACGATCGCAGCGCTGGGCTTCATTCATGAAGTGGGTGGAGAGGAAAATGGTCACGCCCTGCTCGCGGGACAGTTCTACCAGCAGGCGCCAGAAGTCGTCGCGGGCGGCCGGGTCGACGCCGGAGGTCGGTTCGTCGAGGATCAAGACTTCCGGGCGATGCAGAACCGCCACTGCCAGCGACAGGCGCTGGCGCAAACCAAGGGGCAGGGCGCCAGACGGTTGGTCGGCGATAGCGGCGAGGTCGAAGCGCTCGATCAGCTCATCGATGCGCTGGGCGCTCTCGGCTTTGGGCAAGTCGAACAGGCGGGCATGCAGGGCCAGGTTCTGCCGGGTGCTGAGCTCGCCATACAGAGAGAAACTCTGCGACATGAAGCCGACTCGCTTGCGTGTGGCCAGGTCGCTGGCGTCCACCGGGCGACCCAGCAGGCTGGCGCTGCCCTCGCTGGCCGGCATCAGGCCGGTGAGCACTTTCATGGTGGTGGTCTTGCCGCAACCGTTGGAACCCAGGAAGCCGAAGATCTCCCCGCGCCCAATGGCGAAACTGACCTTGTTCACCGCTGTGAAGTCGCCAAAGCGCAGGGTCAGGTCGTGTGCCTCGATGGCGACCGGGCCGTCCGTGGCTTGGCGCGGCGGGATTGCCAGTGGTTGATGCTGCGCCTTGCCCGCGCCCTGGTAGTGGGTAAAGGCGTCATCCAGTTTGCCGCTCGGGGTGACTGCAGCCAGTTCGTGGCTAGGGCCGGCGGCCAGCAGCCGGCCGCCATCGAGCATCAGGCAATGCTCGAACTGTTCGGCTTCTTCCATGTAGGCGGTAGCCACCAGCAAGGTCAGTTGCGGGCGTTGTGCGCGAACCTGTTCAACCAGCTCCCAGAAGCGCCGCCGCGACAGCGGGTCGACGCCGGTGGTCGGCTCGTCCAGGATAAGCAGGTCTGGCTCGTGGATCAGTGCGCAGCAAAGGCCCAGCTTCTGCTTCATGCCACCCGACAGCTTGCCGGCCGGGCGCTGGGCAAAGCGCTGCAGGTCGGTGGCCTGCAACAGATTGGCCATACGCTGTTCACACTCGCGGCGGCCCAACCCGAACAGGGTGGCGAAAAAACGGATGTTCTCGCTGATCGACAGTTCCGGGTACAGGTTGTTGCCCAGCCCCTGCGGCATGAATGCCACTTTGGGGTAGAGCGCCGTGCGATGGCGGCGTTGGCGGATCGAGCCACCCAGCACCTGCAGCTCTCCCTGCTGTAGGCGTTTCACGCCGGCGATCAGCCCCAGCAGGGTCGACTTGCCCGCCCCGTCAGGGCCTATCAGCGCGCAGCGGGTACCCACAGGGAGGCTGAAGCCTAGTGGGTGGAGGGCTATCACGTCGCCGTAACGGTGGCTGATGCCTTCGGCCAGCAGTGCCGGGGCGTTCATTGCAGGTTGGCCGGCCAGTCCACCTCAGCCGTGCGTACATAGCCGGCGCCTGGCATGCCTGGTTTGGCTTGCGGCACGGCGCCTGGGTCGCTCAGGCGCAGTTTGACCCGGAACACCAGCTTTTGCCGTTCGTCGCGGGTTTCCACCTGTTTGGGGGTGAACTGGGCCTTGGCTGCGACAAAGGCCACCTTGGCCGGCAGTGCGCGCTCGGGCAGGGCGTCGAGCACGATGCGCGCCTGATCGCCTACGGTCAGCCGGCCGCTGGTAGAGGCCGGGAGGTACAGGTTCATGTACTGGTCGCTGGGGTCGATCAGCATCAGCACACGGCCGCCGGCACCCAGCACTTCACCGGGTTCGGCCAGGCGCAGCTGGATGATGCCGTTGATGGGCGCACGCAGGCTGCTGTCGTCGATTTCGCTGGTGAGCTGCGCCACTTGGGCTTCGGCGGCGCCAATGGCGGCCTTGATCGCTGCCAGTTGGGCGCGGGCAGCGACTACTGCTGCGTTGGCCGTGTCAAAGCGCGCCTGCTGTTGGTCGAGCAACTGCTGGCTGGCGAACTTGCGCTGGAAGATTTCGCGCACGCGCTTGAGCTCCTGGCTGGCCAACAGCAGTTCACTCTGGCGCAGTTGCACGGTGGCCTGGGCGGCGGCGTAGTTTTCCCGGGCGCGCAGCACTTCGGCTTCGGCCTGGCTGCGCTGGGCTTCCATGGTGCGTGTGTCGATGCGTGCCAGTAGCTGGCCACGGGTCACGTTGTCGCCTTCATCGACCAGTACTTCGGCCAGGCGACCGGGGATCTTGCTGGCGATCTGCACTTCGGTGGCTTCAAGGCGGCCGTTGCCCATGCTCAGGCCTTCGGGCAACTGGTCGTGAAGCGACTTCCAGTACCCCAGCCCGCCGGCTGCAGCGAGCAGTGCGATCAGTGCAGTGGCGAAGATTCTAGGGGCGTATCGGTTCATCGTTCTGCATCCTTGCGGTCATGCACAGTACATCATGCCTGGCGGCCATGTGTGGCGTGTTGATATCGGTCAAGCCCTTGACCTTAGCTGCGCATTCAGCGCAACGCGACAATCACCGCCCATTGCTCGGGCGTTACCGGCATGACCGACAGGCGGCTGCCTTTTTGCACCAGGGGCAACTCGACCAGACCGGCCTGCTGTTTCAGCCACCCCAGTTCCAGCACCCTTGGAAAGGTTTGTACGTGGGCCACATCCACCGCGCTCCACGGGTTCTTGTCGATCGTGGCCTTGGCATCGTGATAATGGCTTTCCGGGTCCAGCGCGGTCGGGTCCGGGTAGGCCGTGCGGGTGATTTTGGCAATGCCGGCGATGCCGGGTTGCGGGCAGCTGGAGTGGTAGAAGAAGAATTCGTCACCCACGCTCATGGCCCGCAGAAAATTACGCGCCTGATAGTTGCGCACGCCGTCCCAGCGCGCTTCGCCCAAGCGTGCGAGGGCTTCGATGGAGAGCTCGTCGGGCTCGGATTTCATCAGCCAGTAAGCCATGGATGCTGCTCCTGAAAAGGTTTGAAATAACCTGTTGCACGAAACCGACAGCCGGTTGGCGTCAAGGTTTGCGTGCGGACGCATGTTGTCGGAAAATGCGCCCCGTTTAAAGCGCGTGCGCCGGCGGTACCCAGAATATCGCCGAGTACTGAACAGTTTGCCTGGGGGGCAATCTTCGATGAATCAACGTAAAAAGCCGGATCTGCTGTGGATCCTGGTGTTCATTTTTGGCCTGGGTGTGGTCACTACCGGTTATGCGCAAGGGTTCTGGGAGCGCAAGCTGGACAACGCCTATCAGATGCCGGTCGACGCCAGCCAGCCACAACGTTGATACCCCCGCTGGCGCCGCTCAACGTGGCGCCAGGTACCAGCCACGGTCCGAGACCGTGCCCTTCAGCGGTACATCCCAACTGGCCTGCGCCAGCCGCTCGACCTTCTGGCATTCATGCGCCAGCCCCAGCAGCAACGGTTTTTTCCAGGTTTGCCGACGCGCCTGGTAGGCCAGGCTGCGATCATAGAAGCCACCGCCCATACCCAAGCGGCCGCCCACTTCGTCAAAACCGACCAGCGGTAGCAGAATCAGATCCAGCGCCCAGATCGGCCGCTGGCGTTTGCGATCGATGATCGGCTCTGGAATACGGAAGCGGTTGGGCTTGAGCTTCTCACCCTGCTCAAAACGCTGGAACACCATGCGCGTGCGCGGCCAGGCGTGCAGCACCGGCAGGTAGGTGCACTTGCCGCGACGCTGGGCTTCGCGCATCAGCAGGCGAGGGTCGATTTCACCGTCGTTGGGCAGGTACAGGGCGATGTGGCGGGCGCGGCGGAACAAGGGGTGTTGCGCCAGTTGGCGGTACAGGCCGAGGGTGGCCTGGCGTTGCTGGGCAGGGGTAAGGGCGCGGCGGGCATTGCGAAGCAGGCGACGAAGCTGGGGGCGGGTGAGCGGCACGTTTTCGGTCATGGCACGGGCAATCCCAGATGTGCTGGCTTGGTACGAACAGTGCCTGCGCGGTGAATCGTCGTACAAAGCTTGAATAAAGTCGGCCAAAACGAATTGCCCGCCTTGGGGGGCGGGCAAGAAAATTCAGGCTCCCCGATAAGACCGCTATCGGTGTAGCCCTTGAACCCGAAAGTTCAAGGTGGAGATTGCAGGGGGCGTTAAGGCTTTCCGTCGGGCGGACATGCACACCGGCCCCAGCGTGCAACCCCCGTGGTTGTGCGTATCGGCTCAGGGACATAACCGACTGGCGCATCCCCCAGGGAGTGGCGCCAGTATACCAATCTCAGCCGATTTTGGTATCCGTGTCGTCGGACAAAGCCTTATCTACCCGATCCAGCAGGTCGCGCACCTGTTCGCGGTTTGTGCCGCTGACCGGCGCATCGTTGCGGTCTTCCTGGCGGTGCAGCATTTCGTGGGTAATGTTCAACGCCGCCATCACCGCGATGCGGTCGGCACCGATCACCTTGCCGCTGCTGCGGATCTCGCGCATCTTGCCGTCCAGGTAGCGCGCAGCGCTGACCAGGTTGTTGCGCTCTTCCGGCGGGCAGATGATCGAGTATTCCTTGTCGAGGATCTGCACGGTGACGCTATTGCTTGAACTCATGAGTCTTGCTCCAGAGCCTTGAGGCGTAAAATCATCGACTCGACTTTGCGCTTGGCGATCTCGTTCTTTTCGATGAGGTGGGCGCGCTCTTCGCGCCAGGATTTTTCCTGAGCTACTAGGAGTGCATTTTGCCGTTTTAGTTGCTCGACGCGTTCGATCAGCAACTCGAATCGGCTCATCAGTGCCTGCAGGTCGTTCTCTTGCGTGGGTTGCACTCGATTCGCTCCGTCGTTGAGTCACCTGGCGATGATGCCTCTCCCTGGGCGGCAACGGCCAGTGCCGATGGTCTTGGCGCGCCTGCCGGTGCTAGGATACAAGGTCTTCATTCTAGACATTGCGCCGTCTGGCGCCTAGCTGCCCATGCCCAATACTCAATCGCCCTACAACGCTTTCGCCATGCTGCTCTCGAGCAATGGCCATCCTGTCACCCCGGCCGAACTGCACGGCCTGCTGATTGGCCGCAGCTGCGCCGGCGCCGGCTTCGATGCCGATGCCTGGTTGGCCGATGCCGCCCAACTGCTGGAAATCGAGCCTGGTGACAGTGTCCGCAACGCCTTGGTCGGCTTGCAGGAAATGGTCAAGGGCGAGCTGACCAGCGACGACATGGCGATCGTCCTGCTGCTGCCTACCGATGATGCTGCACTGAGCGACCGCGCCACCGCGCTGGGCCAGTGGTGCCAGGGCTTCGTGACCGGTTTCGGCCTGAACGCTGGCGGTAAGGACTTGTCCGATGAGGCCAAGGAAGTGCTGCAGGACCTGGTGGCCATTTCGCAGGTCCAGGAAGCGCTCGAAGAGTCCGAAGACGGCGAGAGCGACTACATGGAAGTCATGGAATACCTGCGTGTGGCGCCCCTGCTGCTGTTCTCCGAACTGGCCAAGCCGGCCGCACCCGCACCCAAGCCCTCGCTGCACTGATCAACCAGGGGTAGTCTGCCCATGAGCCACATTCCCAAGGCCGAGTATGCCCGTCGGCGCAAGGCGCTGATGGCGCAGATGGTCCCCAACAGCATCGCCATTCTGCCCGCCGCTGCGGTTGCCATCCGCAACCGCGACGTCGAGCACGTGTACCGCCAGGACAGCGACTTCCAGTACCTCAGCGGCTTCCCGGAGCCCGAGGCGGTGATTGCTTTGATTCCAGGGCGCGAGCATGGCGAGTACGTGCTGTTCTGCCGTGAACGCAACCCCGAGCGCGAGCTGTGGGACGGCCTGCGGGCCGGCCAGGAAGGGGCGGTGCGCGATTTCGGCGCTGACGATGCCTTCCCCATCACGGATATCGACGAGATCCTGCCTGGCCTGATCGAAGGCCGCGAGCGGGTCTACAGCGCCATGGGCAGCAACCCGGAGTTCGACCGCCGGCTGATGGACTGGATCAACGTGATCCGCTCCAAGGCACGCCTGGGCGCCCAGCCACCGAACGAGTTCGTTGCGCTGGATCATCTGCTGCACGATATGCGCCTGTATAAATCGGCGGCGGAAGTGAAGGTGATGCGTGCTGCCGCGGACATTTCTGCGCGGGCCCATGTGCGGGCCATGCAGGCCTGCCGCGCCGGGCTGCACGAGTACAGCCTGGAAGCCGAGCTGGACTACGAATTCCGCAAGGGCGGGGCGAAGATGCCGGCCTACGGCTCGATCGTTGCGGCCGGGCGCAATGGCTGCATCCTGCACTATCAACAGAACGATGCGCCGCTCAAGGATGGCGACCTGGTGCTGATCGACGCCGGCTGCGAAATCGACTGCTATGCCAGCGACATCACCCGCACCTTCCCGGTCAGTGGGCGGTTTTCGCCCGAGCAGAAGGCCATCTACGAGCTGGTGCTAAAGGCGCAGGCGGCGGCGTTTGCCGAAATAGCCCCCGGCAAGCACTGGAACCACGCCCATGAGGCGACCGTGCGGGTCATCACCGCGGGCCTGGTGGAGCTGGGCTTGCTCGAAGGTGATGTGCAGGCGCTGATCGACAGCGAAGCGTATCGCGCCTTCTACATGCACCGCGCCGGGCACTGGCTGGGCATGGATGTGCATGACGTGGGCGAGTACAAGGTGGGCGGCGAGTGGCGGGTACTGGAACCCGGCATGGCGCTGACCGTGGAGCCGGGTATCTACATTGGCGCCGACAATCAGGCCGTGGCCAAAAAGTGGCGCGGCATTGGGGTAAGGATCGAGGACGACGTGGTAGTGACCAGGCAAGGTTGTGAAATCCTGACTTCGGGCGTGCCGCGTACCGTCGCCGAGATCGAGGCGCTGATGCAGGCTGCCCGCAAGGCCGTGGCATGAGCCGGGTAAACCTGGCGATCATCGGCGGTGGCCTGGTTGGCGCAAGCCTGGCGTTGGCCCTGCAGGCCGGCGCCAAGGCACGCGGCTGGAAGATCCTGCTGATCGAGCCGTTCGCCCCCGGCGACAGCTACCAGCCCAGCTACGATGCGCGCTCGTCGGCATTGTCCTTCGGCACCCAGCAGATTTATCAGCAACTGGGCCTGTGGCAGGTCATCGGCCGCCGCGCCGAGCCTATTCGCCAGATTCACGTGTCCGACCGTGGTCGCTTTGGCGCCACCCGCCTGGATGCCCTGGAAGAGGGCGTACCGGCGCTGGGTTACGTGGTGGAAAACGCCTGGCTCGGCCAGTGCCTGTGGCAAGGGCTGGACAGCGAGGTGGTGAGCTGGCGCTGCCCGGCCGAAGTGACCTCGATGCAGGCCATCGAACGCGGTTACCGCCTGCGGCTGAACGACGACACCCAGCTGGAGTGTGACCTGGCGGTACTGGCCGATGGTGGCCGCTCTGGCCTGCGCGAGCAGTTGGGTATCCATGTGCGCCACACGCCGTACCAGCAGAGCGCGTTGATCGCCAACATCACCCCGGGTGAGGCCCACGGCGGCCAGGCTTTCGAACGCTTCACCGAAGAGGGCCCCATGGCCTTGCTGCCGTTGCCGGAAAACCGCTGCGCACTGGTGTGGACTCGCCAGGGCATGGATGCGCGGCGCCTGGCCGACATCGACGAGCGCAGCTTCCTGCGCGAACTGCAGGGGGTGTTCGGCTACCGCTTGGGCGCGCTGCGCCAGGTAGGCGCACGGCACCTCTACCCGCTGTCCTTGATCGAGGCCCAGGAGCAGGTGCGGCCGCACCTGGTGGTGCTGGGCAACGCAGCACACAGCCTGCACCCCATCGCGGGCCAGGGTTTCAATCTGTCGTTGCGTGACGTGCAATCCCTGGCCGAGGCGCTGCTGGTGGGTCCACAGCAGCCTGGCGACCTGAGCACGCTGCAGGCCTATCACCAGCGCCAACGCCTGGACCAGGCGATGACCATCGGCTTCTCCGACCAGGTCACCCGCCTGTTTGGCAGCAATCAGCCGTTGCTGGCTGCCGGGCGCAACCTTGGCCTGCTTGGGCTCGACCTGCTGCCACCGGCAAAAAGCTGGTTCGCCCGCCAGGCCATGGGCCTGGGCACCCGCCCAGATTCGCGGGGCCAGGCATGAGCAACCCGCGTAAACTGGCGCGTCGGGCGCGCATGCTGCGCTGGATGCTGAACCTCTACCCACCATACCTGGGTGCCGGTATCCGTGTGCAGCACATCAGCCCGGACCTGCGTAGCGTCAAGGTGGCGATGAAACTGACTCGCTGGAACCGCAATTACGTCGGTACCCAGTTCGGTGGCAGCCTGTATGCCATGGTCGATCCGTTCTACATGCTGCTGTTGATCGAGCAGCTGGGGCGTGACTACATCGTCTGGGACAAGGCCGCCAGCATCGATTTCATCTCGCCGGGCAAAGGCCCGGTGTATGCCGAATTCCACGTCGATGATGCGCTGCTGCAGGAAATCCGCCAGCAGGCCGCCACCGGCAAGAAATGCCTGCCGCGTTTGCAGGTCGATATCCGCGATGGCGCCGGCGAGTTGGTGGCGCGGGTCGATAAAACCCTATACGTGCGGCTCAAGCCGCAAGCGAGGCTGGCGTAAGGCATGGACATGCGCGCAGATCTGTTGATTGTGGGTGCCGGTATGGTCGGCAGCGCCCTGGCCTTGGCGTTGCGCCACAGTGGCCTGCAAATTTTGTTGCTCGACGGTGGCCCGCTGACGGTCGTACCTTTCGATGCCCAGGCCCCGTTCGAGCCGCGTGTCAGCGCGCTATCGGCGGCCAGCCAGCGCATCCTCGAGCGCCTTGGCGCTTGGGACGGCATTGCCCAGCGACGCGCCACGCCGTATTCCGACATGCATGTGTGGGATGGCAGCGGCACCGGTCAGATTCACTTCTCGGCGGCCAGTGTGCATGCCCAGGTGCTCGGCCATATCGTCGAGAACCGGGTGGTGCAGGACGGCCTGCTGGAGCGCCTGCACGACAGCGACATCGGCCTGCTGGCCAATGCGCGGCTGGAGCAATTACGCCGCTCTGGCGATGAGTGGCTGCTGACGTTGGCCGATGGCCGGCAACTGCGTGCACCGTTGGTGATCGCCGCCGACGGTGCCAATTCGGCGGTGCGGCGTCTGGCCGGCTGCGAAACCCGCGAATGGGACTACCTGCACCATGCCATTGTCACCAGCGTACGTTGCAGCGCCGGGCACCAGGCCACGGCCTGGCAGCGCTTCACTGACGAAGGGCCATTGGCCTTTTTGCCCTTGAGCCGCGATGGCCAGCAAGACTGGTGCTCAATCGTATGGTCGACCACTCCGGAGCATGCCGAGCAGCTGATGGCGATGGGTGAAGCGGCCTTCCTGCAAGCCCTCGGGCGTGCCTTCGAGGGCCGCCTGGGCGACGTGTTGCAGGCCGACCCAAGGGTATGCGTGCCGCTGCGTCAGCGCCACGCCAAGCGCTATGTGGGTGAAGGCCTGGCATTGATTGGCGATGCCGCGCACACCATCCACCCGCTGGCCGGGCAGGGTGTGAACCTCGGCTTCCTCGACGCGGCGGTGCTGGCCGAGGTGCTGGTCAATGCTTGCGAGCGCGGCGAGAGACTGGCCGATGTGAAGGTGCTGAGCCGTTACGAGCGCCGGCGCATGCCACACAACCTGGCGTTGATGGCGGCGATGGAGGGCTTCGAGAGGTTGTTCCAGGCCGATCCGCTGCCGTTGCGCTGGTTGCGCAACAGCGGGTTGAAACTGGTGGAGCAGATGCCGGAGGCCAAGGCGCTGTTTGTGCGCCAGGCGTTGGGTTTGAGTGGTGACCTGCCAGATCTGGCCAAGGCTTGAGAGTGGCGGGGCCGCTCTGCGGCCCTTTTCGCGACACTAGGCCCCACAGCGGTACGCAATCTCCTGTGTGGGCCTTGTGTCGCGATCGGCTGCGTAGCAGCCCCTTGCAACATCCGGTAACGGCTAGGTAGGTGAGCCAGAAAATGGGATTCACTACCATTCGCACCTCTCATACGATCGAGGAGTGCTTAAAATGTTGCCACGCAAGCCCCTACTGGCCGCCTTGGCCCTGACCCTGTTCGGCGGCACTGCCCAGGCAGCGGACGAAGTGGTGGTGTACTCCTCGCGCATCGACGAGCTGATCAAGCCGGTGTTCGATGCCTATACCGCCAAGACCGGGGTCAAGATCAAGTTCATCACCGACAAGGAAGCCCCGCTGATGCAGCGCATCAAGGCCGAGGGCGACAACGGCGTGGCCGACCTGCTGCTGACCGTCGATGCAGGCAACCTGTGGCAGGCCGAGCAGATGGGCATCCTGCAGCCGATCGAGTCCGACGTCATCGACCAGAACATCCCGTCGCAGTACCGCGCCTCGTCCCATGACTGGACCGGCCTGAGCCTGCGTGCCCGTACCATCATTTACTCCACCGAGCGGGTCAAACCCGAGGAGTTGAGCACCTACGAAGCCCTGGCTGACAAACAGTGGGAAGGCCGTCTGTGCCTGCGTACGGCCAAGAAGGTGTACAACCAGTCGCTGACCGCCACCCTGATCGAAACCCACGGTGAGGCCAAGACCGAGCAAATCGTCAAAGGGTGGGTCAACAACCTGTCCACCGATGTGTTCTCCGACGACAACGCAGTGATCCAGGCCATCGAGGCCGGGCAGTGTGATGTGGGCGTGGTCAACACCTACTACTACGGCCGTCTGCACAAGCAGAACCCGAACTTGCCGGTGAAGATCTTCTGGCCCAACCAGGGCGACCGTGGTGTGCACGTGAACCTGTCGGGCATTGGCCTGACCAAGCATGCGCCACACCCGGAGGCCGCGAAGAAACTGGTGGAATGGATGACCGGCGAAGAAGCGCAAAAGCTGTTTGCTGATATCAACCAGGAGTTCCCGGCCAACCCGAAGGTGAAGCCATCGGAGGAAGTGGCGGCGTGGGGCAGCTTCAAGGCCGACAGCATTCCGGTGGAAATTGCCGGCAAGCGCCAGGCTGAAGCCATTCGCTTGATGGATCGGGCTGGCTACAACTAAGCGCCAGGCCTTATCCTCTTTGGGCCCGTTAGGGCCCTTTCGCGGGTNGGGTTTACCCGCGAACGACCGCGCAGCGGTCGCAATCGCACTCGAGATTTCAGCCTTGCCCCACACCCCTCAACGCCGCTGGTACCTCCCGGTCTCCCTGATCGCCGCCTTGGTGCTGCTGCCCCTGAGCGTGCTGCTGTTGTCCTGGCAATCCATCGACCTGCAGATCTGGTCCCACCTGCTCGACACCCAGATGGGTCGCCTGCTCGGCAATACCCTGACCCTGGTGGTGGGTGTGGGTGTGGGTGTCACCGTGCTGGGTGTCAGCCTGGCCTGGCTCACCAGCCTCTGCGACTTCCCCGGTCGACGCTGGCTGGACTGGGCGCTGATGTTACCGTTCGCCATCCCGGCCTACGTGCTGGCGTTCGTCTTCGTCGGCCTGCTGGACTTTGCAGGCCCGGTGCAAAGCGCCCTGCGCGAGGTGTTCGGGCCAATGCGCCTGCCTCGTGTGCGTTCCACCGGTGGGGTAATCACCGTCCTGGTGCTGGTCTTCTATCCCTATGTCTACTTGTTGGCGCGCACGGCTTTCCTGGCTCAGGGCAAGGGCTTGATGGAGGCGGCGCGGGTACTTGGGTTATCGCCCCTGCAGGCTTTCTGGCGGGTGGCCTTACCCATGGCTCGGCCGGCGATCGGTGCCGGTATCGCCCTGGCGCTGATGGAAACCCTGGCCGACTTCGGTGCAGTGGCCGTATTCAACTTCGACACTTTCACCACGGCCATCTACAAGACCTGGTACGGCTTCTTCAGCTTGTCCAGTGCGGCCCAGCTGGCCAGCCTGCTGCTGCTGGCGGTGATGCTGGTGTTGTACGGTGAGCGCCGCGCCCGCGGTGCCAGCCGGAGCGGCAACGAACGGCCGCGCGCGCAGGCGCTGTATCACCTGCGCGGCCTCAAGGCGCTGTTGGCCAGTGGCTGGTGCCTGCTGGTGTTTGCCTGCGCTTTCGTCATCCCGCTGCTGCAGTTGGTGGTGTGGTTCTGGCAGCGCGGTCGGCATGACCTGGATGAGCGTTATGTCGGCCTGGTGCTGCACACCCTGTACCTGGGCAGCATGGCGGCGCTGGTCACGGTGTGCGTGGCGCTGCTGCTGGCTTTCGCCCGGCGCCAGGCACCGACGGGCGGTATCCGCGCCGGGGTTGGCCTGGCCAATCTGGGGTATGCCCTGCCCGGTTCGGTGTTGGCGGTATCGATCATGCTGGCCTTCAGTTACCTCGACAACCACCTGGTCATCCCGCTGTCCAGCTGGATGGGCGGCGCCGGCAAGCCGCTGCTGCTAGGCAGCCTCTCGGCGTTACTGCTGGCCTACCTGGTGCGCTTCATCGCGGTGGCCTACGGGCCGCTGGAGAGCAGCCTGGAGCGCATCCGCCCGTCACTCCCTGAGGCCTCGCGCAGCCTGGGTGTTGGCGGCGCAAGATTGTTTTTCAAGGTGTATCTGCCGCTGCTGGTACCGGGGGCACTTAGCGCCGCGCTGCTGGTGTTCGTCGATGTGCTCAAGGAAATGCCCGCCACCTTGCTGATGCGGCCGTTCGGCTGGGACACCCTCGCCGTGCGGGTGTTCGAGATGACCAGCGAAGGCGAGTGGGCACGCGCCTCGCTGCCGGCACTGACCTTGGTATTGGTGGGGCTGCTGCCGGTCATCGGCCTGATTCGCCGTTCGGCACGTCGACCCGGTCACAGTCACTGAGGATGTCAGTTTGCGACCTTGCGGCTACAATGCGCGGCATTCGCGCGGCGGGTGTGAGTAACAAGAAAAGCTGACGACCCAACGTCATCGACCGCCGCCGCTTCGCCACGCCCGGAAGGAGAAACCCATGGGACAGCGCACGCTTTTGTATGACCTGCACCTGGCGCTAGGCGCCAAGACGGTCGATTTCGGTGGCTGGGACATGCCCCTGCACTATGGCTCGCAGGTCGAGGAGCACCACCAGGTGCGCAGCGATTGCGGCGTCTTCGATGTCTCCCATATGACCGTGATCGATGTCGACGGCACTGATGCCACTGTTTGGCTGCAGCGCTTGCTGGCCAACGATGTGGCCCGCCTCGACGACACCGGCAAGGCGCTGTATAGCCCACTGCTGAACGAACAGGGCGGTGTAATCGATGATCTGATCGTCTACCGCACGGAAACCGGCTATCGCCTGGTCAACAACGCCGCCACCCGTGCCAAGGTGCTCGATTGGCTGCAATCGCAGCGTGCCGGGTTTTCCGTGGACTTCCAGGTCCGCCCTGATCTGGCCATCCTTGCCATCCAGGGGCCGCGGGCCCGCGAAAAGGTCGCGGCCCTGCTCAGCCCCGCGCGCGCTGCACTCATCCGCGAACTGCGCCCGTTCGAGGGCGTTGCTGACGGCGACTGGTTCATTGCCCGCACCGGCTATACCGGTGAGGACGGCCTGGAGATCATCTTCCCGGGCGATCAGGCGGTGGCCTTCTTCAACGACCTGGTCGGCGCCGGTATCGCCCCAAGCGGCCTGGGCGCCCGCGATACCCTGCGCCTGGAAGCCGGCATGAACCTGTACGGCCAGGACATCGACGAAAACCACACCCCGCTCACCTCCAACCTGGGCTGGAGCATCGCCTGGGAACCGGCCGAGCGCGACTTCATCGGCCGTGTCGGCCTGCTTGCGGAAATCGAGCACGGCGTGCAGGAAAAACTGGTGGGTCTGGTGCTGGAAGAGCGCGGTGTACTGCGCGCCCATCAGGTCGTGCGTGTAGCCGGCATTGGCGAAGGGGAGATCACCAGTGGTAGTTTCTCGCCTACGCTGAGCAAGTCCATTGCGTTGGCGCGCGTGCCTATGGCTACCGGTGATCGGGCCGAGGTGGAAATTCGCGGCAAGTGGTACCCGGTGCGGGTGGTCAAACCGACCTTCGTGCGCCACGGCAAGATCCTGATCTGAACAATTTATAACCGGCGGGCGTACCGCTGAGCCAATCGAGGAATTCAAGACATGAGCAATATCCCCGCCGAACTGCGTTTTGCCGAAAGCCATGAGTGGGCTCGCCTGGAAGCCGACGGCAGCGTGACCGTGGGTATCAGCGATCACGCCCAGCAAGCCTTGGGTGATGTGGTGTTCGTCGAACTGGCTGAAGTCGGCAAAGTGTTTGGCGCTGGCGACGCTGCAGGTGTGGTGGAGTCGGTCAAGGCCGCTTCGGACATCTATGCCCCGGTCGGTGGCGAAGTGATTGCGGTCAACGAAGAGCTGGCCGATAGCCCTGAACTGCTCAACGAAGAGCCTTACGGTTCGTGGATCTTCAAATTGAAGCCAAGCAACCCGGCCGAGCTGGACAACTTGCTGGATGCGGCTGGCTACCAGGCGCTGATTGGCGAGTAAGACCGCGTCGCTTGCTTCGCGGCTAAAGCCGCGAAGAGGCCGGGCCTGCAGACAAGTTTCCCCGCACAATCGGCAATCCCTTCCTAGACTTGTAAGTCTCCATGAGGCCTGGTCTAGGAAGAGAGCGTCGTCATGTCCCAGTCGCCATCCCTGCATCAACTGCAAGAGCTCAACCCATTTCTGCGCCGCCACCTGGGCCCCGATGCCACAGAGCAGCAGGCCATGCTCAACGCGCTGGGTATCGCCAGCCGCAACGAGCTGATCGAGCAGACCGTTCCCCCAGACATCCGCCTCAATCGCCCCCTCGACCTCCCTGCGGCACTGGACGAGCAAGCCGCCCAGGCCAAGCTGGCCGGTTATGCCGAACAGAACCAGGTCTGGACCAGCCTTATCGGCATGGGCTACCACGGCACCATCACCCCCACGGTCATCCTGCGCAACGTGCTGGAAAACCCCGGTTGGTACACCGCCTACACGCCCTACCAACCCGAAATTGCCCAAGGCCGGCTGGAGGCGCTGCTGAACTTCCAGCAAATGGTCATCGACCTCACCGGCCTGCCTCTGGCCAATGCCTCGCTGCTTGATGAAGCCACCGCTGCCGCCGAAGCCATGGCCCTGGCCAAGCGGGTGGCACGCAACAAGAGCAACGCCTTCTTCGCCGACGAGCACTGCCATCCGCAGACCCTATCGGTACTCAAGACCCGCGCCGAGGGGTTCGGCTTCGAGCTGATCGTCGATACTGTGGATAACCTTGCCAAACACTCGGTGTTCGGCGCTTTGCTGCAGTACCCCGACACCCACGGCGAAGTGCGCGATTTGCGCCCGCTGATCGACCAGTTGCACGGCCAACAGGCCTTGGCCTGCGTAGCCGCTGACCTGCTGAGCCTGGTGGTGCTGGCACCGCCCGGAGAGCTGGGCGCCGATGTGGTGCTGGGTTCGACCCAGCGCTTTGGTGTGCCGATGGGCTACGGCGGGCCTCACGCGGCCTATTTCGCCTGTCGCGACGACTACAAGCGAGCCATGCCGGGGCGCATCATCGGCGTGTCCCGCGATGCCCGTGGCAACACCGCATTACGGATGGCCCTGCAAACCCGCGAGCAGCATATTCGCCGCGAAAAGGCCAACTCCAACATCTGCACGGCCCAGGTGCTGCTGGCCAACATTGCCGGCTTCTACGCGGTGTACCACGGCCCGGAAGGCCTGCAGCGCATCGCGCAGCGTGTGCACCGGCTGACCTTCATCCTGGCTGCCGGCCTTGAGGCCAAAGGCATCAAACGCCTCAATCAGCACTTCTTCGACACCCTTACCCTGAATGTTGGTGGTGCCCAGGCTGCCATCATTGAAAGCGCCGAGGCAGCGCACATCAATTTGCGCATTCTCGGTCGCGGGCACCTGGGCGTGAGCCTGGACGAAACCTGCAACGAACAGACGGTGCTGCGCCTGCTCGACATCTTCCTGGGGGTGGATCATGGCCTGGAAATCACCGCCCTCGACCAGCTGGCCCTGCCTGAAGGCATCCCCGCCAGCCTGGTGCGACGCACGCCATTCCTCGCCCACCCCGTGTTCAACCTGCATCACAGCGAAACAGAGATGCTGCGCTACCTCAAGCAGCTAGAGAACAAGGACCTGGCGCTGAACCAGTCGATGATTCCGCTGGGCTCGTGCACCATGAAGCTCAACGCCACCAGTGAGATGATCCCCATCACCTGGTCCGGTTTTGCCCAGCTGCACCCGTTCGCTCCGGCGGCCCAGGCGGCAGGCTACAAGGCGATGATCGACGAACTGGAAAGCTGGCTGTGCGCGATCACCGGTTTCGATGCGATCTGCATGCAGCCCAACTCCGGTGCTCAGGGTGAATACGCCGGCCTGATGGCCATTACGCGCTATCACCGCAGCCGCCATCAGCCGATGCGCACGTTGTGCCTGATCCCGTCGTCGGCCCACGGCACCAACCCGGCGTCGGCACAGATGGCCGGCATGGACGTGGTGATCGTCGATTGCGACAACGATGGCAACGTCGACCTGGCTGACCTCAAAGCCAAGGCACACGCGGCCGGGGAGCGTCTGTCGTGCCTGATGATCACCTACCCCTCGACCCACGGTGTGTACGAGGAAGGGATACGCGAAATCTGCGATGTGGTGCACCAGCACGGCGGCCAGGTTTACATGGACGGTGCCAACCTCAATGCGCAGGTGGGCCTGGCGCGCCCCGCAGACATTGGGGCCGATGTTTCACACATGAACCTGCACAAGACGTTCTGCATTCCCCACGGCGGTGGCGGCCCGGGTATGGGGCCGATCGGTATCCGCGCGCACCTCAAGCCGTTCGTCGCCAGCCACCCGGTGGTGCCGGTGCCTGGGCTGGACCCGAACAACAGCGCGGTCAGCGCCGCGCCCTGGGGCAGCGCAAGCATCTTGCCGATCAGCTGGATGTATATCGCCATGATGGGCCCGCAGCTGGCCGACGCCAGCGAGGTGGCTATCCTTTCGGCCAACTACCTGGCCAGCCAGTTGGGCGCGGCGTTCCCGGTGCTATACCGCGGCCGCAACCAGCGCGTGGCGCATGAATGCATCCTCGACCTGCGGCCATTGAAAGCGCTGACAGGCATCAGCGAAGAGGACGTGGCCAAGCGCCTGATGGACTATGGCTTCCACGCACCGACCATGTCGTTCCCGGTGCCGGGCACGCTGATGGTGGAGCCGACCGAGAGTGAG
The DNA here is from genome assembly GCF_052044625.1 of Pseudomonas sp. 22515. Taxonomy (NCBI): domain Bacteria; kingdom Pseudomonadati; phylum Pseudomonadota; class Gammaproteobacteria; order Pseudomonadales; family Pseudomonadaceae; genus Pseudomonas; species Pseudomonas sp. 22515. The sequence goes on from NZ_JBQENN010000026.1 coordinate 46,029, forward strand.
TCGAAGGCCGAGCTGGACCGGTTCGTCGAGGCGATGCTGGCGATTCGGGCGGAAATTGACGAAGTACAGCAGGGCAACTGGCCTGCGGAGAACAACCCGCTGAAGCATGCACCGCATACCTTGGCTGATGTGCTGGGGGGATGGGACAGGCCGTATAGCCTGGAGCAGGCCGTGGCCCCCAGTGCTCACGTGCGCCAGCACAAATACTGGCCGGCGGTGAACCGGGTAGACAACGTGTATGGGGACAGGAACCTGTTCTGTGCGTGTGTGCCGGTGGAGGCTTATCGCTGAGGTTGGTGTTGGATGCTTCGCGGGTGCCTGTAGGAGCGGGTTTACCCGCGAAGCAGGCGACGCAGTTACTCGGCTACTGCATTTTTGGCCAGGATGGCATTGGCCAACTCCATGTCGGAAGCCTGCATCCCTGGGTTCTCTGCCCGTGCCTCGCGCATGGCCGCTTCCAGGAACGGCCCGCGGATCGCGCCTTCGCTGGCGACGAAGCTGCTGGCGTCATCCTGCGCGGCCACTACCAGCTTGTGATCTCGCGAGGTCAGGTAGCTCGATGCCGTGGTAGCACCGGAAGTCATCACGTTACGCCAGAAGGTATCGGCCATGGCCGAGCCAATAGGCAGCGAAAGCAAGGTAGCGGCGGCAATGGCGGTTTTGAGACGCATGTTGAAACACCTCGAAGGGTGATGGTTGAAGATGCGCGCTTGGATCTTTTCGGGCGAGGCAAGTTCCTTGAATACAAAGGACTTTTCGTCAGTTGCAGACGCGCAGCACTTCCTCGGCACGGGTCTGTCCAGCGGCCACTTTGGCCTCGCCGCAATGGCGCAGGTCAATCAGGCCATCGGCCAGCGCCTGGCGCCGCAATCGGGTCAGGTCGGCATGAGGGCCGATCAATGCGCGCAAGGTGTCGCTGGGCTCGAGTAGTTCGAATAATCCTGTGCGCCCCTGAAAACCGGTGCCGCGGCAGGCTCGGCAGGTGGCTGATGAACCTGCCTGGCAGTCGGTGCAGACGGTTCGCACCAGGCGCTGGGCCATTACCCCGATAAGCGTCGCCTTGATCAGGTAGTCGGCCACACCCAGCTCTTGCAAGCGGGTAATTGCTGCACAGGCGTCGTTGGTATGCAGGGTCGACAGTACCAGGTGCCCAGTCAGCGCTGCCTGAACTGCCACCAGGGCGGTTTCGCGGTCGCGAATTTCGCCGATCATGATGATATCGGGATCTTGGCGCAGCATGGCCCTGACCGCGTTGGCAAACCCCAGGTCCAGCGCGGGCTGTACCTGCAGCTGGTTGAAGGCTGGCTCCAGGCGCTCGATCGGGTCTTCGATGGTGCACAGGTTGACCTGTGGGGTGGCCAACAGTTTGAGGCTGGTGTACAGCGTGCTGGTTTTGCCGGAGCCGGTGGGGCCGGTGACCAGGATGATGCCTTGGCGCTGACGTAGCAGGCGCTGCCATTGGGCCAGTTGCTGGCCGTGCAGGCCAAGGCGTTCGAAGCCCTCTTGCAACTGTTGCGGGTCGAACAGGCGCAGCACCAGTTTCTCGCCAAACGGGGTGGGCAGGGTCGAAAGCCGCAGCTCCACCTCGCCACCACCGGGCAGGCGGCTTTGCAGCCGGCCGTCCTGCGGCCGGCGCTTCTCGGCAACGTCCATGCGGCCCAGGTGTTTCAGGCGGCTGACGAGGGCCAGGGTGACCCCGGCGGGGAAGGCATAGACGGTGTGCAGCAGGCCATCGATGCGGTAGCGCAATTGGCCCTGTTCGCGGCGTGGTTCCAGGTGGATATCGCTGGCGCGTTGCTCAATGGCGTACTGCAGCAGCCAGTCGACGATATGCACAATGTGTGCGTCGTCTGCGCTGGCCTCGGCCTGGCGTTTGCCCAGCTCCAGCAATTGCTCAAGTTCCCCCAGGCTGGCCGACTGCTGGTATTGCGCGCCTTTTACCGACTGGGCCAGGCGGTGAAACGACTGCGCTGACTGACGGATCTGCTGCGGGCTGGCCAGTACGCGACGGATCGATCGGCCGAGGCTACGGGCCAGGTCGGCCTGCCAGTCATCCTGGAAAGGCTGGGCGCTGGCGACGGTGACGCTTGCGGCATCGGCCGCGACGATGAGGATGCCGTGGCGCTGGGCGAAGGCTGGGGAGATCAGGCCGGTGACCTGGGGCAGGTCGAGTTGCATAGGGTCGATGCGCAGGTAGGGTTGGCCGACCTTGTCGGCCAGCCATTGGCAAAGGTACTCCAGGTCCAGAGGCTGGCCAGGGTGCTGGCGGCTTTCCAGGCTGCTGGCGGCGATGTGTTCCAGCGGGTGGCTACCGGGGTGGGCGGCGGCGTGTTCGAGTACTTGCAGGGTATCGCTGGCGTGCAGGTGCTGGTCAGCGAGCAGGGCCTGGAGCACGCGCTTGAGGTCGAGTGCCAGGTTGTCGGGGGTGTGCATGGTTGGCGTCCGTGCCTGATCGGATAGTGTTGATCAAGGCTAGCCGGGCGGCGGGTGGCTATTGGAGGTGAAAGGTTTCGGGATTTTGCTGCGCCTGTTCCGGACGCTTCGCGGGTGAACCCGCTCCTACAGGGATCGCACGGGCCTTGAGTGCTATGCGGTACAGGCCCGGCAGAGAGGGGGGTCAGACCACTGCCAACGCCACTCGCTGCAAGTTGGTCAGGCTCACCTCACCCACACACACCAGGTTACGCAGTTTCTGTGCAATGACCTCGGCCCGGTGCCAGCTCAACCCGCCAATGCCGATTTCGATATCCAGCCAGTCATCCTGCTGGCTGACCTGCACGCTATGCGGGGTCAGGAACTGCAAGGCGAACAGGTTGAGCACCCGGCACAGGCTATCGGGCTCGGCCTCGGCCTGCAGGCGATAGTGCACGGTGCTGTGGGCGTTGGTGGCGGCCCAGGCGTCGGTACGGGGCTGTGCGTTCATGCTGGTCTCCGCAAATGAGGGAGAAATTCTTGCACGTTGGTGGCGGAATTTTTTCGCTATGATTGGGTGATTTCGCCTTATTGGTGAATTCTTTTATTCAATAAAATCTGATGTGGAGAATAAACAATGCACAGCGAGCTGGACGCCTACGACCGTCGCATCCTCGAACTGCTGCAGGAGGACGCTTCGCTGTCCAGTGCACAGATCGCCGAGCGCGTCGGGCTGTCGCAATCGCCGTGCTGGCGGCGCATTCAGCGGTTGAAGGAAGAGGGGGTGATTCGTGGGCAGGTGACCTTGCTGGACCGCAAGAAGGTCGGCCTGAACACGCAGATTTTCGCCGAAGTGAAACTGAACGCCCACGGGCGCTCCAACTTCACCGAGTTCACCGAGGCGATCCGCGGGTTCCCTGAGGTGCTGGAGTGTTATGTACTGATGGGGGCTGTGGACTTTCTGCTGCGAATCGTCACGTCGGACATCGAGGCCTACGAGCGGTTCTTCTTCGAAAAACTGTCGAACGTGCCGGGGATTCAGGAGGTGAATTCGATTGTGGCGCTTTCCGAGATCAAGTCCACCACTAGCCTGCCGCTATCGCGTTGAGGCCATTCGCGGGTAAACCCGCTCCTACGACTGGCCCCACGCCTGGCGCGGATCCTACGTAGGAGCGGGTTTACCCGCGAAGCAGGCGACGCGGTATCACGCCTTGAGCAGGTGCTTCCAGCCGCGGCTCTGGTCCACCGCCCGAGCCTGTTCGATACGCGCTTCCAGCACTTCATCGCTGATAGGCTGCTCGGCCAGCTCGTGCAGCTTTTTCAGGTCGCCGTACAAGCGGTCCATTTGCGGCGCTTCCAGCACCTGGCGGGCGTGGTGCAGCCAGGCCAGAAGTTGCTCGATACGTGGCAGCTGCTCAGCCAGGTCTTCCGGGCGCTGGGTGTACAGCGGCAGCTTCAGCGCGCGGCCTTCCTCGCCCAGCAGGTGACCCAGCCAGCTGGCCAACTGCGCCTTGCCCTGGCGTTCGCCGCGGCCCTTGCGCTCTGTGGTCCAGGTCCGGGCCATCAGCCAGCGTGAGGTTTCCAGCGAGAACTGGCCCCAGCGTACGTCTTCCAGTTCTTCGGCGAACTGCTCGGGCGCGGCGCGACGGATGTCTTCGTCATCGTTGCCGGCCTGAACCAGCGGGCGCCAGTCTTCAAGCAAGGCATCAAGGCTGGTGCGCAGGTCGCGGGTGGTGGCGCGCGGTGCTGCCTGGCCCAGGCTGGCGGTGAGCGCGCGCAGCTCGCTCAGGCACTCGACCCAGTCCTGGAGCAGGCGCCAGTGACCGTTGTGGCGGTACTGCTCGGCCAGGCGCTGGCTGCTGCCCAGCAGTTGCCAGGCGAGGGCGGCATAGGCGTCGTCCAAGGCCATTTCGGCTTCCAGCGCGGTGTGCGGCAGGTCCAGCTCGTAGCTGTCCGGTTCCAGCAGGCGGTAACCGCGCTCAGCCTTGCTGATGTCGCACGGCATCAGTGGCAGGCTGGCGGCCAGTTCTGCAGCCAGTTCCAGCAGTGCTTGCGGTTCACCTTCACGCAGCTCCAGCTCCAGCTCGCAGATCTCCTCCTTGCGCTTGCCGGCGATCACGAAGCCTTGGTCCAGCGCGGCCTCGATCACCACCTTGCTCTTGCCACGGCCCCAGGCGATTTCAGCGTATTCACGGCTGAAGTCGGTGGTGAACAGCGGCTTGATGGTTTTCTTGTCCAGGTTGGCCAGTTGCTCGGGCCAGCAGGTGGCGTCCAGCTTCTTCAGGTCGAGCTTGACCTTGTCCAGGTTCCATTCGTACTCGTTGCGCTCTGACAGGCCAGCCACGCTCTGACCGCGGCACTTGAGAGTTTGGATGACAGCGTCGCCATCGCGGCGCAGGCGCAGGGCGACACGGGCGGCGGACAGCTCACGCTCGGGGGTGTCGAAGTACTGGTTGAGCAGTTCACGGGTCTGCCAGCCGGACTTGTTGCGCTTTTTCAGCAGAGGGTGCTCGCGCAGGGCGGCAAGGGTCTCGCGGCTGGCGCGGAGCTTCAGTTCGGTTTCTTTGTGCATCACAGACTCGAAAGAGGGGGCGTGGTTGGCAGAGAGTCTACAGCAGTCAGCCCTCAACGGTTTATTCCAGACAGCGGATAGTCCTATGATGGGCAACGTTTCCGAGGAGTACGCGCATGCCGTTGCCGACGCTGAAAGACCAGTTTGCCGCCTTGATCGCCGCGCCTTCGGTTAGCTGTACCCAACCTGCGCTGGACCAGTCCAACCGCCAGGTTATCGACCTGTTGGCCGGTTGGCTCGGCGACCTGGGTTTCAAGTGCGATATCCAGCAGGTCAGCCCCGGCAAGTTCAACCTGCTGGCCAGCCGTGGCACCGGCCCGGGAGGGCTGGTGCTGGCCGGGCACAGCGATACCGTGCCCTATGACGAACAGCTGTGGGCCAGCGACCCGCTGAAGCTGACCGAAGCCGATGGCCGTTGGGTCGGCCTGGGCAGCTGCGACATGAAGGGCTTCTTCGCCCTGGTCATCGAAGCGGTCATCCCGCTGCTGGAGCACGACTTCAAGGAGCCGCTGCTGATCCTTGCCACCTGCGATGAAGAAAGCTCCATGTCCGGCGCCCGTGCCCTGGCCGAGGCCGGCCAGCCACTGGGGCGTGCAGCGGTCATCGGTGAGCCTACCGGGCTGCGGCCGATCCGCATGCACAAGGGCATCCTCATGGACCGCATCGACATCCTCGGCCGCAGTGGCCATTCGTCGGATCCAAGCCTGGGCCGCAGCGCCATGGAAGCCATGCATGCGGTCATGGGCGAGCTGATGGGCCTGCGCCAGCACTGGCAAAACACCTATAGCAACCCCCAGTTCACCGTGCCGACCCCGACCATGAACTTCGGCTGCATCCACGGTGGTGACAACCCCAACCGCATCTGCGGCCAGTGCGCCCTGGAGTTCGACCTGCGGCCGCTGCCGGGCATGGACGTGGACCAGCTGCGCGCAGCCATTCGCGAAAAGCTGGTACCCGTGGCCGAGCGCCATGAGGTGCGCATCGACTATGCACCGCTGTTCCCGGAGGTGCCGCCGTTCGAGCAGGCTGCCGATGTCGAACTGGTACAGGTCGCGGAGCGCCTGACCGGCCATCGCGCTGAAGCGGTGGCGTTCGGCACCGAAGCACCTTATCTTCAGCAACTGGGCTGCCAGACCATCGTGCTGGGCCCTGGCGACATTGCCTGCGCCCACCAGCCCGGCGAATACCTTGAAATGTCACGAATCGAGCCTACCGTGCGTCTATTGCGTGACCTGATCCGGCACTATTGCCTGCACTAAACGTCAATCGAACTGATTCGTTCCTGCCTAGAGGAGACCGCGCGTGACCGCAAGCCTGTTCCGACGATGATCCTGAACGCCCCCTGCATCGCCGTTCTCCGTCCACTTATCCACAGGCCCTGTCATGCCCGATTACGTCAACTGGCTGCGTCATGCATCCCCCTATATCAATGCCCATCGCGACTGCACCTTTGTGGTCATGCTCCCTGGCGATGGGGTGGAACACCCTAATTTCGGCAACATCGTCCACGACCTGGTGCTGCTGCACAGCCTGGGCGTGCGCCTGGTGCTGGTGCATGGCTCGCGCCCGCAGATCGAAAGCCGGCTGGCCGATCGCGGCCTGACCCCGCACTACCACCGGGGCATGCGTATTACTGATGCGGCTACCCTGGACTGCGTGATCGATGCCGTCGGCGCCCTGCGCCTGGCCATTGAAGCGCGGCTGTCGATGGACATCGCCGCTTCGCCGATGCAGGGCTCGCGCCTGCGCGTGGCCTCCGGCAACCTGGTCACTGCGCGGCCGATCGGCGTGCTCGAAGGCGTGGACTACCACCACACTGGCGAAGTGCGCCGGGTCGACCGCAAGGGCATCAGCCGCTTGCTCGACGAGCGTTCCATCGTGCTGTTGTCGCCCTTGGGCTACTCGCCTACCGGGGAAATCTTCAACCTGGCCTGCGAAGACGTGGCTACCCGTGCGGCCATCGAACTGGGTGCCGACAAATTGTTGCTGTTCGGCGCCGAGCCGGGCCTGTTGGACGCTGACGGTAGGCTGGTGCGTGAACTGCGCCCGCAGCAGGTTGCTCCGCATCTGCAGCGTCTAGGCAGCGATTACCAGGGCGAACTGCTGGATGCTGCGGCCGAGGCTTGCAAAGGCGGTGTGGCGCGCAGCCATATCGTCAGCTATGCCGAGGACGGCGCGCTGCTCACCGAGCTGTTCACCCGGGGCGGTGGCGGTACGCTGGTGTCGCAGGAGCAGTTCGAAGTGGTGCGCGAGGCGACCATCGAGGACGTCGGTGGCCTGCTGGAGTTGATCAGCCCGCTGGAAGAGCAGGGCATCCTGGTGCGCCGTTCGCGCGAAGTGCTGGAGCGAGAGATCGAGCAGTTCAGCGTGGTCGAGCGCGAGGGCATGATCATCGCCTGTGCGGCGCTGTACCCGATTGCCGATTCCGAGGCCGGGGAGCTGGCTTGCCTGGCGGTGAACCCGGAGTACCGCCATGGCGGACGTGGCGATGAGCTGCTGGAACGCATCGAGAGCCGGGCACGGCAGATGGGCTTGAGTACTTTGTTCGTGCTGACTACGCGCACTGCGCACTGGTTCCGCGAGCGCGGTTTTGCGCCCAGTGGCGTGGAGCGGCTGCCGGCGGCGCGGGCTTCGCTGTACAACTACCAGCGCAATTCGAAGATTTTCGAGAAGCCCCTGTAAGCCTGGGCCGCCCTCTTCNGAGCCCGCGAAGAGGGCGACACCGGTCTCAAACAAAAACGCCGCCCTTGAGGGGCGGCGTTTTTTGTTTACACGGTATGCAGGTACCAGTTGTACTCGAGGTCGGAGATCGAGTGCTCGAACTCTTCCAGCTCGCTTTCCTTGCACGCGACAAAGATGTCGATGTACTTCGGATCGATGTACTTGTTCAGGATTTCGCTGTCGTCCAGCTCGCGCAGGGCATCGCGCAGGTTGTTCGGCAGGCTCTGCTCCAGCTGCTCGTACGAGTTGCCTTCGATCGGCTCGCCCGGTTCGATCTTGTTGGTCAGGCCGTGGTGCACGCCCGCCAGCACCGCCGCCATCATCAGGTACGGGTTGGCGTCGGCACCGGCCACGCGGTGCTCGATGCGCACGGCGTCCGGCGAGCCGGTCGGTACGCGCAGGGCCACGGTGCGGTTGTCCAGGCCCCAGCTTGGCGCGTTCGGTACGTAGAACTGCGCGCCGAAGCGGCGGTACGAGTTGACGTTCGGGCAGAGGAACGCCATGGACGCGGGCAGGGTCTCGAGCACACCGCCGACAGCGTGACGTAGCGCGGCGTTCTGCTCGGGATCCTCGCTGGTGAAGATGTTGTTGCCATCTTTGTCCAGCACGGAAATGTGTACATGCAGGCCGTTACCTGCCTGGCCCGGGTAGGGCTTGGCCATGAAAGTGGTGTCCATTTCATGGTCGTAGGCGATGTTCTTGATCAACCGCTTGAGCAGTACCGCGTAATCGCAGGCCTTGAGCGGGTCGGGCACGTGGTGCAGGTTGACTTCGAACTGCGCCGGGGCGCTTTCCTTGACGATGGCGTCGGCCGGGATGCCTTGCTCCTTCGCGCCTTCGAGGATGTCCTGCAGGCAGTCGGCATACTCGTCGAGGTCGTCGATCAGGTACACCTGGGTCGACTGCGGGCGCTTGCCCGAGATTGGCGAGCGCGGCGGCTGCGGGCGGCCATTCACGTTCTCCTGGTCGATCAGGTAGAACTCCAGCTCGAATGCGGCGCAGATGGTCAGGCCCATATCGGTGAACTTGCTCACCACCTGACGCAGCACTTCACGCGGGTCGGCGAAGAACGGCTCGCCTTCCAGCTCGTGCATGGTCATCAGCAGCTGGGCGGTAGGGCGTTTTTGCCACGGCTCATTACAGAGCGTGTCGGGGATGGGATAGCAGATGCGGTCAGCATCGCCGATGTCCAGGCCCAGCCCGGTGCTTTCGACGGTGGAACCGTTGATGTCCAGGGCAAAGAGGGAGGCCGGCAGATTGATGCCTTTCTCGTAAACCTTGTGGAGGCTGGTGCGCTCTATGCGCTTGCCACGCACCACACCATTCATATCTGCAATCAGAAGGTCAACGTAGAGAACCTCAGGATGTTCCTTAAGGAACGCGTTCGCTTCGTTAAGCTGAACGGCACGCGGGGGTACCGACATGATGCAACACCTTTGTTGTTAAAAATATCAATCAAGGGGGGCTTGCAGGACCAGTCAACCGAAAAGCCATACTGATGTCAAGCCAACCCCATGACGCCCTGAAATGGCACATCTACGGCAGATTTGCTGCATATCGGGGCAGGCCATTATCCGCTATTTCTGCCTGAAAGGGTGATCTCAAACGTGCCGTGTTTTATTTTTTACGGAAGTGTTGTGTAAAAAAATGAACAAGGCTAAGCTCGGTCACAACCCAGAACACAATAATACGAGGGTCACATGGTCCGCTTGCCGCGACCTGAAAGTACTGCGTGCGCAGTGCAATCGGGTACTTCCGTCGTTTTTGCAAGCTTCGTCAATGGCGTGGTCGCCCTGGCCGCAATAATTGACGTTTGGCGTTCCCGGACCCGTCCTCGTAGCGGCTTGCCGCCCTTCGCTTCGTCTTCCTGCCTTTTGAACTCATTACGGACACAGCTGATTTCAGTGTATCCACTGTGGCTCTGCGCGTGGGTTTTTGCTTTAGCAATCGACTCCATCCAGAATCAAGTCGCGGACCACCTTACCTCCTGAGGTATTTATGAGTAACAACCTCGACCAGCTCACCGATTGGTTGAAAGAGCACAAGATCACCGAAGTCGAATGCATGATCAGCGACCTCACCGGCATCACGCGCGGCAAGATTTCGCCAACCAACAAATTCATCGCTGAAAAAGGCATGCGGCTGCCCGAGAGCGTGCTGCTGCAGACCGTGACCGGCGATTACGTCGACGACGACATCTATTACGAACTGCTCGACCCTGCAGACATCGACATGATCTGCCGCCCTGACGAGAACGCCGTGTTCCTCGTGCCGTGGGCCATCGAGCCAACCGCACAGGTCATCCACGACACCTACGACAAGAAGGGCAACCCGGTCGAACTGTCGCCGCGCAACGTGCTGAAGAAAGTGCTCAAGCTATACGCTGACAAGGGCTGGCAGCCGATCGTCGCACCGGAGATGGAGTTCTACCTGACCAAGCGCAGCGAAGACCCGGACTTCCCGCTGCAGCCCCCGGTAGGCCGTTCCGGTCGCCCGGAAACCGGCCGTCAGTCGTTCTCGATCGAAGCTGCCAACGAATTCGACCCGCTGTTCGAAGACGTCTACGACTGGTGCGAGCTGCAGCAGCTGGACCTCGACACGCTGATCCACGAAGACGGCACGGCGCAGATGGAAATCAACTTCCGTCACGGCGACGCTCTGCACCTGGCCGACCAGATCCTGGTGTTCAAGCGCACCATGCGCGAGGCGGCGCTCAAGCACAACGTGGCTGCCACTTTCATGGCCAAACCGATGACCGGCGAGCCGGGCAGTGCCATGCACCTGCACCAGAGTGTGGTCGACGTGGCCACCGGCAAGAACATCTTCAGCAATGAAGACGGCAGCATGAGCGAGCTGTTCCTCAACCACATTGGTGGCCTGCAGAAGTTCATCCCCGAGGCGCTGCCGCTGTTCGCGCCCAACGTCAACTCGTTCCGCCGCTTCCTGCCCGACACTTCGGCGCCGGTAAACGTGGAGTGGGGCGAAGAAAACCGCACCGTCGGCCTGCGTGTACCGGATGCCGGCCCGCAAAGCCGGCGCGTCGAAAACCGCCTGCCGGGCGCCGACGCCAACCCATACCTGGCCATCGCCGCCAGCCTGCTGTGTGGCTACATCGGCATGGTCGAAGGCATCGAGGCCAGCGCGCCAGTGCAGGGCCGTGGTTACGAACGCCGCAACCTGCGCCTGCCCCTGACCATCGAAGACGCTTTGGAACGCATGGAAAACAGCCGTGCGCTGGGGCAGTACCTGGGCAAGAAATTCATTACCGGGTATGTCGCGACCAAGCGCGCCGAGCACGAAAACTTCAAACGTGTCATCAGTTCGTGGGAGCGTGAGTTCCTGCTGTTCGCTGTCTGATCAACCCTGGTGCCGCAGGAGCGCGGCGGTCCAATAACGGAGAAGCACATGAGCGTCAACAACCCGCAAACCCGTGAATGGCAAACCCTGAGCGGGGAGCATCACCTCGCACCTTTCAGTGACTACAAGCAACTGAAGGAGAAGGGGCCGCGCATCATCACCAAGGCCCAGGGTGTGCATTTGTGGGATAGCGAGGGGCACAAGATCCTCGACGGCATGGCCGGTCTGTGGTGCGTGGCGGTCGGCTACGGACGTGAAGAGCTGGTGCAGGCGGCGGAAAAACAGATGCGCGAGCTGCCGTACTACAACCTGTTCTTCCAGACCGCTCACCCGCCTGCGCTCGAGCTGGCCAAGGCGATCACCGACGTGGCGCCGAAAGGTATGACCCATGTGTTCTTCACCGGCTCCGGCTCCGAAGGCAACGACACTGTGCTGCGCATGGTGCGCCACTACTGGGCGCTGAAGGGCAAACCGCACAAGCAGACCATCATCGGCCGCATCAACGGTTACCACGGCTCCACCTTCGCCGGTGCTTGCCTGGGCGGCATGAGCGGCATGCACGAGCAGGGTGGCCTGCCGATTCCGGGCATCGTACACATCCCTCAGCCGTACTGGTTCGGCGAGGGTGGCGACATGACCCCTGACGAATTCGGTATCTGGGCCGCCGAGCAGTTGGAGAAGAAGATCCTCGAAGTCGGCGAAGACAACGTCGCTGCCTTCATCGCCGAGCCGATCCAGGGCGCAGGTGGCGTGATCATCCCGCCGCAAACCTACTGGCCGAAGGTGAAGGAGATCCTCGCCAGGTACGACATTCTGTTCGTCGCCGACGAGGTGATCTGCGGCTTCGGCCGTACCGGCGAGTGGTTTGGCTCTGATTACTACGACCTCAAGCCTGACCTGATGACCATCGCGAAAGGCCTGACCTCCGGTTACATCCCCATGGGCGGTGTGATTGTGCGTGACACCGTGGCCAAGGTGATCAGCGAAGGCGGCGACTTCAACCACGGTTTCACCTACTCCGGTCACCCGGTGGCGGCCGCGGTGGGCCTGGAAAACCTGCGCATCCTGCGTGACGAGAAAATTGTCGAGAAGGCGCGCACGGAAGCGGCACCGTATTTGCAAAAGCGTTTGCGTGAGCTGCAGGACCATCCACTGGTGGGTGAAGTGCGCGGCCTAGGCCTGCTGGGTGCGATCGAGCTGGTCAAGGACAAGGCCACCCGCAGCCGTTACGAGGGCAAGGGCGTGGGCATGATCTGTCGCACCTTCTGCTTCGAGAACGGGCTCATCATGCGCGCGGTGGGTGACACCATGATCATCGCGCCGCCGCTGGTAATCAGCCATGCGGAGATCGACGAACTGGTGGAAAAGGCGCGCAAGTGCCTGGACCTGACCCTTGAGGCGATTCGATAAGCGTTTGCTAGGCTAGCGTTGTGACATTAAGTCGTTACATGGCCCTGCTTTCCTTGATACAGGGCCTTGTAACTTGCCAGACTAGCGACTGTTTCAGTCGCCGCGCGCTCTGCACCGTGGGTTCTGGCTGCTGGACAGTTGCTAAATAAAAATTCTGGAGCATTACGCATGAATAAAATGGGCAAGACGTTGCTGGCCGCCGCCCTGATGGGTGCCATGGCCTCCGCTGTTCAGGCTGAAGACAAAGTGTTGAACGTCTATAACTGGTCGGATTACATCGCTCCGGACACCATCGCCAAGTTCGAGAAGCAGACAGGGATCAAGGTCAAGTACGACGTCTTCGACAGCAACGAAACCCTGGAAGCCAAGCTGCTGGCAGGCAAGTCGGGCTATGACATCGTCGTGCCTTCGAACAATTTCCTGGCCAAGCAGATCAAGGCGGGTGTGTACGAGGAGCTGGACCGGTCCAAGCTGCCGAACTGGAAGAACCTCGACCCCGACCTGCTCAAGGCCGTTGGCGATGCCAGCGACAAGGACAACAAGCATGCCTTCCCTTACATGTGGGGCTCGATCGGCATTGGCTACAACCCGGAAAAGGTCAAGGCTGCGCTGGGCGTGGACAAGATCGATTCGTGGGACGTGGTGTTCAAGCCTGAGAACATCGCCAAGCTCAAGAGCTGCGGCGTGAGCTTCCTCGACGCCCCGACTGAAATGCTCCCGGCTGCGCTGCACTACCTCGGCAAGCCGACCGACAGCACCAAGAAAGAAGACCTGAAGGCCGCCGAGGACCTGTTCCTCAAGATTCGTCCTTCGATCACCTATTTCCACTCGTCCAAGTACATCGGCGACATGGCCAACGGCAACATCTGTGTAGCCGTCGGTTACTCGGGTGACCTGGAGCAGTCCAAGGCCCGTGCCCATGAAGCGGGCGACAAGGTCAAAGTGGACTACGTCATTCCGAAGGAAGGTGCCGGTACTTTCTACGACATGGTCGCCATCCCGAAAGATGCCGAGCATAAAGACGCGGCCTACGAGTTCATGAACTTCCTGATGCAGCCGGAAATCATGGCTGAAATCACCAACGCCGTGCGTTTCCCGAACGGTAACGCTGCTGCCACCCCGTTCGTGGACAAAGACATCACCAGCGACCCAAGCATCTACCCGCCTGCCGAAGTGAAGAAGCAGCTGTATGCGATCGCTGCGCCTGACGCTTCTGTGCAGCGAGTGATCACCCGCAGCTGGACGAAGATCAAGTCGGGCAAGTAAGCCCGATGTGACACATCTGGGCCGGGTTTGCCGGCCCAGAGCCATTGAAAGGTAATTGATGATTGCGGCATCGAAGCTGCGAAGTTAAGTTGCGCGCCGGTTTTGCGTGTGCGGCAGCATTGTCGCTACCCAGGCACTGATTGTGAGGACCCCCACTTGTCTATTTCTGTATTCCGCAAGGCCTTGATGGCCAGCGCGGGCCTGACGCTGGCGTGCAGCGTCCAAGCGGCGCCGACGGTGCACTTCTATAACTGGTCCGACTACATCGGCCCGACTACACTCGCGGACTTCGAGAAAGCTACGGGCATCAAGCCCGTGCAAGACGTGTTCGACTCCAACGAAACCCTGGAAGGCAAGCTGCTGGCCGGTAACACCGGCTATGACGTGGTGGTGCCGTCCAACCATTTCCTGGGCAAGCAGATCAAGGCGGGCGCCTTCCAGAAGCTCGACAAGAACCTGCTGCCCAACTATGCCAACCTCGACCCGGCGTTGATGAAGCGCCTGGAAAAGAACGACCCGGGCAACCAGTACGCGGTGCCTTACCTGTGGGGTACCAACGGCATCGGTTACAACGTCGACAAGGTCAAGGCTGCGCTGGGCGTGGATACCATCGATTCCTGGGCCGTGCTGTTCGAGCCCGAAAACATGAAGAAGCTCTCCAAGTGCGGTGTGGCCTTCCTCGACTCGGCAGACGAAATGCTGCCCGCGGTGCTCAACTACATGGGCCTCAACCCCAACAGCACCGACCCCAAGGATTACGCCAAGGCCGAGCAGAAGCTGCTGGCGGTGCGCCCGTATGTGACCTACTTCCACTCGTCCAAGTACATCACCGACCTGGCCAACGGCGACATCTGCGTCGCGGCAGGTTTTTCGGGTGATGTGTTCCAGGCCAAGGCCCGCGCTGAAGAAGCGAAGAAGGGCGTGAACCTGGCCTACGCCATTCCCAAGGAAGGCGGCAACCTCTGGTTCGACGTGCTGGCGATCCCCAAGGACGCCAAGAACGTCAAAGAGGCGCATGCCTTCATCAACTATTTGCTGAAACCTGAGGTTATCGCCCAGGTCAGTGATTACGTCGGTTACGCCAACCCGAACCCCAAGGCTGGCGCCCTGATGGACCAGGCCGTAAGGACTGACGCCGCGGTTTACCCACCGCAGGAAGTGCTGGACAAGATGTTCGTGAACTCAGAGTTGCCACCCAAGGTGCAACGGCTGATGACCCGCAGCTGGACCAAGGTCAAGTCGGGCAAGTAAAAATCCAGACCCGCGACGGCACCGTAGAACAGGCCACGCGGGCACAAAAATCTTGTTGGGAGTTTCACTCATGGCAGTTGCCTCCGGTGCCTATAAAAAAGCCCTCGAGGGTGGCCAGCAACCCAAGCAGGTGCTGGTCAAGATCGACCGGGTCACGAAAAAGTTCGACGAAACGGTAGCCGTGGACGATGTGTCCCTGGAAATCCGCAAGGGCGAGATCTTTGCCCTGCTGGGCGGCTCCGGTTCCGGCAAGTCCACCTTGCTGCGCATGCTGGCCGGCTTCGAGCGCCCGTCCGAAGGGCGGATCTTCCTCGATGGCGTCGACATCACCGACATGCCGCCGTACGAGCGGCCGATCAACATGATGTTCCAGTCCTACGCGCTGTTCCCGCACATGACCGTGGCGCAGAACATCGCCTTCGGCCTGCAGCAGGACAAGATGCCCAAGGCCGAGATCGATGCCCGCGTGGCCGAGATGCTCAAGCTGGTGCACATGACCCAGTACGCCAAGCGCAAGCCGCACCAGTTGTCGGGCGGCCAGCGTCAGCGTGTGGCGTTGGCCCGCTCGCTGGCCAAGCGCCCCAAACTGCTGCTGCTCGACGAGCCGATGGGTGCGCTGGACAAGAAACTGCGTTCGCAGATGCAGCTGGAGCTGGTCGAGATCATCGAGCGCGTGGGTGTAACCTGCGTGATGGTGACCCACGATCAGGAAGAGGCCATGACCATGGCCCAGCGCATCGCCATCATGCACCTGGGCTGGATCGCCCAGATCGGCTCGCCAGTGGACATCTACGAGACACCTACCAGCCGCCTGGTGTGCGAGTTCATCGGTAACGTCAACCTGTTCGAAGGTGACGTGGTCGACGACGCCGAAGGCTACGCGATCATTGCCAGCCCGGAGCTGGAGCGCAAGATCTACGTGGGCCACGGCATCACCACCTCGGTGGAAGACAAGCACATCACCTACGCCCTGCGCCCGGAAAAGATGCTGGTCACCACCCAGCAGCCAACCTGCGAGCACAACTGGTCGCGCGGCAAGATCCACGACATCGCCTACCTGGGCGGCCACTCGGTGTTCTATGTGGAGCTGCCGAGCGGCAAGATCGTCCAGTCGTTCGTTGCCAACGCCGAGCGCCAAGGTACCCGTCCGACCTGGGGCGATGAAGTGTACGTATGGTGGGAAGACGACAGCGGCGTGGTACTGCGGTCATGAAACTGCGCAAGCTCAAGCGAGCCTTCCAGCGTCTGGTCCCGGAGGGGCGGCACTTGGTGATCGGCGTGCCGTTCATCTGGCTGTTCCTGTTCTTCATGCTGCCGTTCTTCATCGTCCTGAAGATCAGTTTTGCCGAAGCTGACGTGGCAATCCCGCCGTATACCGAGATCTATACCTACGTCGAAGACAAGATCCAGCTGGTCCTCAACCTGGCCAACTACGGGCTGTTGACCGAGGATGAGCTGTACCTCTCGGCCTACCTGGGTTCGTTGAAGATGGCGTTCTTCAGCACCCTGCTGTGCCTGCTGATCGGCTTCCCGATGGCCTACGCCATTGCCAACGCCAAGAAGGAGACCCAGACGGTCCTGCTGTTGCTGATCATGATGCCAACCTGGACCGCGATCCTGATCCGCGTCTATGCCTGGATGGGTATCCTCAGCAACAACGGCCTGCTCAACGGTTTCCTCCTGTGGACCGGGTTGATCGACCAGCCGTTGCAGATCCTCAACACCAACCTGGCGGTCTACATCGGCGTGGTCTATTCGTACCTGCCGTTCATGATCCTGCCGCTGTTCGCCAACCTGGTGAAGCATGATCCGAGCCTGCTCGAAGCTGCATCCGACCTGGGTTCGAGCACCTTCAACAGCTTCTGGAAGATCACGGTACCGCTGTCGAAAAACGGCATCATCGCCGGCTGCATGCTGGTGTTCATCCCGGTGGTGGGCGAGTTCGTGATCCCGGAACTGCTGGGTGGCCCGGAAACCCTGATGATCGGTAAAGTGCTGTGGCAGGAGTTCTTCAACAACCGTGACTGGCCGGTGGCATCCGCCCTGGCAGTGGTGATGCTGGCGATCCTGATCGTGCCGATCCTGCTGTTCAACCGTAGCCAGGCCAAAGAGATGGAGGGCCGCGCATGAAACGCTTCAGTTTCTCCAAGCTGATGCTGGTGCTCGGCTTGCTGTTCATCTACCTGCCGATGTTGATCCTGGTGATCTACTCGTTCAACGCCTCCAAGCTGGTGACGGTGTGGGGCGGCTGGTCGATCAAATGGTACGTCGGCCTGCTCGACAACACCCAGCTGATGGGTTCGGTGATGCGCTCGCTGGAAATCGCCTGCTACACGGCGGTGGCGGCAGTGGCGCTGGGTACCCTGGCGGCCTTCGTGCTGACCCGCGTCACCCGCTTCAAGGGCCGCACGCTGTTCGGTGGCCTGGTCACTGCGCCGCTGGTAATGCCCGAAGTGATCACCGGTCTGTCGCTGTTGCTGCTGTTCGTGGCCATGGCGCAGATGATCGGCTGGCCGCAGGAGCGGGGTATCGTCACCATCTGGATCGCCCATACAACGTTCTGTGCGGCGTATGTGGCGGTGGTGGTGTCGGCTCGCCTGCGTGAGCTGGACCTGTCGATCGAGGAAGCGGCGATGGACCTGGGTGCCAAGCCGTGGAAGGTGTTCTTCCTGATCACCATCCCGATGATCGCGCCATCGCTGGCGGCGGGCGG
This sequence comes from Pseudomonas sp. 22515, assembly GCF_052044625.1. NCBI lineage: Bacteria > Pseudomonadati > Pseudomonadota > Gammaproteobacteria > Pseudomonadales > Pseudomonadaceae > Pseudomonas > Pseudomonas sp. 22515. The sequence continues at coordinate 63,731 of NZ_JBQENN010000026.1, forward strand.
CATGATGTCGTTTGCCCTGTCGCTGGACGACCTGGTATTGGCCAGCTTCGTCTCCGGGCCTGGCTCGACCACCTTGCCGATGGAAGTGTTCTCGGCGGTGCGCCTGGGTGTGAAACCGGAGATCAACGCCGTGGCCAGCCTGATCTTGCTGTCGGTATCGCTGGTGACCTTCTTCGTCTGGTACTTCAGCCGCCAGGCCGAAGAGCGTCGTCGCAAGGCGATTCAGCAGGCGATCGAAGAGGGTGCTGCAGCCAACGCTTCGCAGCCGCAAGTCAAGCGCCCGGCGCCGGTGGCTGCGTCGGCCTGACCTGGCCCTTTCGNGCGGGCATGCCCGCGAAGGCTCCAGCACCGATTCAAAGCCATACCGCATCCCAATGTGGATAGTCCCTGATACTTCTGACCAATCCAGCCCTCAAGGGATTGGCAACAATGTACCGGGCTACATGAACCACACACTCTTCGCGCCGCAGCGCATGGTCCTGGTAACCCGATTGCCATATCGGCTTGTGCCCGACACCGGCCTTGCGCAAGGCAATCGCTGTGCGTGATTTGAACTTGCGCATCAGCGTTCCCAATGTCACTTCTTTCAGTTCAATTAGCCAATGCAGATGGTCCGGCATCACTACCCAGGCCAACGATTGGCAGTCCTGAATGTCATCTGAGACCCGAAGGTGTTTGACCACCAGACGGGCATGGTGGAAGTCGCGGAACAGTGGTTTGCGTTGATGCGTGATGGTGGTCAGCATGTAGAGCCTGCCAGGCTCGGAGAAGCGCCCGCGGCGCAGTCGGTGGGATTCGGCTAACGGCATTTTGATCTTCCTTGAATGTGAGCCTCCCCGTGAAAGGTAGCGGTTGGAGCGGGGATGGCAGAAGACCGATGGTTTCTGGATATGGCAGATACTGATACCTGGCTGTGGAGGCCTCTTCGCGGGNTGTGGGAGCGGGCGTGCCCGCGAAGAGGCCCCCACAGGCACCAAAAATGCCAGCATGGCCCCCGCCAGTGATGTTTATCGAACCCTGAACTACGCTCACAGTCGCATCCCACAAATCATTTGTGCGCAAGCAAGGAGCCAGCATGGCGTTGATGCGTCCGCTGTCGGTCATCTGTCTGGGGTTGTTGTACATGCTCACCGGCTGTAGCAAGGAAGAGGTCCCCAAGACGCTGCCTCGGGTGGGGGTGCAGCAGGTACAACCCACCGATTTCGCTGCCAGGGTCACCCTGACCGGCGACGTACAGGCACGGGTGCAGACCGATTTGTCATTCCGCGTCGGCGGCAAGATCATTTCGCGTAGCGTCGACGTAGGCGATCACGTCAAGGCCAACCAGGTGCTGGCCCGGCTTGACCCGAAAGACCTGCAGAACAATGTCGACTCGGCCAAGGCCGAAGTATTCGCCGCGCAGGCGCGCGTTACCCAGACCAGTGCGGCCTTCGTGCGCCAGCAAAAACTGCTGCCCAAGGGCTACACCAGCCAGAGCGAATACGATGCTGCCGAAGCCGCGCTGCGCAGCAATCAGAGCGCACTCAAGGCCGCCCAGGCGCAACTGGCCAATGCCAACGAGCAACTCGGCTACACCGCACTGGTCTCCGAGGCCGCCGGGGTCATCACCGAGCGCCAGGCCGAGGTTGGCCAAGTGGTGCAGGCGACCATGCCGATCTTCAGCCTGGCCGTCGATGGCGACCGCGATGCGGTGTTCAACGTCTACGAGTCGCTGCTGGTGGCGCCGCCCAGCGATGCCGGGGTAGTCGTGAGCCTGCTGGACGATCCCAAGGTCCAGGCCCGTGGCTTCGTGCGCGAAATAACCCCCACCGTGTCGGCGCAAAGCGGCACCGTGCAGGTCAAGGTGGGGCTCAAGGACGTGCCGCCCGGGATGCAATTGGGGGCACCGGTTACTGCCACCACCAATGCCCAGGGCCGGCCCAGCATCGAGCTGCCGTGGTCGGCGCTGACCAAGGCCTTGCATGAGCCTGCCGTGTGGGTGGTGGGCGAGGGCGACAAGGTGGAACTGCGCAAAGTCAAAATCCGCCGTTACCTCACCGGCAAGATCGTGGTCGCCAGCGGCCTGAAAGCCGGCGAGACCGTAGTGGTCAATGGCGGCCAGTTGCTGCACCCCGGCATGCAGGTACAGAAGGTCGACGCCAAGGGCCCAGGGGGTGAGCTATGAAGCGTCTGCTGCTGATGCTGTCGGCCGGAGTGCTGCTGGTCGGTTGCAGTAGCGAAGAAGAGGCACCAGAGGCGATCCGGCCAGTGCTGTCGGTCAAGGTCGAACCCCAGGTGCAGTCACAGCTGGGCCGCTTCGCCGGCAGTATTCAGGCGCGCTTCGAAAGCACCTTGGGCTTCCGGGTTTCCGGGCGCATTGCCCGGCGCTGGCTGGACGTGGGCGCCCAGGTGAAACCGGGTGACACCTTGGCCACCCTGGACCCCACCGACCAGCAGAACCAACTGCGCGCCGCCGAAGGCGATCTGGCCAAGGTGCAGGCACAGTGGATCAACGCCCAGGCCGATGCCCGTCGCCAGCAGCAGTTGTATGACCGTGGGGTAGGCGCCCAGGCACAGCTGGATATTGCCCAGACCAACCTGAAAACCACCAGTGCGGCGTTGGAGCAGGCGCGCTCCGCCGTCAGCCAGGCCCGCGACCAGCTCGACTACAGCACCCTGCGTACCGACCACGCTGCCGTGATTACTGCGTGGCAGGCCGAAGCCGGGCAAACCGTTACCGCCGGGCAAGCCGTGGTGACCCTGGCCCGGCCAGACGTGAAAGAAGCGGTAATCGACCTGCCGATCGATCTGGCCGAGCAGTTGAGCAAAGGCCTGACCTTCACCGTTGCTTCGCAACTGGACCCGACCATCAACACCACGGCCAGCCTGCGCGAACTGGAGCCCCAGGCCGATGCCACCACCCGGACCCGCCGTGCTCGCCTGACCCTGGCCAGCACACCGACGGCCTTTCACCTTGGCACCGCCATCAGTGTGACCCTTAGCTCGGAAGTGTCCCCGCGCAGCGAACTGCCCTTGAGTGCCTTGCTCGAGCGCGACGGCAAGACCCAGGTGTGGGTGATCGATACGCAGCACAAGACCGTGGCCACCCGTGACGTGGCGCTGATCGACCGCACCGATGACAGCATCGTACTGAGCGCCGGCGTGCAGCCCGGTGAGCGTGTGGTCACTGCCGGCGTCAACAGCCTCAAGCCTGGCCAGAAGGTCATCTTCGACGAGGATGCGCAATGAAAGGAAGCTTCAACCTGTCCGACTGGGCGCTCAAGCATCAATCGTTCGTCTGGTACCTGATGTTCGTTGGCCTGTTGATGGGGATTTTTTCCTACTTCAACCTGGGCCGTGAGGAAGACCCGTCGTTCACCATCAAAACCATGGTCATCCAGACCCGCTGGCCCGGTGCGACCCAGGACGAAACCCTCTACCAGGTCACCGACCGTATCGAGAAGAAGCTCGAGGAACTCGATTCACTCGACTACACCAAAAGCTACACCCGCCCCGGCGAGTCCACGGTCTACGTGTATCTTCGCGACACCACCAAGGCCAAGGACATCCCGGAAATCTGGTACCAGGTGCGCAAGAAGATCCAGGACATTCGTGGCGAATTTCCTGCCGGTATCCAGGGGCCGGGCTTCAACGACGAATTCGGTGATGTGTTCGGTTCGATCTATGCCTTTACCGCCGACGGCCTGACGCTGCGCCAACTGCGGGACTACGTGGAACAGGCAAGGGCCGAGGTCCGCGATGTACCCAACATTGGCAAGATCGAGCTGGTCGGCACCCAGGACGAAGTGCTTTACCTGAACTTCTCCACCCGCAAGCTGGCTGCCCTGGGCATTGACCAGCGCCAGGTAATGCAGGCACTTCAAGCACAGAATGCGGTGACGCCGGCCGGCATGATCGAGGCCGGCCCGGAGCGCATCTCGGTGCGCACGTCCGGGCAGTTTGCCTCGGAAAAAGACCTGCAAACCGTCAACTTGAGGATCAACGACCGCTTCTTCCGCCTGGCCGATATCGCCGACATCGAGCGCGGTTACGTCGACCCGCCTTCGCCAATGTTCCGTTACAACGGCCAGACAGCCCTTGGCCTCGCCATCGGCATGAAGGCCGGCGGCAACATTCAGGTGTTCGGTGCGGCGTTGAAAAAGCGCATGGACCAGGTGGTCCAGGATCTGCCGGTGGGTGTTGGTGTACACACCGTTTCTGACCAGGCCGTGGTGGTCAAGCAGGCGGTCGGCGGTTTCACCAGCGCGCTGTTCGAGGCGGTGGTGATCGTGCTGGCCGTGAGCTTTGTCAGTCTTGGCGTGCGCGCCGGGCTGGTGGTGGCCTGCTCGATCCCACTGGTGCTGGCCATGGTGTTCGTATTCATGGAGTACAGCGGCATCACCATGCAGCGGATTTCGCTGGGTGCGCTGATCATTGCACTTGGCCTGCTGGTGGACGATGCGATGATTACCGTGGAGGTGATGGTCACGCGGCTGGAAATGGGTGAAAGCAAGGAGCAGGCGGCGACGTTCGCCTACACCTCCACAGCCTTCCCCATGCTTACCGGCACCTTGGTGACCGTGGCCGGGTTCGTGCCTATCGGCCTCAACGCCAGCTCTGCGGGTGAATACACCTTCACCCTGTTCGCGGTGATTGCCGTGGCCCTGATCGTGTCGTGGGTGGTGGCTGTGTTCTTCGCGCCGGTGCTTGGCGTGCATATTCTCAAAGGCGACAAGCTCAAGGCTCACGAGGCTGAGCCTGGCCGGGTCGGGCGGGTATTTGAAGGCGGGTTGCTGTGGTGCATGCGCAACCGCTGGTTGACCATCATCGGCACCGTGGTGCTGTTTGCCCTGTCGATCTTCTGCATGCGTTTTGTGCAGAACCAGTTTTTCCCGTCCTCGGACCGCCCGGAAATTCTCGTCGACCTCAACCTGCCGCAGAACGCCTCGATCGAGGAGACGCGCAAGGTGGTCGACCGCTTCGAGGCACGGATCAAGGACGATCCGGACCTGGTGCACTGGAGTACCTACATCGGCCAGGGCGCGATCCGCTTCTACCTGCCCCTCGATCAGCAGTTGCAGAACCCTTACTACGCGCAGTTGGTGATTGTCAGCAAGGGCTTCGAAGAGCGTCAGGCCATGATGGACCGCCTGCAGAAGATCCTGCACGAAGAGTTCGTCGGCGTCGGCACCAACGTGCAATCGCTGGAGATGGGCCCGCCGGTAGGCCGGCCGATCCAGTACCGGGTCAGCGGTGCCGACATCGACCAGGTGCGCAAACACGCCATCGAGCTGGCCACCTTGCTCGACCAGAACGAGCACATCGGTGAGATGATCTACGACTGGAACGAGCCGGGTAAGGTGCTGCGCGTGGAAATTGCCCAGGACAAGGCACGCCAGCTGGGGCTGTCGTCCGAAGATGTTGCCAATGTGATGAACAGCATCGTCAGTGGCGTGCAGATCACCCAGGTCAACGACAACATCTACCTGGTCGATGTGGTCGCGCGCGCCGAAGACAGCGAACGTGGCTCGCCTGATACCCTGCAGAACCTGCAAATTCTTACCCCTAACGGCACGTCGATCCCGCTGCTGTCGTTCGCCACCGTGCGCTACGAACTGGAACAGCCGCTGGTGTGGCGCCGCGACCGCAAGCCGACTATCACCATCAAGGCCTCAGTCAATGGCGAGATCCAGCCCACTGATCTGGTGGCCCAGCTGAAGCCAAAAATTGACGAGTTCGCCAGCAAGCTGCCGGTCGGTTACGAAGTGGCCACGGGGGGTACGGTTGAAGAAAGCAGCAAGGCCCAGGGGCCGATCGCCAAGGTCATCCCACTGATGCTATTCCTCATGGCGACCTTCCTGATGATCCAGTTGCACAGCGTGCAGAAGCTGTTCCTGGTGGTCAGCGTGGCGCCGCTCGGGCTGATTGGCGTGGTGTTGGCGCTGGTGCCTACGGGTACGCCGATGGGCTTTGTGGCGATCCTCGGCATCCTTGCGCTGGCGGGCATCATCATTCGTAACTCGGTGATCCTGGTGACCCAGATCGACGAGTTCGAAGCCCAGGGCCTGTCGCCGTGGGATGCGGTGGTGGAGGCCACCAACCATCGGCGCCGGCCGATCCTGCTGACCGCGGCGGCGGCGAGCCTGGGCATGATCCCGATTGCACGCGAGGTGTTCTGGGGCCCCATGGCCTACGCCATGATTGGCGGGATCATCGTGGCGACCTTGCTGACGCTGCTGTTCCTGCCGGCGCTGTACGTGGCCTGGTACAAGATCCGCGAGCCGCAGAAACACGCCTGAAGGCCCATATGGCCCCTTGTAGGAGCGGGNACCCGCTCCTACAAGGGGCGTGTGCTTTTAAATGGTTATATAAAAATTCTTAAACAGTATTTTTAAGAATAATCCCGCCTCACTACTATTGCCCTCAAGCCAGGCGCAAATCCCCTTCAAACCTCTGCCCGGCGCCCTCACTCCAAGGAGAACGAGCATGAGTGCATCTCTGCGTAGCATCGACGGTCAGGACGAAGCCACCATCTTGCGTGAAATCCAGAGCGCCTTGCGCGACCTGCGTTTCGGTGCGGTGGAGATCACCGTGCACAACGCTCAGGTCGTACAGATCGAGCGCAAGGAGAAGTTCCGCCTGCAACAGCCCGGCAACAAGCCCGGCTGATCGGCGCCACAACATCCAAAACTAGAAAAATGCCAATCGGGAGCTTCACCATGTCCATCCGCCGTTATGCGCTCGCCGCTCTGGCCAGTGCTGTTTTTGCCGGTTCCGCCATCGCCAAGGACTACGAACTGCTCAACGTGTCCTACGACCCGACCCGTGAGCTGTACCAGCAGTACAACGCTGAGTTCATCAAACACTGGCAACAGGCCCATCCGGGTGACAAGGTGAAAATCCAGCAATCCCATGGGGGGTCGGGCAAGCAGGCCCGTGCGGTGATCGACGGCCTGCGCGCTGACGTGGTGACCCTGGCCCTGGCCGGTGACATCGACGAAGTGGCCAAACTTGGCAAGACCCTGCCCGAGAACTGGCAGGCTCGCCTGCCTGACGCCAGCACTCCGTACACCTCGACCATCGTGTTCCTGGTGCGCAAGGGCAACCCGAAAGGCATCAAGGACTGGGGCGACCTGATCAAGAAGGACGTGTCGGTCATCACCCCGAACCCGAAAACCTCCGGCGGTGCGCGCTGGAACTTCCTCGCAGCATGGGCGTACGGCCTGAAGGCCGGCGGTAGCGAAGAGAAGGCCAAGGCCTATGTGCAGGAACTGTTCAAGCATGTACCGGTGCTGGATACCGGCGCCCGTGGTTCGACCATTACCTTCGTCAACAATGGCCAGGGCGACGTGTTGCTGGCCTGGGAAAACGAGGCCTTCCTGGCCCTGAAGGAAGACGGGGGTGCCGACAAGTTCGACATCGTCGTGCCGTCGCTGTCGATCCTGGCCGAGCCGCCAGTGGCCGTGGTCGACAAGAACGCCGAGAAGAAGGGCAATACCGAGATTGCCACCGAATACCTCAAGCACCTGTACAGCCCGGCCGGGCAGAAAATTGCCGCCGAGAACTTCTACCGCCCGCGTGACGAGAAGGTCGCTGCGGAGTTCGGCAAGCAGTTCCCGAAACTGGAGCTGGTGACCATCGACAAGGACTTTGGTGGGTGGAAGACTGCACAACCGAAATTCTTCAATGATGGCGGTGTGTTCGACCAGATCTATCAGGCACAGTAAGGGCCAAAGGAAATCGGGGCCGCGTTACGGCCCATTCGCGGCACAAGGCCTCCCCCACAAGGAACCATAGTCCCCTGTGGGAGCGGCCTTGTGTCGCGAATGGGCTGCCAAGCAGCCCCAGGATACAAAAGCTTGCACCGGCCCGGGATTGTTTCCGGGCTGAGTGCGTTCAACCAGGGATATTTATGTCGCGTCGCATCTCCCCCGTCATACCCGGCTTCGGGCTGACGCTGGGCTACACCTTGGTGTACCTCAGCCTGATCGTGCTGATACCGCTGGCGGCCATGTTCATCCATGCCTCGCAGCTGACCTTCGAGCAGTTCTGGACCATCATCAGTGCGCCGCGGGTGATCGCTGCGCTCAAGCTGAGCTTCGGCACCGCCCTGTTCGCCGCCATCATCAACGGTGTGATCGGTACCCTGCTGGCTTGGGTGCTGGTGCGTTACACCTTCCCTGGGCGCAAGATCATCGATGCGATGATCGACCTGCCGTTCGCCTTGCCGACCGCGGTTGCCGGTATCGCCCTGACTGCCCTGTACGCGCCGCAGGGCTGGGTCGGCCAGTTCGCCACCGACCTGGGCTTCAAGATCGCCTACACCCCGCTGGGCATCACCCTGGCACTGACCTTCGTGACCCTGCCGTTCGTGGTGCGCACGGTGCAGCCGGTACTGGCCGACATCCCGCGTGAAGTGGAAGAGGCCGCAGCCTGCCTGGGGGCCAAGCCATTGCAGGTGTTCCGCCACATCCTGGCGCCGGCCCTGCTGCCGGCATGGCTCACCGGCTTTGCCCTGGCCTTCGCCCGTGGCGTGGGCGAGTATGGTTCGGTGATCTTCATTGCTGGCAACATGCCGATGAAGACCGAGATCCTGCCGCTGCTGATCATGGTCAAGCTCGACCAGTACGACTACACCGGCGCGACCGCCATCGGCGTGTTGATGCTGGTGGTTTCCTTCATCCTGCTGCTGCTGATCAACCTGCTGCAGCGCCGCATCGAAACCCCTTGAAGGAGGCCGGCATGTCCAGTTCATCCCTGAGTGCAAGTGCCGCAGCCAACGCCGCCCGCCGTGGCAGCGCCACGTCACGGCGTATCCTGATCGGCCTTGGCTGGCTGGTGTTCGCCCTGTTCCTGCTGCTGCCGCTGGTGATCGTGGTATCGCAGGCACTGAAGAACGGTTTTGGCACCTTCTTCGAGGCGATCTTCGAACCCGATGCGTTGTCGGCGCTGAAGCTGACCCTGCTCGCCGTGGTTATCTCGGTGCCGCTGAACCTGGTATTTGGCGTAAGCGCTGCCTGGTGCGTGAGCAAGTACACCTTCCGTGGCAAGAGCATCCTGGTCACCCTGATCGACCTGCCGTTCTCGGTGTCACCCGTGATTGCCGGCCTGGTCTACGTGCTGATGTTCGGCGCGCAAGGCCTGTTCGGTCCGTGGCTGCAGGACCACGATATCCAGATCGTGTTCGCCCTGCCGGGCATTGTCCTGGCGACCATTTTCGTTACCGTACCGTTCGTGGCCCGTGAGCTGATCCCGCTGATGCAGGAGCAAGGCACGCAGGAGGAGGAGGCTGCACGGCTGCTCGGTGCCAACGGCTTGCAGATGTTCTGGCACGTGACCCTGCCGAACATCAAATGGGGGCTGATCTACGGCGTGGTGCTGTGTACCGCGCGGGCCATGGGCGAGTTCGGCGCGGTGTCGGTGGTGTCGGGCCACATCCGTGGCGTGACCAACACCTTGCCGCTGCATGTGGAGATTCTCTACAACGAGTACAACCACGTCGCAGCCTTCAGCGTGGCCAGCCTGTTGCTGATCCTGGCGCTCTTCATCCTGCTGCTCAAGCAGTGGAGCGAGAACCGTATTAACCGCCTGCGCCATAGCGCCGCGGAGGAATGATTCATGTCGATCGAAGTTCGTAACGTCAGCAAGCGCTTCAACAGCTTCCAGGCCCTGAACGCAATCAACCTGGACATCAACAGCGGCGAGCTGGTGGCTCTGCTCGGCCCGTCCGGCTGTGGCAAGACCACCCTGCTGCGCATCATTGCCGGCCTGGAAACCCCGGACCAGGGCAACATCGTGTTCCATGGCGAGGACGTTTCCGGCCATGACGTGCGTGACCGTAACGTCGGGTTCGTGTTCCAGCACTACGCGCTGTTCCGCCACATGAGCGTGTTCGACAACGTTGCTTTCGGCCTGCGCATGAAGCCCAAGGGCGAGCGCCCAAGCGAGAGCAAGATTGCCGAGAAGGTGCATGAGCTGCTGAACATGGTGCAACTGGACTGGCTGTCCGACCGCTACCCCGAGCAGCTTTCCGGTGGCCAGCGTCAGCGTATCGCCCTGGCCCGTGCCCTGGCGGTGGAGCCGAAGGTGCTGCTGCTGGACGAGCCATTCGGTGCGCTGGATGCCAAGGTGCGAAAAGAGCTGCGGCGCTGGCTGGCGCGGCTGCACGAGGATATCAACCTGACGTCGGTGTTCGTTACCCACGACCAGGAAGAAGCCATGGAAGTAGCCGACCGCATCGTGGTCATGAACAAGGGCGTGATCGAGCAGATCGGCTCGCCGGGTGAGGTGTACGATCAGCCGGCCAACGATTTCGTCTACCACTTCCTCGGTGACTCCAACCGCCTGGCCTTGAGCGAAGGGCATCACGTGCTGTTTCGCCCGCACGAGGTGTCGCTGTCGCGGCATGAGACCGAAGGGCACCATGCGGCCGAGGTGCGCGACATTCGGCCGTTGGGCGCGACCACGCGGGTGACCTTGAAGGTGGAAGGGCAAAGCGAGCTGATCGAGGCCGAGGTGGTGAAAGACCATGACAGCCTGACCGGGCTGGCGCGGGGAGAGACGTTGTTCTTCCGGCCGAAGGTATGGCAGAAGGTGGCGGATATCTGAGTCGCACAAGGAAAAGAGAGCCCGGGCATGGTCCCGGGTTTTTCTTGCCTGAACGTTTGACAGGGCAGCTTTACAGCCTTTTACAAGCGAGTGGCGGTAGCGTACTTGTTATTCCCTATGGGTATTAATAAATATCTTCTTATTCCTTTACGAATATTTCGCCCTCCCTATACTTGTCTCCAAGCACGCAAACTTACTGGAGGCGTCCCCATGCGCAATGAGTCGATTCGCTACCTGATTGTGCCGGGTTGGCAAGGATCGCCAGACAACCATTGGCAGAGTCACTGGCAGCGCACCCTGCCCAACAGTGCACGGGTTGAACAGCAAGACTGGCTCACCCCGCAGCGGCAGGACTGGGTGCACGCGCTGGAGCAGTCGATTGCCGCCGACCGCTCGCCGGTGATCCTGATTGCCCACAGCCTTGGTTGCATCACTGTCGCCCATTGGGCAGCTCAGGCAAGCCCAGCCTTGCTGCGGCAGGTGCGTGGTGCACTGCTGGTGGCGCCGGCAGATGTCGAACGGCCCACTTGTGCACCCGTGCTGCGCAACTTTGCGCCGATCCCTACCGAGGTGCTGCCGTTCCCTAGCCAGGTCGTCAGCTCGGACAACGACCCGGCCGTGAACGTGCCACGGGCGCTGTACCTGGCCCAGGCATGGGGCGCCGAAGCGGGTTTGCTGAGCAATGCCGGGCACATCAACGTCAAGTCCGGTCATGAGCGTTGGGAACAAGGCTTCGCCTACCTGTATCGCTTGCAGAGCCGGATCGAACAGCGCGCACTGCGCCGCGCCTGATCGCCCTTACTGTTCACCCTTTGCCTGACGCCTGGCCATTACGGGCCTGGGGCGGGAGTTCGTCATGACGTTTCAAAACCCGTTCGGCCAGCCGCTACTGACCTTCCCTGAGCTGGACAAGAGCCCGCTGAGCATTCGTGCCAAGGCGCTGGTGTTCATCGACCCGCGCTCGCAGCAGCTGCGCGAGGACCTTGAGCGCCTGGCGCTACAACCTTTGCCAGTGCTGATCCGTGGCGAAACCGGCACCGGCAAGGAGCTGCTGGCTCGGCAGATCCACCGTACCAGCGACCGTGGAGGTTTGTTCGTGTCGGTCAACTGCGCGGCCATCAGCCCCACCTACGCCGATGCCGAGCTGTTTGGCTATAGCGCGGGCACCCATGGCGGTACGGCCAGCAGCCGCGCCGGCTGGTTCGGTTCGGCCAGCGGCGGCACCTTGTACCTGGACGAAATTGCCGACTTGCCGTTGGCCATCCAGGGCAAGCTGCTGGCGGCCCTGGAAAACCGCGAGGTCACTCGGGTGGGCGCGCAGCAGCCACAGCCGGTGGATGTGCGCCTGGTAGCCGCCACCAGCATCGACCTGGCCCGTGTAGTACGTGCAGGGCGCTTCAACGAGCGCCTGTACCAGTATCTGCGCGAGGGCGCGCTGGAACTGCCGCCGCTGCGCGAGCGGCCGGGCGATATCCTGCCGCTGGCCGAGTACTTCGTGGGCATCTACAGCGTGCGCCTGCAACGGCCTGTGCCCTTGGTGAGCGAGGCGGCGCAGCGGGTGCTGGAGGCGCATTTCTGGCCGGGCAATACCCGCGAACTGGAGAACGTCATCCACTTTGCCTTGCTGGTCAATGACGGCGAAGAGATCCTGCCAGAAGACCTCGAACTGCCTGACCCCGCGCGTTAGACATCGCTCATGGGTAAAGGGGCTGATGGTATTGTGTTTTTGGAATAAGCAGCTAAGTAAAAGATATTGTTGCGGAATAAAAAATTTGGGTATCGTCCGCCTCACGCCCACTGGTGAACCGGTTGGGCACCCGATTTGCCATCGTCGATGGCCCAGATTCAGAACAAGGACCACCATGAAGAAGACCCTGCTGACCACTGCCCTGGCTGCTGCCCTGGCGTTCTCCGGCCTGGCCGCTGCTGCCGAGAAACTGGTGGTTGCCGCTACCCCGGTACCGCACGCCGAAATTCTCGAACTGATCAAGCCGACCCTGGCAAAAGAAGGCGTGGACCTTCAGATCAAGGTCTTCACCGATTACGTACAGCCGAACGTGCAGGTGGACCAGAAGCGTCTGGATGCCAACTACTTCCAGACCCTGCCGTACCTGCAGAACTTCAACGAAGGCAAGGGCACCCACCTGGAAACCGTGGTGGGTGTACACGTAGAGCCCTTCGGTGGCTACTCGAAGAAGGTCAAGGCCCTGAGCGAGCTGAAAGAAGGCGCAACCGTTGCCATCCCTAACGAGGGCAGCAACAGCGGCCGCGCCCTGCTGCTGCTGCAGAAAGCCGGCCTGATCACCCTGAAAGACCCGAAGAATGCCCTGGCCACCCCCAAGGACATCGCCGAGAACCCGAAGAAGCTGAAGTTCCGCGAGCTTGAGTCGGCGATGCTGCCCCGTGTGCTGGACCAGGTCGACCTGGACATGATCAACACCAACTACGCCCTGGAAGCTGGCCTGAACCCGGCTAAAGATGCACTGGTGATCGAAGGTGCCGACTCGCCTTACGTGAACTTCCTGGTGGCCCGCCCGGACAACAAGGACAGTGAGGCCATCCAGAAACTGGCCAAGGCCCTGACCAGCCCTGAAGTGAAGGAATTCATCGCCAAGAAGTACCAGGGTGCGGTGCTGCCGGCGTTCTGATGCGCTTGCTTCACCTTGCATGACCCGACGCCGACACCTTTGTGTCGGCGTTTTCATTGCTGGGATCTCTGAAAGCTGGCGCGATCCCTGTGGGAGCGGGTTTACCCGCGAAGAATCCAACGCGCTGCATGGCACCGGCTGCGCCGGTGTTCGCGGCTAAATCCCTACAGTGCTCGCGCAAACTTTTGGGTTTTGAGCAAGGCAGCCCCTTACGGCCCTGGCACCAATCGCAAGGTACTCTGCGCCGGTATTACCCCCATCTGTGCCTTCTGATACTGCCCCTGCACATACCCCTCAGCCTGGTCCGCGTAATGCCGGTCAAACGGCACGCCACTCTGCCCAACCGGGTTGCTGGTCAGCGCCTGCCCGGCATCGGCAAAGTCGATCAGCCGCCGCGTCGACGGCCCGTACGTCACCGGCCATGGCGCCGGGCCGATCTTCGCCGAAAGGTTGTTCGGTACTTCATGAGTACCCGGTGCGGCAAACGGCCCAACGTTGAACAGCAGGTTCAGCGGCTTTTTCACCCCCAGCGGATGGTTGTGGGTCAGGGTATGGGCCTTGCCCCACTGCCAGCTGGCTGGGTCCTTGCCGAGGGTGTCGCGCAAGTGGCCAAGGCTCTTCTGCCAGGCTTCGCGCACGATCGAGCTGCGGTCAGTGCGCTGGTTGGCGCCGCGGGTGTTCCACCAGGGCGACTCGGCATCGGCGGCAAGACGCGGCAGCGCGGCATCGATGGCACGGGTGCTGATCAGCACCGGGAACCAGGTATCGCCCAATTCGTCATGCAACGCGGCATAGGCCAGCGCATAGAGGAACTGGTTGAACAGCGTGGCACTGGTTGAGTCCAGTGGATAGTCGCCGCGCCAGGCAGCCAGCTGCTCGACCAGTTCCTTTTCCTCGTCACCCTGGGCGATCTGACGCAACGTCGCTAGCAGCGGTGCCAAGGTGCGCGGGCCGTAATCGCTGGCCGTATCGAGTTGCAGCGCCTGGCTGTTCTGCATGTCCCATTTCACCTCCGGGTTGGCCAGCTGGCGATCGAGCTGGCGGCCGCGGTCGGCGAGGTTGTAGTAGCCGGGTATCGGCACCACGGCGGGTGGCTGGTAGTTGGCCGAGACGATATAACCGCTGGCCGGATTCTCCTGTTGCGGGTTGACGCTGAAGGGGTAAAAGCCGGGTTTGTCGGCCTGGCTGCTGGCGCCGTCGAGGATGAACGCCGGGTTCACACCGTCCGGGCGAATCGGCAGTTTTGCCGCCGCCCACCAGCCGATATCGCCACGGGCATTGGCCCAGACGAAGTTCAGCCCCGGCGCCTGCACCTTGGCAGCCGCTTCGCGCATCTTGCCCAGGGTGTCGGCGCGATTGAGCTGGTAGAAGCCTTCGAGGATCGGGTTCTCGGTTTCGAGGAACGCCCACCACATGGCAATCGGCGTGGTCCCTGCCGTGGCGCCGAGGACTTCGTTGACGATTGGCCCGTGGGGTGAGCGGCGCAGGTTGATGGTGACCGGTTGCTCGCCTTTGATTGCAATCTGCTGCTCGGTCTTTTCCAGTGTGCGCCACTGGCCATCGACCATGACCTGGTCAGCGTTGGCAGGGTTGGTCTTTTCTGCGATCAGGTCGACGTCATCGTTCTGGAACATGGTCAGGCTCCAGCCAAAATCACGGTTGTGGCCGAGCAGAGCGAACGGGTTGAGAGCCTGGAAATAGCCGTAGAGATTGAAACCGGGCGCTGACAGCTCGGCCTCGTACCACACCGCAGGTACGGCGAAGCTGATGTGCGGGTCGCCAGCCAGCAACGGTTTGCCACTGCGAGTGCGGCTACCCGCGACCGCCCAGGCGTTGCTGCCTTCGAACTGCGGGATGCCGGCGTCGCCCAGTGCATCATTGCTTAAGCGCGCAAGTGCTTCCAGGCTTTGCCAGTCGGCAGCGGCCAGTGGCGTGCCCAATGCGCCCTCGGGTTGCCAGCCAAGGTCGAATATTTTCAGGTAGTCAGGCCCCAGCTGGTCGCGGATGTAGGTCAGCGCTGGCTCGGTGCGGAACGCGGCGGCAAAACTGTAGGCCAGGTAGCCGGCGATGCTCAGCGTGTCCTCGGCGGTGAACGGGCGCGGGGTGATGCCGAGCAGGTCGAATTCCGTGGGCTTGGGGTGGCTGGCCTGCCAACTGTTGACCCCCTCGAGGTAGGCTTGCAGGGCCTTCCATGCCGGCGCCTGCGGATCCTGTCGCTTGGCCATCAGCGCGGCCTGCTCGCGTATGCGCAGGCTGCGGAACAGGGTGTCGGTGGGCAGCAGCTTGTCGCCGAGCACCTCAGCCAGTTCGCCACGGGCCAGGCGGCGCAAAATCTCCATCTGGAACAGCCGATCCTGGGCATGCACGTAGCCCAGTGCACGGTAAAGGTCCGGCTCGCTCTGTGCCTGCAGGTGTGGCACGCCGCGGGCGTCGTAGCGCACGCTGACCGGCGCTTGCAGGCCGGTAATGGCGACCTCGCCCTCGCGCTGCGGCAGCTTCCCCTGCATGTACCAGTAACCGGCGGCGCCAGCGGAAACGGTGACTACCACCGCCAGCAGGGTCAGGCTGCGCTTCATTCAGACTCCTTGTGCATTCAAACGAAAAATGTGGTCCGATCATCGGCGGATTCGCGAACAGAGCATAGCCCCAGGAAGGAGTTTCCATGTCCCTCAGCGAAAAACACAAAATGCTCACCGGCCAGCTCTACCATGCTGGCTGCCCTGAACTGCAGGCCGAGCAGATCGCCAACAAGCACTGGATGCACCGCTACAACAACAGTGTCGAACTGCTCAACGACGCACGCCACGGGCTGCTTGTGGCGCATTTTGGCCAGGTTGGCGAAGGCGCGGTGATTCGCCCGCCGTTCTATTGCGACTACGGCTACAACATCAGCGTCGGCCGTAATACGTTCATGAACTTCAACTGCGTGATCCTCGACGTGGTGCCGGTGCGTATCGGCGACGACTGTCAGATCGGTCCCAACGTGCAGATCTACACCGCCGACCATCCGCTCGATCCTGAAGTGCGGCGCAGCGGGCTGGAGAGTGGGCGGACGGTGACCATCGGCGACAACGTGTGGATCGGCGGTGCGGCGATCATCCTGCCGGGGGTGACCATCGGTGATAACGCCATCGTCGGCGCCGGCAGTGTGGTGACCCGGGATGTGCCCGCGGGCGCGACGGTGGTGGGCAACCCGGCGAGGGTCCGTCAGCCCGACCAAGGGCAGTAGCAGCCTACCGCCAGGGTATTGGAGGCGTTGACCTGGCGGCCGTCGAGCAAAGCCTTGAGGATTGGCTCGATGAAGCTGTTGCTGGCGTTGCACACAGCACCTTCGCTGTAGGGGCCAAAATAAGCCAGGCGGCCTTGCCGGTCCCAGATGGCCACGGCCGGGGACGCAGGCAGGTGCTCGCTGCCGGGCAGGTGGGTGATGGGTTGCAAGCTACCGATATTGGCCGGTAGCTGGCCGTGGCTGCCGGGCTTTTGCAGCACATGGAAGGTAACGTCGTGGCCAGCGAACTGGCTGATAAGGTCGCCCAGGTGCTGTTGGTTGCCAACGTTGCATGGGCAGGCCGGGTCCCAGAAATGCACGACACGGATCGGGCCAGCACCGGCCAGCTCGGCAGGTAGCTGTAACTGGCTGCCGTCGAACAGCGTGGCCTGGTTGTCGAACGGGCGCAGGTAGCGGGCCTGAAAGGCGCTGTAGGCCTGCCAGAGAATTACGGCGCCGACCAACAAGGCGATGACCGTGCACAGCGGTTTGATGATTCGGCTATTCATGAAGAGTCGGTGGCCCTTGTGGGAGCAACTGTCTTGCTCAATTTCTAAAAGCTGGCGCCGATCCCTGTGGGAGCGGCCTTGCGTCGCGAAAGGGCCGCGCAGCGGCCCCAGGATCTCGGCATCATGCATAGATCGCTGGGGCCGCTTTGCGGCCTGTTCGCGACACAAGGCCGCTCCCACAATTAGTTCGGTGCTGGTTGTTGGAGGTGAGCAAGCTTGCCATGGCGCCGGCCAGAGCTGAAGATTCCAGATCAATACTTGCATCAATGTGGATGTACCCGATGCCCCCTGCCTTTCACCCCGACTGCCTGCGCACCAGCCTGGCGCCGTTCACCACTCGCCAGCCACTGTCGGCACAAGCGCAGGACTACCAGCGCTTCTATGGCCTGGACCTGCCGGCACACAGCTGGCTGGGCGGCTTCCAGGCGGCGGGGTTCGACCTGGTCGGGCAGGCCTGGCTACCCGAGCAGCCCAGCGCGACGTTGTTCCTGCTGCACGGCTATTACGACCACATGGGCCTCTACCAGCATGTGATTGCGTGGGCACTCAAGCAAGGTTTTGCGGTGATCAGTTGCGACCTGCCCGGCCACGGCCTGTCCAGCGGCGAGCGGGCCAGCATCACTGACTTCGCGGTGTACCAGCAGGTGCTGGAGGCCTTGTTCGAACAGGCGCACACGCTGCAACTGCCGCACCCGTGGCACCTTTGTGGGCAGAGCACGGGGGGGGCGATTGCCGTGGACCATCTGCTGCACCAGGGCGCACGCAGCCCCGTCGATGGCCAGGTCATCCTGCTGGCCCCGCTGGTGCGGCCATGTTCCTGGCGCTGGTCGAAGTTCAGTTATTGCGTGCTGCGCCACTTCGTCAATGGCATCGAACGGCGCTTCAGTGAGAACACCAACGACCCGGCCTTCCTGCCGTTCCTGGAGGCCGACCCGCTGCAACCGCGTCGCCTGCCAACGGCCTGGGTGGGCGCACTGATCGCCTGGGTCAAACGCATCGAGGCCGCGCCGCGCAGTGCGCGTCGGCCATTGATCGTGCAGGGGGAGGCAGATGGCACGGTGGACTGGCCCTACAACCTCGAAGTGCTCAAGGCCAAGTTTGCCGAGCCACAGATCCTGATGCTGCCCGAGGCCCGTCACCACCTGGCCAACGAGTTGCCGGGCATCCGCCAGCGCTACTTCGACTTCATCGACCAGCGCCTGGGCTGATCACTTCAGGTCGTTGGTGCTTTGACCAACCGCCAGGGCGGCGCGTACAGCGGCCAGGGCCGCCTGGTAGTAAGCCTTGCCCTCTGGCGACTCGGCAAAGGTGGCGAACGCTTCCAGCTCGGCATCGGACAGGTCGCGGTAGACGTACAGCAGGGTGTTGTTCAGGTCTTCGCCAATCTGCCCCATCAACCGCTGGCGCTGGCCATCCAGCAGGCTTTGGGCCTGGCCGCCGCCGAACAGGCCGGGGATCATCGAGCTGAGGCTGTCGGCGGCTACACCGGCGATGGCAAGGCTCACTTCGGCGCCGGCTTCACGCGCAGGCAGGGCTTGGGCCAGGTGGCCGATGACCAGCAGACGATCGTCGCTGGCCTGGATCTTGGGCAGGCCTTTGGCGTTCTTGGCCAGTTCGTCCTTTCGGGTGGCCTTGAGCTCGGCCGCCACCACTTTGCGCCCTAGCGGTGACTGGAAGAAGGCCAGGGCCGGTGCCGGGTTGGCCAGGGTGGCGCGCAGCTTTGCCTGGGCGCGACGGTCCACCGCCTGGGCCTGGAAGCGCTGGTTGCTGTTGTTGACCAGCGCCTGGTAGACGGCGGGTGGCAAACTGTTGCGGTAGCGCTCCTGGGCAGCGGTCAGGGCATCGTTGAAGTGGGCGCGCTGGTCGGGCCAGCCGGCGGCCTTGTACAGTTGATCCAGGTTGTCTGCCCAGACAGGCATGGTGCAGATCATCAGCAGAATCAGGGAAAACAGACGGCGCATTCAGGACTCCTGTCGGCAGGTGGCTATTGTCCTTGGCCCGGCGCCGGTTTGTCGAGATACCCGCGTGTTTCTCGGCCAAGTGGCGCTGTGCGGCGACAGGGCGAATGGATATGATGCGCGCCATGCACATATCCCCTGAACACCCGATGCTTGCGGCCGTCGTCGACGATCTGGCCACCCATGGCTGGTCCCAGCAGGCGCACTTTCTGCCTGCCGACCTGGTGCGCGCGCTGGCGGCCGAGTGTCGTCGCCGTGATGCCGAAGGCGAACTGAACCCCGCAGGGGTTGGGCGGGGTGCTACCCAGGAGGTGCGCGAAGCCATTCGCGGTGACCAGATCCAGTGGATCGACCCGGGGCAGGCCGAGGCCTGCGACCTGTACCTGGCGGCGATGGATCAGCTGCGCCTGGCAATCAACCAAGGCCTTTTCCTGGGCCTGGAAGACTTTGAATGCCACTTTGCCCTGTACCCACCGGGGGCGTTCTATCGCCGGCACCTGGACCGCTTCCGCGACGATGACCGTCGCATGGTCTCGGCGGTGCTTTACCTCAATGAAGGCTGGCAATCGCATGACGGTGGCCAGTTGCGTATGTTCCTGGCCGACGGTGTCGAGCACGATGTCGAGCCAGTGGCCGGTTGCCTGGTGGTATTCCTGTCGGGCGAAGTGCCTCACGAAGTCCTGCCGGCCGGGCGTGAGCGGCTGTCATTGACCGGCTGGTTCAGGCGGCGTGGCAATGACCCGTTCTGAGAGGCCCAAGGTGCTGGTGAGCGCCTGCCTTTTGGGGCAGCCAGTACGCTATGACGGCCGGGCAAGCGGTCATCCCGATTTGTTGCAGCAGTGGCAGGCCGAAGGGCGCGTGGTGCCGTTGTGCCCGGAGGTAGCCGGTGGCTTGCCGACACCGCGGCCACCAGCAGAGATCCTGGGAGGGCAGGGCAGCGCAGTGCTCGATGGCGACACGCAGGTGCTGACGGTGACGGGTGAAGATGTCAGTGCCGCGTTTCTGGCGGGTGCGCAGTTGGCGCTGGAGCTGGTACGGCGGCATGGCATTCGCGTAGCGGTGCTGAAGTCTGGTAGCCCTTCGTGTGGCAACCGGTTGACCTATGATGGCACCTTCAGGGGTGTGAAAGTGGCGGGGGAAGGGGTAACCACGGCGCTGCTGCGGCGGGCGGGCGTGCAGGTGTTCAGCGAGCTGGAGCTGGACCAGGCGCAGCGGGCTTTGGCTGATAGATCTGCTTGAACCTGCGCCGGCCCTTTTGCGGGTGAACCCGTTCCTACCGCGGTGGTGGNGGGTGGACACAGCCCGTCGTGTAGGAGCGGGTTCACCCGCGAAGAGGCCGGCCCTGCTGGCCAATCTCCCCCGCCGATCACCGTTGCCGCCGCCACTGTATTAGCGGGTACAGGTTGCAAAGAAGACCTCACTGCCCGCCTGCAGTCTCCTGCACACCCTTGAACCACTTCTGCTCAAGCTCGGCAGTCCGGCCACTGTCTTTCAAGCGCTGCAACGCATTGTTTACGGCGCTTTCAAAAGCCGGGTTGTCCTTCTGAAACGGGATCACCAGCTTCTTCTCGCCAATCGGCAGGCTTACATCGAGCGGGCCGTCGCCTGTGAGCGATTCACTCGACGGGGCGAACGCGATGTCGTACTTGCCACTCTCGACACCCGCCAGCACTTCGGCAGACGGGGCTTCGACGAACTCGGCGCGCAAGTCCAGTTCCTTGGCCAGGGCCTGGCCAAATTCGATGTCGAAACCTGTCAGGTGGTCGTCTTGTTTGAAGGCGTATGGCGAGTTCTCGGCCTGTACGGCAATGCGCAGTTCGCCCCGGTCGGCGATTTCGTCGATCAGCTCTGCCTGAGCCAATGGACTGATCAGTACTGCCAGCAGTACCCCTATGGTCGAACGCATGTATGCCCCTTTTCTTTTAGCAGTTTGAAATCGATCGCCACGGCTTTCTTCCTCGCCGTGATCGAGCGCAGCCTATGACCTTCAAGCCTCGGCATTGTTTAACCCTGACTGAAATATTTCTGCCAGGCAATGTGAACACCTTGGCGCATATTTCAACTAAGGTGAACTACCGCCGCGTTTGGATGACAGGCTGCGGTCAATAAGTGAATCACAGGAGAAGTGAATGAACAGCCTATTTTCGCGTGCTGCCGTTGCCGGTCTGCTGATGGGAGCGTCGGTGTTCGCCAGTGCCGCAGACGCCCTGAAGAGCCAGGAGCCGCCCAAGGAGGCGAAGGTCTTCATCGTTTCCCCCGCCGATGGTGCCACGGTCGACAAAACCTTCACCGTCAAGTTCGGTATCGAGGGTATGGGCCTCAAGCCTGCGGGTGACCAAACCCCGCACACCGGGCACCACCATCTGCTGGTGGATGTCGACAAAGAGCCGGTGGCTGACATGCCACTGCCGACCAGCCTGATGCCAGAGGCCGGCGTCGCACTGCCGAAGGGGCCGCAAGTGCTGCACTTTGGCAAGGCACAGACCGAAACCAGCATTACCCTGACCCCGGGCAAGCACACCCTGCAACTGATTCTGGGTGACCAGTATCATGTGCCGTTCAAGCCTAGCGTCGAGTCGAAGAAGATCACGGTTGAAGTGAAATAAAAAAAGGGAGGCCTTCAGGGCCTCCCTTTTTCATGCTGCACCGAGACTTAGAACAGGACGCGGGAACGGATGGTGCCCTTGACCTGTTGCAGTTTCTCTTGCGCAAGGTCCGAGTACTCGGCGTCAACGTCGATTACCACGTAACCGACTTTCTCGTTGGTCTGCAGGAACTGACCGGAGATGTTGATACCGTTCTCGGCGAAGACCTTGTTGATCTCGCTGAGCACGCCCGGGATGTTTTCGTGGATGTGCAGCAGGCGGTGCTTGCCTGGGTGAGCCGGCAGGGCCACTTCCGGGAAGTTGACCGAGGACACCGAGGTACCGTTGTCGCTGTACTTGACCAGCTTCTCGGCCACTTCCAGACCGATGTTGGCCTGGGCTTCGGCGGTGGAACCACCAATGTGCGGCGTCAGGATCACGTTGTCGAGGCCGCGCAGCGGGCTTTCGAACTCTTCGTCGTTGGAGCGTGGCTCGACCGGGAACACGTCGATGGCGGCGCCGATCAGGTGCTTGTCCTTGATGGCAGCGGCCAGGTGGTCCAGTTCGACCACGGTGCCACGGGCGGCGTTGATCAGGATCGCGCCCTTCTTCATCGAGCGGATTTCCTTCTCGCCGATCATCCACTGGGTGGAGGGCAGCTCAGGCACGTGCAGCGAGACGATGTCAGCCAGGCCCAGCAGCTCGTTCAGGCTGGTGACCTGCACGGCGTTGCCCAGTGGCAGCTTGGTCAGCGGGTCGAAGAAGTACACCTGCATGCCCATGTTCTCAGCCAGTACCGAAAGCTGGGTACCAATCGAGCCGTAGCCGACGATGCCCAGTTTCTTGCCGCGGATTTCAAACGAGTTAGCCGCGCTCTTGATCCAGCCACCACGGTGGCAGGAGGCGTTCTTCTCAGGGATGCCGCGCAGCAGCAGGATGGCTTCGGCCAGCACCAGCTCGGCCACCGAACGGGTGTTGGAGTACGGTGCGTTGAACACGGCGATACCGCGCGCGCGGGCAGCTTCCAGGTCAACCTGGTTGGTACCGATGCAGAAGCAGCCAACAGCGACCAGTTTCTTGGCGCAGTCGAAGATCTCTTCAGTGAGCTGGGTACGCGAACGGATGCCGATGAAGTGGGCGTCAGCGATCTTTTCCTTCAGCTCGGCTTCCGGCAACGAACCAGTGAGGTATTCGATGTTGGTGTAGCCGGCGGCCTTGAGAGTATCGACCGCGTTCTGGTGCACACCTTCAAGAAGAAGGAACCGGATCTTGCTCTTGTCGAGAGAAGTCTTGCTCATCTGCGTAAACCTGTATCCCGGAGATAAATTGGCGAGGGGTGATGCCAGGCGCGAGGGCAGCCTTAGCATGAACAGCGGGAGGGCTATGCTAGCATACGCGACACAATCTGAGCTTATCCCGACAGGTGAAGAGTGCTCAGGGTGACCATGAATAAGTCGAGAGTTCCAGCGATGACCCACCCCGCTGTTATTGAAGAACTGATGACCCTTGTCGACCCTGGCAAGGTCCTGACTGACCCGGTTTCCCTCGAAGCGTATGGCAAGGACTGGACCAAGCATTATCCGCCAGCGCCCAGCGCCATCGTCTTCCCCAAAACGATAGAACAGGTGCAAGCCATTGTGCACTGGGCCAATGCGCACAAGGTGGCGCTGGTGCCCTCTGGCGGGCGCACCGGGCTTTCTGCCGGCGCCGTGGCGGCCAATGGCGAGGTTGTCGTCGCCTTCGACTACATGAACCAGATCCTTGGCTTCAATGCTTTCGACCGTACTGTGGTTTGCCAGCCAGGGGTCGTCACCCGCCAGCTGCAAACCTACGCCGAAGAGCAAGGCCTGTATTACCCGGTGGACTTCGCTTCCAGCGGTTCCAGCCAGATTGGCGGCAATATCGGCACCAATGCCGGCGGGATCAAGGTGATTCGTTACGGTATGACCCGCAACTGGGTGGCCGGGCTGAAAGTGGTCACCGGCAAGGGCGAGTTGCTGGAGCTGAACAAAGACCTGATCAAGAACGCCACCGGCTACGACCTGCGCCAGCTGTTCATTGGTGCCGAGGGTACGCTGGGCTTCGTGGTCGAGGCCACCATGCGCCTGGACCGCGCACCGTGCAACCTCACCGCCATGGTGCTGGGCACACCGGACTTCGACGCTATCATGCCGGTGCTGCACGCCTTCCAGGGCAAGCTGGACTTGACCGCTTTCGAGTTCTTCTCCGACAAGGGGTTGGCCAAGATCCTCGCCCGCGGCGATGTGCCTGCGCCATTCGCGACGGATTGCCCGTTCTATGCGCTGCTGGAGTTCGAGGCCAGCACTGAAGAGGTTGCCAATGAAGCATTGGCTACCTTCGAGCACTGCGTCGAGCAGGGTTGGGTGCTGGATGGGGTGATGAGCCAGAGCGAAAGCCAGCTGAGAAACCTGTGGAAGCTGCGCGAGTACCTGTCGGAAACCATCTCGCACTGGACACCGTACAAGAACGACATTTCCGTCACCGTCTCGAAAGTGCCTGCGTTCCTGCGCGATATCGACGCCATCGTCTCAGCGCATTACCCGGACTATGAAGTGGTGTGGTACGGCCATATTGGTGATGGCAACCTGCACCTGAACATCCTCAAGCCTGAGCATATGAGCAAGGACGACTTCTTCGCTTCGTGTGCCAAGGTCAACAAGTGGGTGTTCGAGATCGTCGAGCGTTACAACGGGTCGATTTCTGCCGAGCATGGCGTGGGCATGACCAAGCGTGACTACCTGGGCTACAGCCGCTCCCCCGAAGAAATCGCCTGCATGAAGGCAATAAAGGCCGTGTTCGACCCTAACGGCATCATGAATCCGGGTAAGATCTTCGCACCTGAATAAAAAGCAGTATCCAGAAGGAGTCGGCCATGAGTTACCAGCACCAGTACGTAGACGGCACGCGCATTCACTTCCCCCTGGGCAAGGTGGTGTGCATCGGCCGTAACTATGCCGAGCATGCCAAGGAACTGGACAACCCGATCCCCACCGAGCCGCTGCTGTTCATCAAGCCAGGCAGCTGCGTGGTGCCGGCCGAAGGTGGCTTCAAGATCCCGGCCGAGCGTGGGTCGGTGCACTATGAGGTTGAAATTGCCGTGCTGCTGGGCAAGCCGCTGTCGACCCACCCGAGCGAGGAAGAGGTGCTGGACGCCATTTCCGGTTACGCACCGGCGCTGGACCTGACCCTGCGCGACGTGCAGGCCAAACTGAAGGAAAAGGGCCTGCCTTGGGAGCTGGCCAAGTGCTTTGACGGCGCTTGCGTGCTGCCACCGTTCGTCTCGGCCGCCAGCTTTGAGGACGTGACAGACATCCCGGTGCGCCTGACCGTGAACGGCGAAGTGCGCCAGGAGGGTAACAGCGCGATGATGCTGAACCCGATCGTGCCGATGATCCAGTACATGGCAGCGCATTTCTCACTACAAGCGGGGGATGTAATCCTCACCGGTACCCCGGCGGGTGTTGGGCCGTTCAATGTCGGTGACGAGCTGGTGCTGGAACTGCCGGGTGTGAGCCGCTTCGAAAGCCGGGTGCTTTAACTCGAAACCGCGTCGCCTTTTTCGCGGGTAAACCCGCTCCTACAGGGAACGCGTCGCCTTCTTCGCGGGTAAACCCGCTCCTACAGGGATTGCAGCACCTTGGGAGCGGGCATGCCCGCGAATGGGCCGGCACTGTTTACCGATTTTTCACACCCAATCCGGATAATGCGCGCACCTACGCCCATTTCCCCAGGATCACCGCATGCCATCCTCCTCCAGCGCCCCGGCAACTCCCAAGCGTCGCTTCTACCTGCGCTGGCCCTTCGGCCTGGCCGTGGCGGCGGTGATCGGCTATGGCGTGGCCGTGGCCATGCACTGGGATGACCGCGGTGCACTGTGGGTAAAAGAAAGCTTCGAAAGCACCACCGCGCGCAGCGATAGCGTGTGGCTGCCGGATTACCAGGTGGACATCGACGCCAAACCGCTGCCGGGCATGGACGATGACGAAGCCTCGGACGTGGCCTTCAACCCGCAGACCCGCACCCTGTTCGCGGTCATGGGCAAGAACCCGTTCCTGGTCGAGCTGAGCCTGGAGGGCGATGTACTGCGCAAGATCCCGCTCAACGGCTGGAACAACCCCGAAGGCATCGCGGTGCTGGAAGACGGCAACCTGGCCATCACCGACGAGCGCCTGCATGACCTGACCGTGGTCAAGGTGGACGCGCAGACCACTGCACTGAATCACGACGACTTCCCGAGCCACGACCTGGGCCCTTCGGCCAAGAGCAACAAGGGCTTCGAGGCCATCGCCTGGGACCCGCTGCGCCAGCGCCTGATCATTGGTGAGGAGCGCCCGCCCAAGCTGTACACCTGGAACACCGATGGCCGCAGCCCGCTCAAGGGTGAGAAGCAGCCGTTGCCTAGCGATGAGCTCGACTTGCGCAACCTGTCTGCGCTGGGTGTCGACCCGCGTACCGGCCACTTGCTGGTGCTCTCGGCCGACTCCAACATGCTGCTGGAGCTGGACGAGCAGGGCCAGCAAGTCAGCTTCATGACGCTGCTGGGCGGCTTCAACGGGCTTGAAGACACCATTCCGCGGGCTGAAGGGGTGGCCATGGACGACAGAGGAAACTTATATATGGTCAGCGAGCCGGCGCTTTTCTATCGATTCAAAAAGAACTGACAACATCATCAGATTTGCCTGACATTTGCATTAAGCTTTGCTTCAGCCATTCATGATTAGATTCGCCACCCCTGTGTCGAGTCTGTCCCTATGCGTCGTTTTGTTCGCCTGTTCCTTGTTCTGGCTGCCATTGGTCTGCTCCTGCTTGGCTGGGCTGGGCAGGAGTTTCGCCTGTTCGAGCGTGGCTGGTTCAATCTCAAGACCTGGTGGCAGCCTGTGGAGCGAAGCATTGGCCTGGATCGCTACCGGGTGGTGCTGGAGGCGCAGCCGATCGAAGGGCTGGATGATGACATTTCGGCGCTGACCTACGACCCCGACCGCAAAACCCTCTTCACGGTCACCAATGCCCGTTCGGAGCTGATCGAGCTGTCGCTGGATGGCCGTATCCTGCGGCGTGTGCCGCTGACTGGCTTCGGCGACCCGGAGGCTGTGGAGTACGTTGGGCCAAACAGCTATGTGATCACCGACGAGCGTCAGCAACGGCTGATTCGCGTACGGCTGGAAGACGACACGATGTTTCTCGATGCCGGTGATGCCGAACAGCTGACATTGGGTATTGGCCTCAATGGCAACAAAGGCTTCGAGGGCCTTGCCTACGATTCGGCGGGCAAGCGCCTGTTCGTGGCGAAAGAGCGTGATCCGATGCTGATCTATGAGGTGCATGGCTTCCCGCATGACAATCCGGAAAAGCCCTACGCCGTGCATGTGGTGCAGGACCGCAAGCGCGATTCACGGTTGTTTGTGCGGGATTTGTCGAGTTTGCAGTTCGATGAACGCAGCGGGCATTTGCTGGCATTGTCGGACGAGTCGCGGTTGGTGCTGGAGCTGGATGTACAGGGCCAGCCGCTGAGTACCTTGTCGTTGCGCAAGGGCTTCCAGGGGTTGCAGGCGACGGTGCCGCAGGCCGAGGGGATTGCGATGGACGAAGCGGGGACCATTTACCTGGTCAGTGAGCCCAACCTGTTCTATGTGTTCAAGCAGCCGACTGATTGATCGCCTATCAGGGCCTGTTCGCGGGTAAACCCGCTCCTACAGAGATCGCCACGGTTCCAGGCCGGTGGGGTACCTTGT